>JBBRFU010000152.1:0-8570 GCA_038241315.1 Acidimicrobiales bacterium | reverse complement strand
CATCTCCACCGGCTCCCTCGAGGTCACCGCCCTCCACACGCAGGGCCACACCCCGACCCACCTGTCGTACTCGGTCGCCGTCGACGGCCGTCCGGTGGCGGTCTTCACGGGCGGCTCGGTGCTGTACGGGGCCATGGGCCGCACCGACCTGGTCGACCCCGACCTCACCGAGGAGCTCACCCGGGCCCAGCACCGCTCCGCCCACCGGCTGGCGGACCTGCTCCCCGATGACACCGACGTCTACCCCACGCACGGCTTCGGCAGCTTCTGCTCGGCCACCGAGACCAAGGGCACCGAGTCCACCATCGGCAAGGAGAAGCAGCAGAACCTGGCGCTGACCGAGGACGAGGACGACTTCGTGGCCGAGCTGCTGGCCGGCCTCACCGCCTACCCCCGCTACTACGCGCAGATGGCGTCGCTGAACCAGGCCGGGCCGGACGAGGCCGACCTGGACCTGCCCCAGCTCGTCGACCCCGCCGGGCTGCAGCACCGGCTCGAGCACGGCGAGTGGGTGGTGGACCTGCGCGCCCGCACCGCCTACGCCGCCAACCACGTGCGGGGGACCGTCTCGGTCGAGCTGGCCGACCCCTTCGCCACGCACCTCGGCTGGACCGTGCCCTGGGACGCGCCGCTGACCCTCATCGGCGAGTCCCGCGACGACGTCCTCGAGGCCCGCCGCCAGCTCGCCCGGATCGGCATCGACCGGATGGGGGCCGCGATCGGCGGCCCCGACGAGCTCGCCGGCGACCGCACCGCCTCCTACCGCCAGGCCACCTTCGAGGACCTGGCGAGCGAGCGCAGCGATCGGGGTGACGAGATCGTCGTGCTCGACGTCCGACGCCCCGACGAGTGGAGGGAGCACCACATCGAGGGCGCCGTGCACATCCCCTTCTACGAGCTGCGCGGCCGCCAGGCCGAGGTCCCCGACGGCGAGGTCTGGGTGCACTGCAAGTCCGGTTACCGCGCCTCGATCGGCGCCTCGCTGATGGACTGCGTCGGTCGGGAGGTGGTCCACATCGACGACGACTGGGACAACGCCCAGCCCGCCGGCAACCCGATCGTCAGCGGCTGACCCGACTGCGGAGCGTTCCCGGTCCCACCAGGCTCGCGCGACCACCGGTTGTCCGCTGGGAGGCCGCCGCGCCGTAGCGTGCTGCGCCGTGCCCTTCCGCCGAGCATCCAGGTGGCGCATCCTGCGCCACCCCGCTCAGTACGTCGTGCTCGGCTTCTTCGGCACGAGCCTCCTCGGGGCGGTGCTGCTGCGCCTGCCGATCGCCTCGGAGCCGGATGCCAGCACCTCCTTCGTCACCGCCTGGTTCACGGCCACCTCGGCGGTGTGCGTCACCGGTCTGAACGTCGTCGACCCCGGGAGCCACTGGTCGACGTTCGGTGAGGTGGTGATCATGGCGCTCATCCAGGTGGGTGGCTTCGGGATCATCGCCCTGTCATCGCTGCTGGTGGCCGTGCTCGCCCGCAGGCTCGGGCTGCGCCACCGGCTGATCGCCGTCGCGGAGACCGGCGCCCTGGACATGTCCGACGTGCGTCGCCTGCTGCTCCAGGTCGCCAAGCTGACCGCCTTCTTCGAGCTGACGGTCGCCGCCCTGTTGGCGTCGCGCTTCGCGGCGGAGTACGGCGAGTCGGTTCACCGCGCCGCGTACCTGGGCCTGTTCCACTCGGTGTCCTCGTTCAACAACGCGGGCTTCGGCCTGTACGCGGACAACCTGGTCAGCTTCCAGCGGGACCCCATGATCCTCCTGCTCATCGCCGGCAACATCGTGATCGGCGGGCTCGGGCTGCCCGTGTGGTCCCAGATCGGCCGGCACCGGACGAACACCCACGTCTACTCGCTCCACGCCAAGCTGACCCTGACGACGACCGCGGCGCTCCTGCTCGGCGGGTGGGCCCTGTTCGCCTGGTTCGAGTGGACCAACCCGGCGACGATCGGTGGGCTCAGCTGGTGGGACTCGGCCACCAACGCCCTGTTCGCCAGCGTGACGCCGCGCACGGCGGGTTTCAACAGCGTCGACATCGGGGCCCTTCGCGAGCCCTCGCGGCTGCTCACCGAGGTCCTGATGTTCATCGGTGGAGGCTCCGCCTCCACGGCCGGCGGCATCAAGGTGACGACGTTCGCGGTGCTCGGCTGGGTCATGTGGGCCGAGGCGCGAGGGGACCCCGACGTGGTCGTGTTCGCCCGCCGCATCCCGACCGAGGTGCAGCGCCAGGCGCTGACCGTCGGCCTCCTCGCCGTCGGGGTGGTGGTGACCTCCACCATGGTCCTGGTCTCCACCTCCCAGCTGCCTCGGTCCGATCTGATGTTCGAGGTCATCTCCGCCCTGGGAACGGTGGGCCTGAGCGCCAACCTCACCCCGCTGCTACCCGTCCCGTCGCAGCTGGTGGTCATCTTCTTGATGCTCATCGGCCGCGTCGGACCCATCACCTTGTTCGCCGCGCTCGTGCTGCGAGCGCGAGACCGGCTCTACCGCCATCCCGAGGAGCGACCGATCATTGGCTGAGCAAACCCCCTCATCGCACCGGAGTCGTCAGGGCCTCCCCCGTTCGAAGGGCACGCAGGTGCTGGTCGTCGGGCTCGGTCGCTTCGGCAGCGCCGTGGCGCTCGAGCTGAAGAACCTGGGCTTCGAGGTCCTCGGGATCGACACCGACAGCCGTCGCGTCCAGAAGCTCTCCGACGACCTCACCCACGTGCTCGAGGCCGACACCACCGACCCCGAGGTGCTGGCCCAGATCGGCGCTCGCGACTTCGACAACGCCGTCGTCGGCATCGGCTCCGACATCGAAGCGAGCATCCTCACGACCGCAGCGCTGGCCGACATCGGGGTGCCGAACATCATCGCCAAGGCGGTCACGACGCCCCACGGCCGCATCCTCGAACGGGTGGGCGCTGACATCGTCGTCTACCCCGAGCACGAGATGGGCCGGCGGGTGGCGCACCTCGTGGGGGGCAGCATCATCGACTGGTTCCAGCTCGATGCCAACTTCGCCATGGTCGAGACGGTGGCGCCGGCGGCGATGCTGGGCCGGACCCTCGCCGACCTGGAGCTGCGTGCCCACCACGGCGTCACCGTGGTCTGCGTCAAACCGGGCGACCAGGGCTTCACCTACGCCACGGCCGACACCGTGCTGGACGAGGGCGACGTCCTGGTCGTGGCGGGGCCGAGCAAGGAGTGCGAGGCCTTCGCCCGCCTGTCCTGACCCGCCGGCACCGCTGCTCCCGGCGCTCCCGGGTGGCGCCTGGCACACTCGGCCCGTGACAGCCAGCGCGTGGGACGCCGTCCTCGACCGAATGGACGACGCCGCCGCCGTCGCCGGCGTCAGCGATGCCGTGCACCTCCGGCTGCGCCGGCCTGAACGACTCCTGGAGGTGGCGGTGCCCGTCCGGATGGACGACGGCTCCCTCGAGGTCTTCGTGGGTTGGCGCGTCCACCACAACACGGTGCGCGGCCCCGGCAAGGGCGGCATCCGGTTCCACCCCGACGTCGACGCCGAGGAGGTCACCGCCCTCGCCGCGCAGATGACGCTCAAGACCGCGGTGTGCGGCATCCCCTTCGGCGGCGCCAAGGGCGGCGTGCGCTGCGACCCCCGCACCCTGAGCGACAACGAGCTCGAGCGGCTCACGCGGCGCTACACGATGGCGATCGCTCCGCTGCTGGGCCCCGACCGCGACGTCCCCGCCCCCGATGTGAACACCGACGGCCGGGTCATGGCCTGGTTGCTCGACACGCTGCAGATGACCAACGGCGGCGTCCACCTGCCGGCCGCGGTCACGGGCAAGCCGCTCGCCGTCGGCGGCACGCGCGCCCATGCCGGCGGCACCGCGGCCGGCGTCGTGGTGTGCGCCCGCGCCGTGTTCGAGGTGCTCCAGATCGAGTTCCCCGGCCGGCGTGCCGTCATCCAGGGGTTCGGCAAGGTCGGGGGGCCGCTGGCGTACCTGCTCACGTCGGCCGGCATGCGCATCGTCGGCGTCAGCGACGTCACCGGCGCGGTGGTCAACGAGGGCGGCCTCGACGTATCCGAGCTGTCCGACCACGTCAAGGCCACCGGCGGCGTGGCCGGCTTCGCGCTCGGCGACCCGGTCGACCCCGGCGAGCTGCTGGCCATGCCGTGCGAGCTGCTCGTGCCCGCCGCGCTCGGCGGCGTCATCGATGCCGCGGTGGCCGAGCGGATCCAGGCCCAGGTCATCGTCGAGGCCGCCAACGGGCCGACGCTCACCGAGGCCGACGCCGTGCTCGACCGCCGGGGCGTCACGGTCGTCCCCGACGTGTTGGCGAACGCCGGTGGCGTCACGGCGTCGTACTTCGAGTGGGCCCAGGCCCGCCAGGGCTACCCGTGGGAGCAGGGCGTCACCGCCGAGCGCCACCACCAGGTCATGGCCGACGCCTTCGAGGAGGTGTGGGCCGCCTCGCAGCACTGGGGCGTCAGCCTGCGCCGCGGGGCCTACGCGCTCGCCATCGAGCGGGTGGCGGCGGCCCTGGAGGCCCGGGGCATCTTCCCCTGAGGGGACGGGCCGGCCCCGGCGGCCGGCGTGGAGCCGGCCGCCGGGTCGTGTTCAGTCGAGGTCGAACCGGTCGAGGTTCATGACCTTGTCCCAGGTGGCGACGAAGTCACGGGCGAGCTTGGCCTGCCCGTCGTCTTGGCCGTAGACCTCGGCGATGGCGCGCAGCTGGGAGTTCGAGCCGAAGACCAGGTCGACCGCGGTGGCCGTCCACTTCGTCTCGCCGGTGCTGCGGTCCTTGCCGTCGTAGACGCCGTCGGACATCCCGGTCTCCCACGCCGTGCCCGGGTCGAGCAGGTTGACGAAGTAGTCGTTCGTCAGCTGGCCCGGCCGGTCGGTGAGCACGCCGTGCGACGACCCGCCGTGGTTGGCGCCGATGGCGCGCAGGCCGCCGACGAGCACGGTCATCTCCGGTGCGCTCAGGCGCAGCAGGTTGGCCTTGTCGAGCAGGCGCTGCTCCGGCGGGAGCTTGTCGCCGGCCCGCAGGTACTGGCGGAAGCCGTCGGCCTTGGGCTCGAGCACCGAGAACGAGTCGGCGTCGGTCATCTCGTCGGTGGCGTCGGTGCGCCCCGGCGAGAACGGGACGGTGATGTCGTGCCCCGCGTCGTTGGCCGCCTTCTCGACGGCCGCGCAGCCGGCGAGGACGATGAGGTCGGCCAGCGAGATCCGCGTGCCGCCCGACTGGGCGCCGTTGAAGTCCTGCTGGACCTGCTCGAGGGCGGCGATGACCCGACCGGTGCGCTGGGGCTCGTTGGCCTCCCAGTCCTTCTGCGGGGCCAGGCGGATGCGGGCGCCGTTGGCCCCGCCCCGCTTGTCGGTGTCGCGGAACGACGAGGCCGAGGCCCACGCGGTGAACACGAGGTCCTGCACCGACATGCCGGCGACGAGCACCTTGGCCTTGAGGCCGGCCACGTCGGCGTCGTCCACGAGCGCGTGGTCGACGGCGGGGACCGGGTCCTGCCACAGCTGGGGCTCGGGCACCCACGGGCCGAGGAAGCGCGAGACCGGGCCCATGTCGCGGTGGAGCAGCTTGTACCAGGCCCGGGCGAAGGCGTCGGCGAACTCGTCGGGGTTGTCGCGGAAGCGCTCGGAGATCTTGCGGTACTCCGGATCGTGGAGCAGCGCGAGGTCGGCGGTGCTCATCATCGGGGGGTTCGACTTGCCCTCGATGTGGGCGTCGGGCACCAGCTCCTGGGCCTCGGCGTCCTTGGGCTGCCACTGCTTGGCGCCCGCCGGGCTCTCGACCAGCTCCCAGTCCCAGGCGAACAGCGTGTCCCAGTAGCTGTTGTCCCACTGGGTCGGGGTCGGGGTCCAGGCGCCCTCGAGCCCCGACGTGATGGTGTCGGGGCCCTTGCCGGTGCTGTGCTGGCTGATCCAGCCCAGGCCCATCGAGTGCACCGGGCAGCCCTCGGGCTCGGGCCCGACGAGGTCGGCGTTGCCGTTGCCGTGGGTCTTGCCGAAGGTGTGGCCGCCGGCGATGAGGGCGACGGTCTCCTCGTCGTTCATGGCCATGCGGGCGAAGGTGAGCCGGATGTCGTGGGCGCTGGCCACGGGGTCGGGCTGGCCCTTCGGGCCCTCCGGGTTGACGTAGATGAGGCCCATGGTGACGGCGCCGAAGGGCTCGTCGCCGAAGTCCAGGGGGCCCTCGTCGACGTAGCGCTCGTCGCCGAGCCAGGCGTCCTCGGGGCCCCAGAAGATCTCCTCGGGCTCCCAGATGTCCTCGCGTCCGAAGGCGAACCCGAAGGTCTCGAAGCCCATGTCCTCGAGGGCGACGTTGCCGGCGAGCACGAGGAGATCGGCCCAGGAGACCTTCGACCCGTACTTCTGCTTGACCGGCCACAGCAGGCGGCGGGCCTTGTCCAGGTTGGCGTTGTCGGGCCAGCTGTTGAGGGGGGCGAAGCGCTGTCCGCCGTCGCCGCCGCCGCCCCGGCCGTCCTCGATGCGGTAGGTGCCGGCCTGGTGCCAGGTCATGCGGATGAAGAGCGGGCCGTAGTGGCCCCAGTCGGCCGGCCACCAGTCCTGCGAGGTGTGCATGACGTCGACGATGTCGGCCTTGAGGGCGTCGACGTCGAGCTCGGCGATGGCGGCTCCGTAGTCGAAGTCGGGATCCATCGGGTTGCCCCGCGCGTTGTGGTGGTGGAGCACGCTCAGGTCGAGCTGGTTGGGCCACCAGTCCTTGTTGGACCTCGGCCGTCCACCCTGCGTGGGCTCCGGGGCGTCGATGACCGGGTTCTCGCTCTCGCTCTCGCTGGCGGTGTCGCCCTTGTCGGTCATGTCCTGGGATTCGGTCATGTGAGGTCCTCTCGGATGGCGCGGTGGTCGTGCGTCCCCTAGGAGTACCAGCCCGGGGCGGTCCTGTCTCCGCGATCGTCCCTATGGAGTCCATAACCAACGCCTCTGGTATCCGAACAGGTGTTCGTCTACGGTTCCTGATGTGGGCTTCAACAACCCGGACCTGCCCTGGAGCGACCTGGAGCGGGCCCTCTCGGACCGGCACCGCAAGCCCACGCGGTCCGAGGGCGACGGAGGCGACAGCCCGGCGTGGTCCTACCACCGGCCGTCCTACGTGCCGCCCGCCGACCTGCAGCGGCGCACGGCCACGGTGCCCTACGCCGAGCTGCACTGCCACTCGAACTTCAGCTTCCTCGACGGCGCCTCCCACCCCGAGTCACTGGCCGAGGAGGCCACCCGCCTCGGCCTGGAGGCCCTCGCCCTCACCGACCACGACGGCTTCTACGGCGTGGTCCGCTTCGCCGAGGCGGCCCGGGC
Source organism: Acidimicrobiales bacterium (assembly GCA_038241315.1). Classification (GTDB taxonomy): domain Bacteria; phylum Actinomycetota; class Acidimicrobiia; order Acidimicrobiales; family Iamiaceae; genus Aquihabitans. The sequence goes on along the minus strand of JBBRFU010000152.1, from coordinate 1,291 downwards.
CGCCGGCCTGCCCACCGTGTTCGGGGCCGAGCTCTCCCTCGGGCTCACCCGGCCCCAGAACGGCGTCCCCGACCCCGAGGGCTCCCACCTGCTCGTGCTGGCCCGGGGCCCGGCCGGCTACGCCCGCCTGGCCGACACCATCTCCACCGCCCAGCTGGCCGGGGCCGAGAAGGGCAAGCCCGTCTACGACGGCATCGACTGGTGCCGGGCCCACGGTGGCGAGTGGCTGGTGCTCACGGGTTGTCGCAAGGGGACGGTCAACCAGGCGCTGCACGCCCACGGCCCCGCGGCCGCCGAGCGCGAGGTGCGCCGGCTGGTCGACACCTTCGGTGCCGGCAACGTGGTGGTCGAGCTGTGGGACCACCACGACCCGCTCGATTCGGCCCGCAACGACGCGCTGGCCGCCATCGCCCACCGGGTCGGCGTCGAGGTCGTGGCCACCAACAACGTCCACTACGCCACCCCGGGCCAGCGCCGCCTGGCCACCGCGCTGGCCGCGGTGCGGGCCCGGCGCAGCCTGGACGACGCCGACGGCTGGCTTCCCCCGGCCGCCACCGCCCACCTCCGCTCGGGCGACGAGCAGGCCCGCCGCTTCGCCCGCTACCCGGGTGCGGTCGAGCTGGCCGCCGAGTTGGGCCGGGCCTGCGCGTTCGACCTGCACCTGGTGGCCCCGAACCTGCCGCCGTTTCCCTGCCCCGAGGGCCTGGACGAGATGGCGCACCTGCGCCGCCTCACCGAGGCCGGCGCCACCCGCCGCTACGGGCCCCGCCACGCCGAGCGCCAGCCGGGGGCGTGGGCCCAGATCGACCACGAGCTAGCCCTCATCGAGACCCTCGGGTTCCCCGGCTACTTCCTCATCGTGTGGGACCTGGTCGAGTTCTGCCGCACGGCCGGGATCTACTGCCAGGGCCGGGGGAGCGCGGCCAACTCGGCGGTGTGCTTCGCGCTCGGCATCACCAAGGCCGACGCCGTGCGCCTCGGCCTGCTGTTCGAGCGGTTCCTCTCCCCCGAGCGCGACGGCCCACCCGACATCGACATCGACATCGAGTCCAACCGGCGCGAGGAGGTCATCCAGTACGTCTACGAGCGCCACGGCCGCCGCCACGCCGCCCAGGTAGCCAACGTGATCACCTACCGGGCCCGGTCCGGAGTCCGGGACATGGCCAAGGCCCTCGGCTACGCCACCGGTCAGCAGGATGCCTTCGCCAAGGCGGCCGACGCCTGGGGCAACATCGCCTCCACCATGTCCCAGCCGGGCGCGGCCGAGGAGCTGCCCGCCGACGTGGTCGAG
>JBBRFU010000151.1:0-8723 GCA_038241315.1 Acidimicrobiales bacterium | reverse complement strand
CGAGGTCGCCGCCCTCACCGACGAGATGCGCAGCCGGGCCGTGGAGGCCTACGTGAGCCCGCCCGGTGACGACGTCCTCAGCGTGCTGGAGAGCAACGACTTCACCGCGGCCTCGACCCGCAAGTTCTACATCGAGCTCCGCGCCCAGAGCGACGCCGACCTCTCCGACCGGCTCAACGGCGCGGCCAGCGACCTCGCCTACCAGAAGCGCAAGGCCACCGAGGCCAAGGCCTTGGCCGACGAGAAGCGGGCCGAGCAGCAGGAGCGCACCGATGCCGTGGCCGCGGCCGAGGCCGACCAGCGACGCGTGGCCGACGGCATCCGCTCCACGATCGACACCCAGCTGGCCCGCAGCGTCGAGCTGGCCAAGACCGACCGGGCCCTCTCGGCCAAGATCGCCCAGGAGCAGGCCGCCCTCGTGGCCCGCCTCGCCGCCCAGGAGGCGGCCGAGCAGGAGGCGCAGCGCAAGGCGGCGGCCGCCGCAGCCGCGGCCGCGTCCCGTCCGGCGCCCGTCATCACCCCCGTCGCCAGCCCCCCGAGCAACCAGAGCCCGGGTGGCGGCGAGACCGCCCCCCTCCCGCCGGTCTCCGTCGGTGGCGGCGGCACGGGGTCGGGCGGCATCTCGCTGTGCACCGTGGGCGGCATCACGGTGAACTGCCGGATCCAGGGCCAGGTCCAATCGATGCTCAACGCCGCCCGGGGCTCGGGCGTCTCGCTCTCCGGTGGCGGCTACCGCAGCCCCGCCGGCCAGATCGAGACCCGCAAGCGCAACTGCGGCACCAGCTACTACGCCATCTGGGAGATGCCGGCGTCGCAGTGCAGCCCGCCCACCGCCAAGCCGGGCACCAGCCAGCACGAGGTCGGCCTCGCCATCGACTTCTCCAACTGCAGCCGCAGCTCGAGCTGCTTCCGCTGGCTGTCCGCCAACGCGGCCAGCTACGGCTTCTACAACCTGCCCAGCGAGTCCTGGCACTGGAGCACCACCGGCAACTGACCGAGGCGGGCGCCCGGCCGGGCCCCAGCAACCGGTTCGGTGCGGGCGGCACCCCGCGCTATCATGAACGCCTCTTGGTGGTCGTAGCTCAGCTGGTCAGAGCGCCGCGTTGTGGTCGCGGATGTCGGGGGTTCGAATCCCCTCGGTCACCCCAACCGAATCGGCCGGTCGCCCCCACGGGCGGCCGGCCGTTCTGGTTCTCGGCCCCGATGGGGTTGGCGCCGGGCTGGGGTGGGTCGACTAAAGTCCCCAGGCGCCTCTAGCTCAACGGCAGAGCAATGGACTCTTAATCCACAGGTTGGGGGTTCGAATCCCCCGGGGCGCACCACCCCACCGATCTCGGCCCGGTCCCCGCGACCGGGCCGCATCGCGCCCGACCCGATGAGCCACGACCGAGCGACGAGCTCTTCATCCACCGGTCGGAGGTTCGAATCCCCCGGCGAGCGCCACCCCACCGATCTCGGCCCGGTCCCCGCGACCGGGCCGCATCGCGCCCGGCCGGGGCGGATCAGGGGCACACGACGGCGCGGCCGGCGAGCGAGCCGGCGTCGAGGGCGGCGTAGGCCTCGGCCACGCGCGCCAGGGGGAAGGGCACCACGTCGACCTGGAGGCGCCCGTCGGCGGCCAGGGCGAGGGCGGCGCGGGCGTCGGCGAGGTCCGAGCCCTGGAAGGTGAAGAGCTCGGCGTCACGGGGCAGGCCGCCGAACCAGGGCCGGCGGAGGGACCCGCCGCCGGCCCCCACGAGGGCGAGCGAGCCGGCCGGCGCCAGCACCGAGGCGGCCAGGGCGATGGTGGCGTCGGTGCCCACCACGTCGACCACGCCGTCGACCGGCTCCGACCCCAGGAGCGCCCGCAGGCGCCCTCCGGTGTCCTCGTCGACGCCGTCCACCGCGTCGTGGGCGCCGAGCTCGAGGGCCCGGGCCCGACGGGCGGGGGCTGGGTCCACCGCCACCACGCGCACGTCGGCCAGGGCCCGCAGGAGCTGGACCACGAACCCGCCGAGGCCACCGGCCCCGAGCACCAGCACCGTCGACCCCGGGTGCACCCGCGGCAGCATCCGCAGCACGGCGTGGTGGGACGTGGCCGCGGCATCGGTCAGCGGGCCCGCCGTCGCCGGGTCGAGGGCCCCGATCGGGAACACCACCCGAGCGGCGTCGTCCACCAGCACGTGCTCGGCGAGCCCGCCGTCGCGCCCGTACCCGCGCCCGACGAGCCCGGACGGGCAGGCGTTCTCCTGGCCCCGCCGGCACCACCGACAGCGCCCGCACGACGACGGGGACGCCACCGCCACCGCCTCGCCCTCGGCCAGGCCGGACACGCCCTCCCCCACCGCATCCACCCAGCCGGCCGTCTCGTGGCCGAGGGTGAACGGCACCGACCAGCCGATCGCCTCCCCCACCTCGGCCGACAGGGCCGCCATCGCCAGGTCGGAGTGGCACAGGCCGCAGCCGGCCACCCGCACGCGCACCTGGCCGGGCCCGGGGTCCGGGACGGGCACCTCGACCAGGCGGGCCGGCGCCGCCCAGGCCTCGATCCGGTAGGCCTGCATGGTCCGCATGGCCGCCACCGTAGGGGCGGGACCGGAGGGGCGGGACCGTGCGGTCAGGCCACCTCGCCGGCGATGACCGGGGCGACCTCGGAGACCACCACGCCGGGCATGCGCTCCTTGGAGACGGCGAAGGCCTCGACCCCGTCGATGCGCTTCGGGTCGATCTGGAAGTTCACCACATCGGTCTCGTCGTCGAACGTGCCCAGCGAGAGCACCACCCCGTCGACCACGCCCCACAGCTGGTAGAGCTCGTCGTCGCCGGGCGTGGGCAGGTCGTGGGACACGAGGTAGCCCCGACCGGAGTCGGTGACCACCGCGGTGGCGCCCATGTCGTCGTCGGCCCCGGTGAGCTGGACCGAGAGGTCGTCCGGGTTGCTCGGGACCGTGGTCGGTGCGGTCGCCCTTTCCCGCCACTGTTCGGCCTCGCGAGCCTGGTCGACGGCCGCGAAGCCGAGGGCGGCCACGAGCACGGCGGCGGCGCTGGCCATGGCCACCAGGGTGCGGGTGCGGAACGACCGGCGATCGGCCAGGGAGGTGACCGGGGCGATGGGGCCCGCCTCGGGGGCGGCGGGCTCGGGGGGACGGTCGCCGATGCGTCCGAGCGCGGGGGCCTCGGGGCTGGCGGGGCGGTCGGCCTCGCCCACCGGGGAGAGCGTGAGGCGCATGGGCGGGGCGGCGGGCGACAGCTCGGCGGCGATGCGGTCCCACACGCCCGCCGGGGCGTCGGTGCCGGAGTGCGAGAGGAAGGCTGCCACCTCACGGTGCTCGGCCACCTCGGCGGCGCACCAGGGGCAGGTGTGGAGGTGGGCCTCGATCTCGTCGCGCTCGTCGGGCTCGACGGCGTCGAGGGCGTAGGCGCCGAGCAGGTCGCTGAAGTCGTCGTGGAACTCGCTCATGACAGATCCTCCCCGAGGGTGGCGCCGACGGCGACCAGTTCGGTCCGCAGGTGCTTCAAGCCCGATCGGATGCGGCTCTTGACGGTACCTTCGGGCTCGCCGAGCAGCGCAGCCACCTCTCGGTAGGTGTGACCCCCGAGGTAGGCGAGGCGGATGGCCTCCCGCTCGCTCTCCGGGAGCTTGGCGATGGCCTCCCGCACGTGGTCGGCGACCGTGAGGTCCCACACCTCGCGCTCGAGGTCGTAGCCGGACTCGGCGGTGCGCCGGAGGTCTCGCTCCTCCCGCCGGCGCCGGGACGACTCCGAGCGGAGCAGGTCGACCGAGCGCCCGTGGCACTGGGCCAGCAGGTACGAGCGCAGCGAGCCGCGCCCCGGGTCGAACTTGTCGGGATCGTTCCAGAGCCGGAGGAAGACCTCCTGCACGATCTCCTCGGCGAGCGACACCTCGGCGAGCAGACGGCGGGACAGGCCGAAGACCGCGCCGGCGTGACGCCGGTAGGCCTCCGCCAGCGCGTCCTGGTTGTAGCGGCTGATCGCCACCACCAGTCCGGCGTCGCTCATCTCTCCGAGGTTGCTCATGTCGTGCTCACTGTCACGCTCTACGGAGCGATCCGGTGGTTCGGATGACGATGGCGGCCTTGGAGGCAGGTTGCTCACTGGCGTTCACTACCCGTTCAGGTGAGGCGGCGGAACCCGGAGACGACCTCGATCTGACCGGTGTGGCCGAAGAGGTCGAGCACGGACGATCCCGCGTGCCGGTAGCCGGCGGCGTGGAGGAGCTGGGCGTCGCGACCCAGGGCCGCGGGGTCGCAGCTCACCAGGACGCACAGGTCGGCCCCCGTGGCGGCCACCGCGGCGATGCCCTCGGCCCCGAGGCCGCTGCGCGCCGGGTCGGCCACCACCACGTCGGCCGGGCTGGGCCGCCACTTGGCCAGGGCGACCTTCACCACCCGAACCTGGCGATCGGCCAGGTTGTGGCGGGCGTCGGCCACCGACGAGGCGCTCCGCTCCACGCCCACGACCGCCCGCTCGGCGCCCACCGTGCCGGCGAACAGCCCCACCCCGCAGCACAGGTCGACGAGCCGCTGCGCCTCCGGGGCGAACCGGTGGACGAGGGCCCCCACCTCCGCCACCAGGGCCTCGGCCCCCTCGGGGCTGGCCTGGAAGAACGAGCCCGCCGACACGCGCCAGGTGCGCCCGGCCACCTCCTCGTGGAACCAGGCCCGGCGGCCGGCCCGGAGCTCGTCGGTGCCCACCAGGGTGACGCCCGCCGGCACCCGGGACCCGGCGGCGGTGGGGCTCACGATCACCAGGCGCTCGCCCGTGCGCGCCCCGACCCGGATGGTGACCTCGTCGGCCTCGTCGAACCACCCGTCGCGGATGATCTCCTCCACCGCCGGGTGGGCGATCAGGCAGGAGTCGACCACCACGGGATCGTGGGAGCGACGGCGACGGAACGCGAAGCGGCCATCCGGGCCAGCGGTGCCCCGCACCGTGGTGCGCACCCGCTCGGCGGGGAGCTCGAGGCCGTGCGCCACGAGGGGCGACTCGATGCCGCCCTGGCGCCGGAGGACGTCGGCCACCTGCTCCACCCGGAGCCGGCGCTGGTCGGGGACGGCGATGTGCTGCCAGTCGCACCCGCCACAGCCTTCCGCCACGTGGGGGCAGGGGGGCTCCACGCGATCGGGCGACGGGGAGACCACGCCGACCACGACGCCCCGGGCGAACGACTTCCGCTCGTCGGTGAGCTCCACGAGGACGGTCTCGCCCGGTGCCGCCCCGCTGACGAAGACCACCCGCCCGGATGCCTCCCGGGCCACCGCTTCACCACCCACGGCCATGGCCGTGGTCCGGAGCTCGAGCACGGTCACGGACGGGGAGCCTACCGGGGCGCCGTACCGGCTCTCGTAGGATGCCGTCGTGCCCGTCGCCTCGTCACCCCGCCCCGTCCACATCGCCCCGTCGGTGCTGCCGGCCGACTTCTCCCGCTTGGGCGAGGAGTGCAAGGCGCTCGAGGACGCCGGCGTCGACCGCATCCAGTGGGACGTGATGGACGGCCAGTTCGTGCCCAACCTCACCTTCGGCCCCGACGTGATCGCCGCCTGCCGGCCCCACGTGCAGGTCCCCTTCGAGGCCCACCTGATGGTGCAGACCCCGGAGGTGCTGCTGCCCCGCTACGTCGAGGCCGGCTGCGAGCTGATCATCGTGCACGCCGAGAGCACCGGCCACCTGCACCGCTGCCTCGGCCAGGTGACCGAGTGCGGGGGTCGCGCCGCCGTGGCGCTCAACCCGGCCACGCCGGTCTCGGCCATCGAGCACGTGCTCGACCTGGTGGAGATGGTCCTCGTCATGACCGTCAACCCGGGCTTCGGAGGCCAGGCCTACATCGCCACCATGGAGCCGAAGCTGGTGGAGCTGCGGGCGCTGATCGTCGAGCGGGGCCTCGACGTCGACATCGAGGTCGACGGCGGCATCGGGCCCGACACCATCGCCGCCGCCACCGGCGCCGGCGCCAACGTGCTGGTGGCCGGCAGCGCCCTCTACCGCGACCCCGAGGGGCTGGCCCACGCGGTGGCCGACCTGCGAGGTCGGGCCGAGGCGGCCCAGCGCGGGGCCAGCGCGGCGTGACCCGGTGGTGAACCGGTCCGCCCGCACCCACCTGCGAAGCTGAGGGGCATGGGAGCCTCCACGGCGAAGCGGTGGACCACCTGCCTCGCAGCCGTGGCCCTCTCGGTCGGCCAGGCGGCCTGCAGCGACGACGGCGGCGCCGACGAGGCGGCCTTCTGCCGGCAGGTGCAGGAGCTGCCCCCGCTCGAGATGGTGATCGACGGCTTCACCGAGACCGACGCCACCGAGCTGGGTCGCCGCCTCGACGATGCCTCCGACGCCTACACCGGCCTGCGCGACGTGGCCCCCGAGGAGATCCGCGGCAGCGTGGACGAGGTCGTGGAGCTGGTGCTCGCCATCCTCGGCGCCGTGGAGGCGAACCCCGACGATCCCGAGGCGGCATCCGACGAGCTGCGCACCGCCGTGGTCGAGCACCCCGACGCCGCAGCGGCGTCGAAGCGGGTGGTGGACTACGCCGCCGACCGCTGCGACGTGACGCTCGACCCCACGCTCGACGTGGAGACCACCACCACGTCGACGGTCACGTCGACCGCACCGACCGACGAGGGGGTGGAGGGCACCGGCTCGACCGACGGGTCCGACGGGTCCGACGGCGGCTCGGACACGGGGGCGCCCGCCGGCGGCTGAGGTCGTGGACCGGTGGCCCCCGGGTGGGGGCGGCCGGCCGGGCAGGTCCCCACCGGGGCAGGCCCCGCCGGCGACCGACCCGTCAGCTCTCGGGGAGCCCGGCCCGGCGGGTGATGACGTTGTCGATGATGCCGTAGTCCTTGGCCTGCTCGGCGGTGAACCAGCGGTCCCGCTCGGAGTCGGCCTCGATCTGCTCCACCGTCTGGCCGGTGTGGTCGGCGATGCGCTCGGCCATGAGACGCTTGATGTAGACCATCCGCTCCGCCTGGATGGCGATGTCGGACGCCTGGCCCTGGATGCCACCGGAGGGCTGGTGCATCATGATCTGGCTGTGCGGGAGGGCGAACCGCTTCCCGGCGGCGCCGGCGCAGAGCAGGAACTGACCCATGGAGGCCGCCAGGCCCATGCAGACGGTGGCCACGTCGGCGGTGACGAACTGCATGGTGTCGTAGATGGCCATGCCGGCCGAGATGGACCCGCCGGGCGAGTTGATGTAGAGCCAGATGTCCTGGTCGCCGTCCTGGCCGTCGAGGTAGAGCATCTGCGCGGCGAGCTGGTTGGCGATGGTGTCGTTGACATCGGTGCCGAGGAAGACGATCCGCTCCTTGAGGAGGCGGTTGTAGATGTCGGCGGCTCCGAGGTCCAACCCGGAGGGGCCCTGAGCCATCGGCGCGAAGTTCGGCAGGTCCATGCGGCGCAGGTTAGCGGTGACCTGTCGCCTTCCCGCGCCGGTGCGGCCCGGTACCATCGGCCGTCCCGCCGGCGTAGCCCAATTGGCAGAGGCACCAGGTTTAGGTCCTGGCCAGTGCGCGTTCGAGTCGCGCCGTCGGCACCACCCTCCCGGCCCCGGTTGGGCGGCGCAGCTCGGGGCTGCCTACCTTCGACGCCATGCCCGAGGGCCACACCATCCACCGGCTGGCCCGCGACCAGAACGCCGACCTGGCCGGCCGACCGGTCGAGGCCGTCGCCGGCCAGGAGCGCTTCCGCAGCGGGGCCGAGCGCCTGCACGGCCAGGTGCTCCTGGAGGCCGAGGCCTGGGGCAAGCACCTGTTCCACACCTACGACTCCGGCGACGTCCTCCACGTCCACCTGGGGCTCATCGGGAAGTGGTTCCGCCGACTCGACGAGCCCCGCCCCGAGCCGACGCCCACCACCCGGCTCCGCCTCGCCGGCGACGAGGCGGCGTGGGACCTGACCGGTCCCATGGTCTGCGCGGTGGTGACCCCCGACGACCGGGCCCGGGTGGTGGCCAAGCTCGGCCCCGATCCCCTGCGGCGCGATGCCGACCCCGAGCGAGCGTGGGCGAAGGTGCAGCGCAGCGCCAAGCCGATCGGGCTGCTGCTGATGGAGCAGGACGTGGTGGCCGGCATCGGCAACGTGTACCGCTCCGAGCTGCTCAACATCGTGGGCGTCGACCCCCGCCGCCCGGGGAGGTCCCTGACCCGCGAGGAGTTCGACCGGCTGTGGGCCGAGACCGTGCGCCAGCTGCGTCTCGGCGTGCGTCGCAACAAGATCGTGACCATGCGGGCCGACGAGCTCGGCCGCCCCGTCTCGAAGCTGCGTCGCGGCGAGGGCCGCTACGCCTACAAGCAGGAGGCCTGCGGCCGCTGCGATGCCCCGCTCGACGTGTTCCCCCTCGCCGGCCGCACCACCTGGCGCTGCCCCACCTGCCAGCCCGCCTGAGCTGGCCGCCCCGCACCCGCCACGCCCGCCTTGAACCGGGCTGACAGCGGGCCGCTGGGCGACCACCTCCCCGCCCGCTCCGCCCCCACCACCGAACCGGGCGGGGATCCGGTCGCTGGGACGACCACATCCCAGCCCACGACGCCGGGTCCGCCCGGCCGCCCGCTCGCCTGGTCCGGCTCGCCACCGTGGGTGCGGGCTCGGGCGGGTCGGGGGCTGGGTCAGGCGGTGGCGAGCTGGGCCACGAGGGCGGCGAGGGCCTGGCCGCGGTGGCTGATGGCGTGCTTGGCCGCCTGGTCGAGCTCGGCGAAGGTGCGGCCGTCGCCGGCGTCGGGCACGAACACGGG
>JBBRFU010000150.1:0-8955 GCA_038241315.1 Acidimicrobiales bacterium | reverse complement strand
GCCACGTAGAAGAGCCGCTGCTCCTCCTCCTTGGCCTCGGGCACCTTGGCGTGGCTGATGGGCACGTAGCCCTTCTCCACGCCCGTGAGGTGCACCACGTCCCACTCCAGGCCCTTCGCCGAGTGGAACGAGGCGATGGTGACGGCGTCGGCGGCATCGGGGCCGTCGTCGAGGAGGACGGTGCGCAACCAGCCCTGCAGGGCGTCGGTGCGGGTGTGCGGGTCCTGGGTGAGCAGCTCGTGGCCCAGGCGCACGATCTGCTCGAACGCCCCCACCCGACGGCCGGCTGCCGAGTCGGGCAGCTCGCGGTCGAGCCAGTGCGGTGCGCCCTCCTCGGGGCCGTCGTCGAGGTCGTCGCCCAGGAGCTCGGCGCGCTGGCGGGCCACGCTGGCGTCGAGGTCGGCGAGGGTGGTGGTGAGCGGCTCGGCCATGCGGTCGAACCGACGGAGGAGGTCGCGGACGTCGGGGTCGTCGAGGAACCGGTGCGCGCCCCGGACCCGGTAGGGGATGGCGGCCCGACGGAAGGCGGCCTCGAAGAGGGCGGCCTGCGCGTTGGTGCGCACCAGCACGGCCTGGGCCGACCAGGGCCGTCCCGGGCCGTGGTGGTCGCGCACGGCGCGGGCCACGCCGTTGGCCTCGTCGGTGTCGGACTGGTAGCCGACCACCACCGGCACGGCGCCGTCGGCGCGGTGGGCCGCGAGGGGCCGGGCCTGGGAGCGGCCGCCGGCCAGCACCGAGGCCGCCACCGACAAGATCTGGGGCGTCGACCGGTAGGAGTCGAGCAGCTCGATGGTCTCGGCGCCGGGGTGGTGCCGGGTGAAGCTCGAGAGGAAGCCGGCGTCGGCGCCGTTCCACCCGTAGATGGCCTGGTTCGGGTCGCCCACCACGCAGAGGTCGGGACGGTCGCCCAGCCACGCTCGCAGCAGCCGCTCCTGGAGCGGGTTCACGTCCTGGTACTCGTCGACGAACAGGTGCCGGAAGCGCCAGCGCTGGGCGGCGGCGAACGACGGGTCCTGCTCGATGAGGTCGGCGCAGCGGGCCAGCAGGTCGTCGAAGTCGATCAGGCCCCGCTTGCGCTTCTCGGCCTCGTAGGACCGGTACCACTCGGCCACCCGCTCCGGCTCCACGAGGGAGTGGCGGTCGGCGCGCCGGACTGCGTCGGCGTAGCGGTCCGGGGTGACCAGCCGGGCCTTGGCCCACTCGATCTCGGTGGCCAGCTCGGCCGGTCGCACGCGCTTGGTGTTGCCGAGGATGCGGGCCAGCAGGCGCGCCTTGCGGTCGAGGAGCACGGGTGCGGCGGTGCCCGCCCCGGCCCAGGCCGTGCGGAGCTGGCCGTAGGCGAGCGCGTGGAACGTGCCGGCGGCCGGGAGGTCGCGGAGGCCGAACGAGCGGAGCCGGGTGTCGAGCTCGGCGGCCGCCTTGCGGGTGAAGGTGACGGCCAGGACGTGACGGGCGTCGGCGTCGCCGGTGAGGCAGCGGTGCGCGATCCGACGGGTGAGCACCCGGGTCTTGCCCGAGCCGGCCCCGGCGAGGATGGCCAACGGGTGCGTGGTGGCCGTGACCGCGCGCCGCTGGGCGGGGTCCAACCCGTCGAGCAACCGCGTCGCGTCCACCGACCGAGCGTAGGGGCCAGCGGGGCCGGCTCCCCGTGGGGGCCGAGGAAGGGTCGTACACTCGGGCCGTGGCCTTCCCTCGCAACCTGCTGAACGAGTCCGAGGAGCTGGTCCTCGACCTTCGCCCCCACTGGTACTTCGTCTTCCGCCCAGGCCTGGCCCTCGTGGCGGCGGTGATCGCCGGGATCATCGTGCTCGCCGCCGGTCCGGAGGGCACGGTCGGCTCGGTGCTGGGTGTCGCCGTGGCCGTCGCCGTGGTCGTCGCCCTGGCCTGGTTCGGGTGGCGGTACCTGGTGTGGACCTCCACCATGTTCGTCCTCACCAGCGACCGCATCGTGAGTCGACGGGGCGTGCTCTCCAAGCAGGGCGTGGAGATCCCCCTCGAGCGGGTGAACACCGTCTTCTTCAAGCAGTCCGTCTTCGAGCGGATGCTGGGCTCCGGCGACCTCGCCATCGAGTCGGCCGGCGAGCGCGGCACGGAGAGCTTCTCCAACATCCGCAAGCCCTCCGTCGTGCAGAAGGAGATCTACGTGCAGATGGAGGCCAACGAGAACCGCAAGTTCGACCGCATCAACCGCCCGGCGGCCCCCTCCGACGCCACCACGCCCCAGGTGGACCGCAGCATCCCCGCCCAGATCGACCAGCTGGCCGAGCTGCACCAGCGGGGCGTGCTCTCCGACGCCGAGTACCAGGCCAAGAAGGCCGAGCTGCTCGACCGGATGTGAGCCGGCCCGCGCGCCTCGGCGCCGCGCCCCGCATCGTCAGCCTGGTCCCGTCGGTCACCGAGACCCTCCTGGCGTGGGGGGTCACGCCGGTGGCCTGCACCCGGTTCTGCGAGCAGCCCCACCTGCCCCAGGTCGGGGGCACCAAGGACCCCGAGGTGGCGGCCATCGTGGACCTGGCGCCCGACCTGGTGGTGGTGTGCGACGAGGAGAACCGCCGCGAGGACGCCGATGCCCTCGCGTCGGCAGGCCTCGTGGTGCACGCCTGCTCTCCCCGTGCGGTCGAGGAGGTGGAGCCGGCGCTCGCCGGCCTCGCCGCGGCGGTGGGGGTGGTCCCGCCCGCCCGTCTTCGCGGCGGGCCCGTGCCCCTCCTGGCGCCGCTCGGGCGGCGCGCCTTCGTGCCCATCTGGCGCCGGCCCTGGATGAGCCTCGCCGGGGACACCTTCGGCTCCTCGGTGCTCGCCGCCATCGGCGTGGCGAACGTGTGCGCCGGCTCGCCGGCCCGCTACCCCGAGGTCGATCTCGACGCGGTGCGGGCCCTGGGCCCCGACGTGGTGCTGGCGCCCAGCGAGCCCTACGCGTTCCGCCCCCAGCACCTCGAGGAGCTGGCCACCGTGGCCCCCGTGGTGGAGGTCGACGGGCAGGACCTGTTCTGGTGGGGGAGCCGGACGCCGGCGGCGGTGCACCGCCTGCACCGCCGCCTCACCGACCGGTAGGCCCCGAGGCCGGTCGGGCCCGCCAGCGGCGCAGCGTGGTGGCCGGGCCTCGAGGCACCGGCCACCACGGCGTCGGTGGGGAGCGATCAGGCGGCGGTGCGGGGCGCCGCCGGGTCGGCCGCGCCGGACCGGATGGTCAGGGCGCGGGACGGGATGGTGCGATCGAGTCCGGAGAGCACCAGGCCGGAGCCCACGACCGCGATGGTGGCGGCGACCGCGCCGTCGAAGCCGGTGAGGGCGGCGGTGGCGACTGAGGTCAGGCCTGCGGCGATGCGGTACACGGGGTGCTCCTGGTGGGGTGACCCCGCTCTGCCCACTCTCCGCGCGATCCAACCCAAAGAGTGGCGAGATCACTCTCCAGGGTGAGATCGCACGTGGGCGCCGTCTTCGGCTCGCACGAGCCATCCCTCGGTGAGCGCGCCGACCTCGGTGAGCGCCACGACGCACCCGCCGAACCCGGCGCCGGTGAGGCGCACGCCGTGCACGCCGGGCCGGCGGGCGAGCCGCGTGACCAGCGCGTCGAGGCCGGGCGTGGACACCTCGAAGTCGTCTCGGAGCGAGCGGTGGCTCGCCGCCATGAGCAGCCCGGCCGCGGCCAGGTCCCCGGACGCCAGCGCCGCGGCCATGTCCCGCACGCGAGCGTTCTCGGTGACCACGTGGCGCGCCCGGCGGCGTAGGACGGGGTCGGCGATCGCCTCCACCTCCCGGACGTCGGTCACCAGGCGCAGCGGACCGACGAACGCCTCGGCGGCCTCCGCGGCTGCCCGTCGGTCGGCGTAGGCGGAGCCGGCGAGCCGTCGGGGCTCGCCCGAGTGCACGACGCGGAGCTCGGCGCCGTCGGGCACGGCCACCGGCGTCACGGTGAGCCGGTGGCAGTCGATGAGCAGGGCGTGCCCGGCCACGCCGGCCGCCGACGCCAGCTGGTCCATGATCCCGCACGGCACCCCGGACGCCCGCTGCTCCGCCCGCTGGGCGAGCCGGGCCAGCTCCAGCGGCGGGCCGCGGAAGCCCAGCGCGAGGGCCACCGCCACCTCGAGCGCCGCGCTCGAGGAGAGCCCGGCCCCCACCGGGAGGGTGGTGGTGACGGTGCCCGTGAAGCCGCCCGTCGGGCGCAGCTCGGCCACCACACCGGCCACGTAGCGGGCCCACGGCGGGTCGATCGCGCCCGGGTCGGTCACGTCGAGCGGCACCACGGCGGGCGTGGGCTCGTCGGCCGAGGTGAGCACCACCTGCTCGCCGCCGGGCTCACCCCGGAGGGTGGTGGCCAGGTCGATCGCCACGGGCAGGACCAGGCCGCCGGTGGTGTCGGTGTGGTCGCCGATCAGGTTGACCCGGCCGGGGGCCACCGCGGTGACCGTCACGGGGCCGCCTCGCGCAACCGGGCGGCCGCCTCCTCCGGCACCACCGGGTTGAGGTAGGCGCCGCTGCCCAGCTCCGCGGCGGCCACGTACCGGAGCACGCCGGGCGCCCGTTGGGGCCCGGCGATCTCCACGTGCATCCAGGCCTGCGGCCAGGGCCGGCCGTCGGTGGGTCGCTGGTGGATCCAGAAGAGGTAGGGCATGGGTGGCACGAAGACCGCCTCGAGGCGGGCCAGGGCCTCGGCCAGCACCGAGCCGAACGCGTCGCGCTCGGCGTCGTCGAGCGACGGCAGGTCGGGGCGGGCCACCAGGGGCGCCACCCGCACCGCGTACGGGTGGATCGGGGCGGCCGGCACCCACGCCCGCCACCCGTCGCGCTCGATCACCACCAGGTCGGCGCGGTCCTCGAGCAGCCGGTGGCCCGCGGCCAGCCGGGCCAGCTCGGTGGCGGGGAGGGCCGGCACGTCGGGGTAGGCGTACACCTGGCCGTGGGGGTGGGCGATGGTGGCCCCCACCTCGGCGCCGTGGTTCTCGAACACCAGCACGTAGGCGATGTCGGGGCGGGCGCCGAGCGCCGCGGTGCGCTCGGCCCACAGGTCCACGACCTTGCGGACCTGGCCGGGGGGCAGGTGCGAGAGGCGGGCGTCGTGATCGGCGGCGTAGAGGACCACCTCGCAGCGATCGTCGGGGAACGACGGCCAACGGTTGGGGAACGCCTTCACGTCGTAGGCCTCGGGCGCCTCGGTGCCACCCACGCAGAACGGGCAGTCGCCGGTGGGCCGGTTGGGTCGGGACTGGCGGCTGCCCGTCACCTGGACCTGCACCCCCGTGAGCGGGTCCACCCGGAGGTCGCTGCCGTCGCCCATGTGGCCGCAGGGTAGGCGCCACGGACTCGGGCCCGGGCCGGCCCGGCCGGTAGCCTCGCAGGGCCATGTCCCGCTACCACCTCGTCACGCTCGGGTGCCCCAAGAACGAGGTCGACTCGGAGAAGCTCGTCGGCCGCCTCGGCGCCGACGGCTTCGACGCCACGGACGACCCCGAGGAGGCCGACCTCCTGGTGGTGAACACCTGCGCGTTCATCGGCGAGGCGAGGCAGGAGTCGATCGACACCATCTTGGGCCTGGCCGATCGCAAGGCGTCCGGCGCCCGCCTCGTGGTCACCGGGTGCATGGCCGAGCGCTACGGCAGCGAGCTCACCGACGCCATGCCCGAGGTCGACCTGGTGGCCGGCTTCGGCGAGTCGTTCCACGAGCACGGGCACGAGCACGACCACGAGCACGGCGCCGCCTCGGTCGTCGGCGCCCCCGCTTCCGCCACCGCCGTGCAGATCGGCCGCAAGCCGTCGCTGCCCACCTTCGACCTGTTGAACCTGCCCCGGCCCCGGTCCACCCGCCCCTGGGCCTACGTGAAGGTGGCCGAGGGCTGCGACCGGGCCTGCGGCTTCTGCGCCATCCCGAGCTTCCGCGGCCCCCAGCGCTCCCGCCCCGTCGACGTCATCCTCGACGAGGTCGACCAGCTCGGCGTCCAGGAGATCGTGCTGGTGGCCCAGGACCTGGCCGCCTACGGGCGGGACCAGGGGGTGGGGGAGCGCTCGATCGTGCCGCTGGTGCAGGCCGTGGCCGCTCGCGTCGCCCGCACCCGGTTGCTGTACCTGTACCCCTCCGACCTCACCGATGGCCTGATCGACGCCATCTGCGCCACGGGGGTGCCGTACTTCGACCTCTCGCTCCAGCACGTGTCGCCGCCGCTGGTCCGGCGGATGCGGCGCTGGGGCAACGGCGACAAGTTCCTGGCCCGCATCGCCGACATCCGGGCCCGCGAGCCCGAGGCCGCGTTCCGGTCGAACTTCATCGTCGGGTACCCCGGCGAGACCGAGGACGACCACGACCAGCTGCTGCGGTTCGTGGAGGAGGCCGAGGTCGACTGGTGCGGCTTCTTCGCCTACTCGCCCGAGGAGGGCACCTACGCCGCCGACCTCGACGAGCAGGTGCCGGAGGACCTCGTGGCCGAGCGCCTGGCCGAGCTCCGCGAGCTCCAGGACGCCATCACCGCGAGAAAACGTGACGACTTGCTCGGGCGCGTGGTCGAAGTGCTCGTGGACACCCCCGGCGTCGCGCGCAGCCACCGAGAAGCACCCGAGATCGACGGCATCATCACCGTGCCCGAGCACCTCGCCGCCGGCACGTTCGCCAGCCTCACCGTCACCGGCGCCCTCGGGCCCGACCTGGACGCTCGCTGATGACCATCGAGGCGGACGCACCCGGTCCGGTCCCGTTCGGGGAGCTCTCGGGCGACGACGAGCGCTACGGGCCCGGCGCCCTGCTCACCCCGGCCAACTTCATCACCATCCTCCGGCTGGTGCTGTCGCCCGTGCTGCTGGTGATGATCGTCCAGGAGCCCACCTCCTGGGCCGCCGCCGGGTTCTGGACCGTCCTGGCCTTCACCGACGGGGTCGACGGCCACCTGGCCCGCCGCCACGGCACCACCCGGTCGGGGGCGTTCCTCGACCCCCTGGCGGACAAGGTCCTGGTGCTCGGCGCCCTCTTCGCCCTCGTGGCGGCCGGGCGCTTCTGGATCGTGCCCGTGGCGCTCATCGCCGTGCGGGAGGTGGCGATCAGCCTGTACCGCACCCAGCTCGGCCGCCAGGGCCTGGCCGTCCCGGCCCGTCAGCTCGGCAAGATCAAGACGGTGGTGCAGGAGCTCGCGGTGGCGGCCGCCCTGTTCCCGATCACGGGCGACTACCGCCTCGCCGCGGCGGCCATCCTCTGGGTGGCCGTGGCCCTCACCTGGGCGTCGGGTGCGCAGTACCTGCTCGACGGCCGGGGCGCCGCCACCCGCCTCGGCCACCGCACCGCCTGAGCCACCGAGCCGGGGCACTGGGCCCCGCTGCATCCCGCCGCCGAGGCGCTCGTCCCGCTCGCGCGGCCGACCGCCGGTTCGCTGGGCGGTTCGTGCAGTTCCCTCGGCCGCGACGGCGCGTCCTGTCGACCGTCTCGGCGTCTCGCGGCGCGGATCGCGCCCGAAGGGGTGATCGCGGCGCCGCGGTCGAGGTCCCGGTCGACAGGTGCGACATCCGTCACTAGCTTCTCGCCGGGAGCAGCCCCGGGCGGGGGTGGTCGGGATCCACCAGAACAACGGAGGCTCCCTCGTGCGCAACGTCCTGGCCGGGCTGACCAGCCTGGCTCTCGTCACCACCATCGCCGCCACGGCGACCGCCGCTCCGGCCGCACCGCCCCGAGCGGGCGCTCCTGTCGAAGCCGTCGCCCCGCCGGGCGACCGACCCGAGGGCGCCCCCCTCGACGACCTCCCGAACCCCCTCGAGGAGAAGCGGCGTGAGCTGCGCGAGACGGCGATCGACCTGGTCCTGCGCGGGGAGGCCGAGGCGGTCCAGCGCAACGGCTCCACCGTGGTGAAGGTGGGCGACGAGCCCGCGACCGCCGCCCCCGGGCAACGCCGGGCGGCCGACGCCCGGCAGGCGCAGTACGTGGAGGTGGCCCGCGAGCAGACCGATCGGGTCTTCGTGGTCCTCGCCGAGTTCGGCGACGAGCGCCACCCCGACTACCCCGACCAGGACACCGATCCCACCTGGCCCGGCCCCGCCACCTTCGACGGGCCGCTCCACAACGCCATCCCCGAGCCCGACCGCACCCGGGACAACACCACCGTGTGGCAGGAGGACTACGACGCCGACCACTACCGGGAGCTCTACTTCGGCACCGAGGGCGAGTCGGTGAAGACCTACTACGAGACCCAGTCCTCCGGGCGCTACAGCATCGACGGCACCGTCACCGACTGGGTGAAGGTGCCCTACAACGAGGCGCGCTACGGGCGCTCCGACGGCTACCCCTGCGGCGACGTGGTGTGCAACAACACGTGGCAGCTGGTGAACGACGGGGTCGACGCCTGGGAGGCCGAGCAGCGCGCGGCCGGCCGCACCGAGGCCGAGATCGCCGAGGAGCTGGCCACCTTCGACGAGTGGGACCGCTACGACTTCGACGGCGACGGCGACTTCAACGAGCCCGACGGCTACATCGACCACATGCAGATCGTCCACGCCGGCGGTGACCAGGCCGACGGCGACCCGTACCAGGGCGAGGACGCCATCTGGAGCCACCGTTGGTACGCCTTCGTCTCCGACGCCGGCACCACCGGCCCCGAGGGCAACCCCCTCGGCGGGGCCGAGATCGGCGACACCGGCACCTGGGTGGGCGACTACACCATCCAGCCCGAGAACGGCGGGCTGTCGGTCTTCGTCCACGAGTACGGCCACGACCTGGGCCTGCCCGACGACTACGACACGTCGGGGCAGGGCGACAACTCCCAGGAGTACTGGACCCTCATGGCCCAGAGCCGGCTGAACGCCGAGGGCGAGCCGCTCGGCACCCGCGCCGGTGACCTCGGCGCCTGGAACAAGCTCCAGCTCGGCTGGCTCGACTACGAGATCGTGGCCGCCGGCCAGGACCGCACGATCCGGGTGGGGCCGTCGGAGTACAACACCGCAGACCCCCAGGCGGTGATCGTCACCCTGCCCGACAAGGAGGTCACC
>JBBRFU010000149.1:0-9272 GCA_038241315.1 Acidimicrobiales bacterium | reverse complement strand
GACCGCGCTGGTGTTCGTGCTGCTGGCCGAGACGCTGGGCGACGCCTACGTCACCGCCAACAACACGCCGAACATGATCTACGAGCTCATCCTCGGCGGGATCCTGACCGCCACGCTCGTGCCGCTCTTCACCGACGACCTCGAGAAGGGCGGGCGCGACGGCGCCACCGACGCCATCATCTCCTTCGCCCTGGTGGCGCTGACGGGCGTCACCCTTGTGGCCCTGGTGGCGGCTCCGCTGATCGTGCTCCTGTTGTCCACCGGCTCGGCCGACGCCAGCCGCGACGACTACGTCGCCATCGCCGTGCCCCTCGCCCTGCTGTTCGTGCCGCAGGTCTTCTTCTACGGGCTGATGGCGGTGTGGTCCGCCGTGCTGAACTCCCGGCAGCGCTTCCTCGCGGCCGCCTGGGCCCCGGTGCTCAACAACGTCCTCGCCATCACCACCCTCGGCGTGGTGTGGCGGATGGCGGGTGGGGCCCCGTCGCTCCAGGACGCCCGCGACGACCCGTCGCTCCTCGTGGTGCTCGGCCTCGGCACCACCGCGGGCATCGCCACCATGGCGCTCGCGCTCTACCCCAGCATCCGGCGGGCCGGGGTGCGGTTCCGGTTCCGGTTCGACCGGAAGCACCCCGCCGTCCAGCGGGCCATTCGGCTCTCGGGCTGGACGCTCGGCTACGTGGCGGCGAACCAGGTGGCGGTGCTGGTGGTGGGGATCCTCGCCGAGCCCGGGTCGGGCGGGAACCGTGACTACCAGACGGCGTTCCAGTTCTTCCAGCTCCCCCACGGGCTGCTGGCCGTGTCGATCATGGTCACCTTCGAGCCCCTGCTGGGCCGGGCCGACTCCCGGGGCGACCGCCCCGACTTCAACCGGCAGCTGCTCCTCGGGTTCCGGCTGATCGGCCTGCTCATCATCCCGGCCGCCGTGGGCTACGTGGCGCTGCCCCTCGGGCTCGACCACCGGACCTTCGTGGCCTCCGACCAGCTCGAGGACGTGTTCGGGCTCACCGGCATCATCGCCGCCTTCGCGGTGGGCCTGCCCGGGTTCTCCGCCTACCTCTACGCCCTCCGCGCCTTCTACGCCATGAAGAACACCCGCACCCCGTTCCTCGTGAACTGCTTCGAGAACGCGGTGAACATCGTGGCCGCCGTGGTGCTGGTGCGCCTCTGGGGCGTCGCCGGGCTGGCCCTGTCGTTCGCCCTGGCCTACACGCTGGCCGCCGTCGTGGCCGTGGTGGTGCTCCACCGCCACAGCCCCGGCTTCGACTGGCGCGGCCTGCTCCGCACCTGGCTCCAGCTGCTGGCGGCCGCCGCGGTGATGGGGGCCTTCGTGTTCGGCGTGGTGGTGGCGGCGTCGCCCGGCTCGGCCCTCATGACGCTCCCCACGGTGGCCGGCGCCATCGTCGTCGGTGGCCTGGTCTACCTGGCCACCATCTACGTGCTGCAGGTCCAGGGCATCAGCGAGCTCTTCGCCCGCCTCCCCGGCCTGCGGCGCTTCTCGCCCCGCACCTGACGGCGGCCCCGCTCCGACGAGCCGGGCTGGCCGGTCGGCGACCGCAGGGCCGGTGGACCCTTTAGGCTGCCGCCCATGATCAAGTTCTTCCGCCGTTTGTGGAGCTACCTGGGCGCTGGCGCCAACCAGAAGTTCAACGAGAAGGCCGACCCCAAGATCCAGCTCGAACAGGCCATCACCGAGGCCCAGGACCAGCACCGCCGGCTCAAGGAGCACGCGGCCAACGTCATCGCGCAGCAGAAGCAGACCGAGATGCAGCTCAACCGGGCCATGGAGCAGCTCGAGAAGCTCAACGCCAACGCCCGCCAGGCGGTCACCATGGCGGACCAGGCGGCCAAGGCCGGCGACGCGGCCAAGGCCGCCGAGTACACCCGGGCGGCCGAGACCATCGCCACCCAGCTCATCTCGGTCGAGAGCCAGGTCGAAGAGATCAAGACCATGCACTTCGGCGCCACCCAGGCCTCCGACCAGGCCAAGGCGGCGGTGGCCCAGAACGGCCAGCTCCTCCAGAAGAAGCTCAGCGAGCGCAACAAGCTCCTCGGCCAGCTCGAGCAGGCCAAGATGCAGGAGCAGATGAACAAGGCCATGGCGTCGCTGTCGGAGACGGTCGGCCAGGAGGTCCCCACCCTCAACGAGGTGCGGGACAAGATCGAGCAGCGCTACGCCCGGGCCAAGGGCATGGGCGAGCTCACCGAGGCCTCCACCGAGAGCCGCATGATCGAGATCGAGAACGCCGCGGCCAACTTCGAGGCCCAGGACCGCCTGGCCTCCATCCGGGCCCAGCTCGGCATCGAGGACGCCTCGGCACCTGCGGCGGCCCCGGCCACCCCCGTCACCGAGCCCGCCACCGCCACCTCCCCGGCCACCGAGCCCCCCGAGGGCACCCCGCAGACCTCCCCCGGCGTCTGACGCCCCGCCCACGCACCGCGACCCCATCCCAACCCACTTCGGTGGATCAGGCGCTGGTACGTCGTCTTCCCTCAGCCCGCGCTCCGAGCTCCGGGGTCAGCCAGACGTCGGCAGGTCTCGTCGCTCCGGCCGGAGCGCCCGTTCCTGACGAGACCGGTCTGACGGCACCCTCGTCCCCCTCCGGAGCAGGGCGCTGGTACCCGGGTGAGCCCATACGAGGGTTCGCGTCATCGTCTACGGCACGATGACGAGGTCGTCGCGGTGGACGACGAGGTGGCTGATGCCGTCGGGGAGATCCGCGGTGCGGCGGCCGGCGGTGAGGCGGAGGTCGGCGGCGGAGACGCGGGCCAGGCCCTTGGCGAAGGTGGTGCCGTCGGGGCCGGCGATCTCCACGGCCTCGTCGGGCACGAACCGGCCCTCCACCTCCCGCACGCCGGCGGGCAGGAGGGACACGCCCCGTTCGAGCAGGGCCCGACGGGCCCCCTCGTCCACCAGCACCCGACCGGTGGTGTCGACCGCGAAGGCGATCCAGAGCTTGCGGGCCGCCATCCGCTGGGGCCGGGGGTGCACCACCGTGCCCACGCCGGGGGTGCCCGCCACCGCGTCGGCCAGCACGCCGTCGCGTGACGCGGCGGCGATCACCGCCCGCACCCCGGACCACGACGCCATCTTGGCCGCCGCCACCTTCGACGCCATGCCGCCGCTCCCCCGCACCGTGCCGGTGCCGCCGGCGAGAGCCTCCAGCTCGGCGTCGAACTCGACGATCTCCTCGATGAGCGAGGCCCGCTCGTCGAGCCGCGGGTCGGCGGTGTGGAGCCCGGCGGCGTCGGTGAGGAGCACCAGCACGTCGGCCCCGATGAGGTGGGCCACGAGGGCGCTGAGGCGGTCGTTGTCGCCGAAGCGGATCTCGTCGTCGGCGATGGCGTCGTTCTCGTTGACCACCGGCACCACGCCGAGCTCGAGCAGGCGGCGCAGCGTGCCGCGGGCGTGGAGGTACTGGCGGCGGATGCCGAAGTCGAGCGGGGCCAGCATGACCTGGCCGGCCACCAGGCCGTGGGTGGCGAAACGGTCGTCGTAGACCCGCATGAGCCGGCTCTGGCCGATGGCCGACGCCGCCTGCAGGGTGACCGAGTCGGTGGGGCGCCGGGCGCCGCCCAGGCCGATGGCCGGGAGCCCCGCGGCGATCGCCCCCGAGGTCACCACCACCACCTGGTGCCCGGCCTGGCGGAGCGAGGCCACCTCGGCGCAGAACTTGGCCACGGCCGCGGCGTCGATGTCGCCGTGGTCGTCGGTGATCGACGACGTCCCGATCTTGGCCACCACCACCTGCGTCACGCCGGAGAGGTTGCCCGCCCGCACCCCACCGAGTCGAACCCGATCCCGGGTCAGTCGCTGTAGAAGTCGAAGGTGAAGCCGCCGATGTGGACGGTGTCGCCCTCCTGGGCGCCGGCCTTGGCCAGGGCCTTGTCGACGCCGAGGCTGCGCAGGCGCTCCTGCATGTAGGCCAGGGCCTCGAGGTTGGTGATGTCGGAGAGGGCGACCACCCGCTCGACGGCCCGGCCCTCCACCACGTAGGCGCCGGTGTCGATGCGGTGGATCGACAGGCCCTCGGGGCGGGGGCGGTGGACCACGAACGGCTCGGGCTCGGGCTCCACGGCCCGCGCCTCGCGCACGGCGTCGGCCATGGCCCCCACCAGCGGGGGCACGCCCTCACCGGTGACCGCCGAGAACGTGGGGCCCTTCCAGCTCGCCAGCCGGTCGGGGTCGGCGATGTCGACCCGACTGCCCACCACCACCCGCGGGCGGGTGATGAGCTCGGGGCGGTAGCCCTCGAGCTCGCCGAGGAGGATGCGCTCCTGGTCGGCGGGCTCCTCCTCGGTGGACGAGGCCAGGTCGATGAGGATGACCAGGGCTCGGGCCCGCTCGATGTGGCGGAGGAACTGGTGGCCGAGGCCCTTGCCCTCGCTGGCGCCCTCGATGAGGCCGGGGATGTCGGCCACCACGATCTCGTCGCCCTCGTCCATGCGGACCACGCCGAGGTTGGGCTCGAGGGTGGTGAAGGGGTAGTCGGCGATCTTGGGCTTGGCGGCCGAGATGCGGGAGATGAGCGTGCTCTTGCCCACGTTCGGGAAGCCCACCAGCGCCACGTCGGCCAGGAGCTTGAGCTCGAGGTTGAGCCAGCGCTGTTCGCCGGGCTCGCCCTGCTCGGCGAACGACGGCGCCCGGCGGCGGTTCGACAGGAACCGGGCGTTGCCCCGGCCACCCCGCCCGCCGGCCGCGGCGAGCCAGCGGTCGCCGGCCCGCACCAGGTCGGCGAGGAGCTCGCCATCCTGGTCGTGGACGGTGGTGCCCTCGGGAACGGGCACGATCAGGTCGGTGCCGCTGTGGCCGTGCTTGCGCTTGCCCTGGCCGTGGGCGCCGCTGGTGGCCTTGCGGTGGGGGTGGTCGCGGAACGCGAGCAGCGACGACACGTTGCGGTCGGCCACCAGCCAGATGTCGCCGCCCTTGCCACCGTCGCCGCCGTCGGGGCCGCCGAGGGGCACGTGGGCCTCCCGCCGGATGGCCACCGCGCCGGCGCCGCCGTCACCGGCCCGCACGTTGAGTTGGGCCTCGTCGACGAATCCTGACATGGCCCCCCACGCTACCGGCCCGTCCCCGCCACCCTCCGGTCCGGATGGTGGCGGTCGGCGCCGGCGGGGCGCCCCGGCCGACCCCCTCGGGCGGCCGCCAGGGGCCCGGACCTGGTCGGCCCGGGCCCTCGGCGGTGGCTCAGTTCTCCTCGATGAGGTGCACCGGGTCGCCGATGATCCGCGCCGACCACGTCGTCCGGTCGGTCACGTTGGGGCGGCTCGGGTCGTTGAACTCGTAGTAGATCTTCCACCACCGGTTGTCGGTGGGAGGTGCGTAGTCGGTGAGGTCGACGGTGATGTCGAGGAGCCGCCCGTTGAACCGGTTCCCCGTCACCGAGATCGACGTCTGGTCGGTGGCCGGGCTTCCCGACACCCCGGTCGACTCCCAGTCGAAGGTCGCGGGTGTCCAGCCGTCGGTGGCGGTCGGGCGCAGGATCTGGATCTGCGAGCCGCCCTCGCCCGGGTCCCACAGCTCGAGCTTGAGCTTCTTGCCGACGTGCTCGGGGCCGATCTCGGCGAGGAAGAACGAGGCCTCGCCCTCGCTGGTGTTGGCGTAGACCGAGATCGCGTCCTTGCCGTAGACCCGGGGACAGACGTCGTCGGTCCGTCCGTCGCAGAGCCCGTCACCGCTGGCGTTGGTGTAGCGGGCCACCACGCCGTACTGGTTGGAGCCGTTGGCGTTGTTCGGGTGGTTCGTGTCGTTGGTGACCCGGAGGATGTACTTGCCGCTCACCGCGGTCGTGGGGATCGTGCAGAGGGTGTTCCAACGCCGGGAGCCGAGGTACTGGTACTCGAAGCCGGTGTTCAGGCTGAACGTTCGGGTGCAGCCGGTGACCGGCAGGTTGTCCGTGTCGTCGAGCGGGGTGTCGTCCGCGGCGTACAGCCGATACGTGATGTCCTCGGCCCGGAACGCCTCGCTCCCGCTGTGCAGCCGCTGGTCCGGCCCGTCCTCGACCTCCGTGGTGCTCTGCGGGACGCACACCGAAGGCGTGTAGGTCGGGTACCGGTACCGCAGCCAGTCCCCTCGGCGCGAGTAGGTGTTGCCCGTGAGCAGCGAGGTCGGCGGCGAGGGGGTCCAGGACGTCGACGTGGAGCTCGGACGGATCTGGTATTGCAGCGGTCCGGTGAGGTTGAGCACCGTGCTGTTGCTCGCCGGCCCGGACCAGCCGGTGGTGTTGTCCGCCGGGTAGGTGTAGGCGGGTGAGCGGAAGCGCAGCCGGTCGGTCCGGTGCTGGAACGTGACGCCGTCCGGAAGCTCCACCAAGGTGTTCCACGTGTTGGTGGTGGAGTTGTTCCGGGTCTGGTACTGGAGGGGGCCACGGATCGTGCGGAGGGTGCTGTTGGTGCCTGGCGTCGTCCACCCGCTGGTGGTGGAGGTCGGGTACACGTAGGGCGACGACGGGCAGACCGGGGGCAACGAGATGACGGTGTTGAGGTCGGTCTCGTTGTAGCGCGGGTCGAAGAGGCGGATCTCCATGGAGGCCGGGCGGCCCTCCAGCACGTCGATGTACATCTCGTAGCCCGACGGCTTGTACTCGGTGTTCAGGGCGCTGGAGCACACGCCACCGAAGTGGCGGCTCTGGTGGCGGTCACCGTTCACCTTGTCCGTGCAGTACGGGTTCACGGACTGGTACAGGTACTCGGGTCCACCGAGGGTCGGCAGGGACCCGAGCCCGAAGTAGTTCCGCGGGCTGCCCATCGGCACCGGCGTCACGTACTCGGCGAACGACTTGCGGGAGAGCTCGATGTCGCGGCCGCCGAGCTCGCTGTAGAAGAAGCTCCCCACCCGGTCGTCGCGGATCGTCACGCCGAGGCGACGAGGGGCCTTGGTGCTCTGGGCGACGGTCACGGTGATGTTCGGGTCGGCGTCGTCGAAGCCGTTCAGGGCGGCCACGGCGGTGGCGACCTCCCGGGCCTTGGCCTCGTCCGGCAGCCACACGACCCCGGCGAGCGACGCGGCGTCGGCCGCCTTCTGGATGTCGGAGGCCCGGTTGTACCAGGAGCCGACGTCGACCGCGAGGCCGGCCATGAGCAGGAGCGGCACGAGCAGGAGGCCGAACATGGCCAGCACGTAGCCGCGCTCGCCGCGCGATCGGGCGGTCGTGCGGAGCGACGGGGCGTGGTGATGCGCGAGGGTCATCGGGCTAGTCCACCTTCGGTTCGAGGCGCATGACCGCCGTGCGGGTGACGTCGGCGTGGTCGCCGAGGAGCGAGAACTCGAACTCGTGGCGCAGCTTGACCCAGACGCCGTAGTACTCGGCGTCCGCTTGATTGTTCTCGCGCCCGGCGGGGCAGTAGCCCTTCACCGACGAGACGTCGAGGCACCCGCTGCCGTCGGTGGCGTCGGCGAAGGTGGTCGCCTCGTCCCAGTCGGTCCGGAAGTCGTCGCCGTCGATCACCTGGCAGGCGCCGCCGGTGCCGTCCTTGCAGGCGTCGGGCACGTCGCCGTCGGTCCCGCTGGCCTTGAAGATCACCACCCGCTCGACCTCGTCGAGCTTGCCGCTCGAGGTCAGCGCGGCCTTCACGCCCGACAGCGCCGAGAAGTCGGCATCGAGCTCGGGGCCCCGGGCCGAGCCGACGCGGGCGCCGGTCCGAGCGGCTTCGTTCGCCGTGAGGCCCGTGCGCCAGGCGAGGCCGTAGTCGTAGGTCCCCGCGAACAGGGTCAGCAGGAACACCGACACGATGGACAGCTCCACGAGGACGGCGCCGCGCTCGCGAGCGCCCGGCCGTGCGGCGGCACGCGGGGCGTGGGCGTGGGTGACCTTCATTCGGACCTCGGTTCGAGCCGGATGACCGACGAGTCGGTGAAGGTCATCGAGCCCGCCCCGGTCACGGCGGGGTGGTCGATGCGCATCCAGACGCCGACGTACTCGGGCCCGGGCGCCGACAACGTCACCTTCCGGTCGGTGGGGCACCAGAACCGGTCCGGTGCACCGACGCCACACCCGAAGGTGATCTTCGAGGGGTCGACGGGCCGATCCTCGGCTCGCGCCGCGGTCTCCTCCGCCACCTGGATCTCGGCGAGCTCGAAGTGGGCCTGGCTGTACACGTTGCACTGGCCCGTCACGGAGACGGCTTCGTCCTCGTCGCTGTTGAAGCACGCCGCCGGCAGGTCCTCGCCGAAGGTGTCGGACCGGTAGATCACGATGTCCTTGATCTGGTTCCGGTTGATCGCCGCGGATTCCCGGGACATGCCGAGGATCACGTACAGGTCCGACTTGGGGTCGTTGCCCGACGCCGAGGCGGCTCGGCTCCCGGCCCGGACCGTGCTGGAGAGGGCCAGGTAGTCGTTCATCGCCAGACCGACCTCGAGGATCCCGAAGATCAGGATGAAGAAGATCGGCGTCACGAAGGCGGCCTCGACCACGGCCAACCCCTTCTCCTCACGGCTCCGTTCGCGCAGCCGACTGATCCAAGCCGGGTGCGCCGACCGCCGACGCCGCGTTCCTCGCCTGAGTTCCACGACGCTCCATCGGCCGCGTCCCCCCGAATACTGAGCCATTCGGGTGAGAATTGGGCCATTCGGCACACACCCCGTATCCGACGCAGTCCCGGCGACGCTCTCTAGGGTTGGACCGATGTCGAAACCGCCCCCAGACCGGCCCGCACCGGCACTCGCCCACGCCCCCCTCGCCGTCGGCGAGCCCGGCAGCCTGCTGCCCGAGCGGGCGGCCCGCGAGCAGCGCGAGCACCAGGTCCTCGCCGCCCACGCCACCCGCGCCGAGGGGGCCGGCAACCGGGCGACGCCGGAGGAGCCCGACCGCTTCCGCACCTGCTTCGAGCGCGACCTCGACCGCATCCAGCACTCGAAGGCGTTCCGCCGCCTGGCCGGGAAGTGCCAGGTCTTCGTGGCCCCCGAGGACGACCACCTCCGGACCCGCCTCACCCACGCCATCGAGGTCTGCCAGGTGGCGGTGTCGATCGCCCGCCCGGTCGGCCTCAACGTCGACCTCACCGCCGCGGCCGCCACCGGCCACGACTGCGGGCACGGGCCGGCCGGCCACGCGTCCGAGGGCGCCCTCTCCCCCTTCGTAGAGGGCGGCTACCACCACGCGGTCTACGGCGCCGACGTGGTGCTGGCGCCGCTGAACCTGTGCCTCGAGACGCTCGACGCCATCCGGAACCACTCGTGGAACCGCCCCGCCCCGAGCACCCCCGAGGGCGAGGTGGTGGCCTGGGCCGATCGCATCGCCTACGTGTGCCACGACTTCGAGGACGCGCTC
>JBBRFU010000148.1:0-9279 GCA_038241315.1 Acidimicrobiales bacterium | reverse complement strand
GCAAGCTCGCAGCTGTCGTCCTCCCGTTCGCCCTCCTCGTCGCCGCCTGTGGCAGCGACGGTGACGACGGTGCCGCCGAGGACACCGGCGCCCCCACCACCGAGGCCGCCGACGACATGGCGAGCGACGACGTGGCGAGCGACGAGATGGCCAGCGACGAGATGACCGAGACCGCTGCTCCCGAGGGCGAGGGCTGCGCCGCCGTCCCCACCGAGGGTGAAGGCAGCGTCGAGGGCATGGCCGACGACCCGGTCGGCACCGCCGCCAGCAACAACCCCCTGCTGACGACCCTCGTGGCTGCGGTCACCGAGGCCGACCTGGTGGACACGCTCAACGGTGAGGGCCCCTTCACGGTGTTCGCCCCGACCGATGACGCCTTCGCCAAGATCCCGGCTGCCGACCTGGACGCCGTCCTGGCCGACAAGGAGCTCCTCACGAGCATCCTCACCTACCACGTGATCCCCGAGCAGATCGCTCCGGAGGACCTCGAGGGCACCTTCACCACGGTCAACGGTGCCGAGCTCACCATCGCCGGTGACGCCCCGGCGTTCGATGTCGCCGATGGTGGCGCCACGGTCATCTGCTCCGGCGTGCCCACCGCCAACGCCACCGTGTACGTCATCGACACGGTCCTCATGCCGCCCGCGGCCTGAGCACACCAGCCGGAGCACGCTCCGGCACGCGGTACCGATCGGGCCGGGTCCCAGGGTTCGCCCTGGAGGCCCGGCCCGCTCCGCGCCCCGACGGCGGACCGGCCTCCGCCCGGAGGTGATCGTGCGGTCCCCGGCCGGCGCGTGCGACGATGCGGGCGATGGCGACCTTCGACTACGACGTGTTGGTGATCGGCTCCGGGTTCGGGGGCAGCGTCACCGCCCTGCGGGCCACCGAGAAGGGGTACCGGGTCGGCGTGCTCGAGGCCGGGCGCCGCTTCGACACCACGTCGCTGCCCACCAGCAGCTGGCAGCTGCGCCGGTTCCTCTGGGCCCCTCGGCTCGGCCTCCGGGGCATCCAGCGCATCACCCCGCTCAAGGACATCGCCGTCCTCTCGGGCGCCGGGGTGGGCGGTGGCTCCCTCGTGTACGCCAACACGCTCTACGAGCCGCTGGCCCCGTTCTACCGGGACCCGCAGTGGGGTCACATTACCGACTGGCGCGAGGAGCTCGCCCCGTTCTACGACCAGGCCAAGCGGATGCTCGGCGTGAACGAGACGCCGGCCGACACCCCCGCCGACGCCTACATGCACGAGCTGGCCGACCGCCTCGGCGTCCCCGAGACCTACCACCGGACCCCGGTGGGGGTGTACTTCGGGACCCCGGGGGAGCGGGTGCCCGACCCCTACTTCGGTGGCGAGGGGCCCGACAAGGTGGGGTGCACCCACTGCGGGAGCTGCATGGTGGGCTGCCGGGTGGGGGCCAAGAACACCCTGGACCGCAACTACCTCTACCTCGCCGAGAAGAACGGCGCCACGGTGCACCCCGACACCCAGGTCACCGACCTCGAGGAGCTCGAGGGAGGCGGCTGGCGAGTCACGGCCGAGCGGCCCGGCGCCTGGGTGCGGAAGCGCCGCCGCACGTTCACCGCGGAGCGGGTGGTGCTCTCCGCCGGCGTCCTCGGCACCGTGAAGCTGCTGCTGCGCCTGCGCGACGAGGGCCGGCTCCCGCGGCTCTCGGATCGGCTGGGCGACGTGGTCCGCACCAACAGCGAGGCGATCGTGGGCGCGTCGGGTGCCACCGTGCGCCCGGAGCTCACCCGGGGCGTGGCCATCTCCTCGTCGATCCACCCCGACGAGACCACCCACATCGAGCCCTGCCGGTACCCGCCGGGGTCGAACGCCATGGGCCTGCTCACCACGATCCTGGTGGACGGCGGGGGTCGCATGCCCCGCCAGCTCCGGTTCGTGGGCCGCATCCTCGGCCACCCGCTCGTCTTCCTCCGCTCGCTGTCGGCGCGGCGCTGGTCGGAGCGCTCGATCATCCTCCTCGTGATGCAGAGCAACGACAACAGCATCGCCCTGCGTCGCCACCGCCGCCTGGGCCTGCTCGTCACCCGGCCGGGGCAAGGCGAGGCGAACCCCACCTACCTCCCGGTGGCCAACGACGCGGCGCGGGAGGTCGCCCAGATGCTCGACGGCGAGCCGTGGGGGGCGTGGAACGAGACGCTCCTCGATGCCCCCACCACCGCCCACATCCTCGGAGGTTGCGCCATCGGCGACCGACCCGAGTCCGGCGTGATCGACCCCTACCAGCGGGTCCACGGGTACCCCACCCTCTCGGTGGCCGACGGGTCGGCGGTGTCGGCCAACCTCGGCGTCAACCCGTCGCTCACCATCACCGCCATGACCGAGCGGGCCATGAGCCTGTGGCCGAACCACGGGGAGCCCGACGGTCGTCCGGTGGCAGGTGCGCCCTACCGCCGGCTCCGGCCCACACCCCCTCGAGCCCCCGCCGTCCCCGTGGACGCGCCGGCAGCCCTCCGCCAGACCTGAGCCCCTCCGCGGGCGGAGTATGGTATGGCCCATCAGGTGCCCGAGGACCATCTGGTGCGGGGGGACGGAGGTACTCGGATCGTGGATGCATCGAGACGTGAGCCCACGGGGCGCACCGGCTGGGAGTCGCTGACCCCGACGCGTCGCGCCGGGATGAGCGCGGGCTCGGTGTGGGTCGACGTCGGGACGGTCCTGGTGCTCCTCTTCATCGGGGTGCTGGTCCGTCACCACGTCTCCGGCCCGGCCCTCGCGACCTGGCTGGCGGGCTCGGTGCTGCTGGCCGCCCTCGGTGGGGTGATCAGCCGCACCAGCAACTGGCAGGACCTGCGACCAGGCCACCTCACCCGCGCCGAGTGGCGCCTCGCGGCGGTGACGGGGGCCCTCGGGCTGTGGATCCTCTGGTTCTACCGGACCATGGCCCCGGTCGACGACGCGGTGATCTTCGGCATCGTGCTCGTGGCGCTCTCGGTGTGGTGGATGGGCACCACCGCCGCCCTGGCGGCCACGCCGCTGTCGTTCCTCGTCGTGTCGATGTGCCTCGCGCTCGGACCGTTCCTCGCCGTCTACGGCCGGACCAGCCCCTTCCGCAGCCACATCTGGATGGTGGCGCTGCTCACCCTGGCCATCGTGGGCACGTACCTCGAGCGGCGCGTGGCCTACGTGCGCTCGGTGGACGCCGAGGACGAGGTGCGGGCCCGGGGCGCCGAGATCGAGCTGGCCTTCGACGCCATCCTCGACGGGCTGCTGGTCACGCAGGGGACCACCGCCGTCCGCGCGAACCCCGCCGTGGGCCACCTCCTCCGCCGCTCCGACGACGAGGTGGTCGGCCGTGACCTCGACGAGCTCCTCGGCCCCGACGCGATCGGGTTGACCCTCGGGGTGGTCCACCGGGTGGCGGTCGACCGCCTCGACGGATCGACCCACGTGCTCGAGGTGGTGGGCCGGGCCACCGCGGCCGTCGATCCGT
Organism: Acidimicrobiales bacterium; assembly: GCA_038241315.1. GTDB lineage: Bacteria > Actinomycetota > Acidimicrobiia > Acidimicrobiales > Iamiaceae > Aquihabitans. Next base: position 5,827 of record JBBRFU010000148.1, on the reverse strand, counting down.
CGGCGGCGTCGGACATCGTGGTCTGGGTCTGCCGGGACGTCTCCGAGCTGGTGGAGCGCGAGAACCTCCTCAAGACCCTGATCGACCACGACGACCTCACCGGGCTGGCCAACCGGCGGGCCCTGCTCGACCGCATCGATCGGGCGATCGCCCGGACCGAGGTGGCGGTGCTGGCCATCGACGTGGACGACTTCAAGACCATCAACGACCAGTACGGCCACGCCATCGGCGACCTCGTGCTGCAGTCGGTGTCGCGTCGGCTCCGGGCGCGGATCGGCTCGCTCGGCATCGTGGCCCGTCCGGGCGGCGACGAGTTCGTGGTCCTGCTCACCGATCCGACCGGGGTGGCGGAGCGGGAGTCGCTCGCCGCCGCGCTGGTGGCCGAGGCGCGGGTGCCGCTGGTGCTCGGCGGGGTGCGGCTCCGCGCCACGCTGTCGATCGGCGTCGCCACCGGCCCGGCCGGCGGCAGCGCCCAGACGATGCTGCACGACGCCGACCTCGCCATGTACCGCGCCAAGCGGGCGGGCCGCAGCACGTGGCGGGCCGCCGAGCCCTTCCCGTTCGACCACTGGGACGACGACGCCAACCGCGCCGAGGGCGACGCCGACGAGGCCTCCGACCGCCGTCCCGCCAGCCGGCCCACCCGACCGCGCTGACCGGACCGGCGGGTCGCCGGCCGGGCTACCGACCCGCCGCACCTCGTCGGGGCGCCGGTAGGTTGCCGGCGTGCTCCTGCTCGCCGCGGCCGCGGTCGCCGCCCTCCTGTTCGCCACCTGGCTGGTGAGCCTGGTGGTCCGCGACGCGAGCATCGTGGACATCGTGTGGGGACTGGCCTTCGTGGTGATCGCCGTCACCGTCGGGGTGGCCGGCGACGGCGCCCCGGCCCGACGAGCGCTGCTGGCGGTGCTGGTGGGCATCTGGGGCCTTCGCCTGTCGGGCTACCTCGCCTGGCGCAACCTCGGCCATGGCGAGGACTACCGCTACCGGGCCATGCGGGCCCGGTACGGCCCCCGGTTCGGTCTGATCAGCCTGGTGGTGGTGTTCGGCCTGCAGGCCCTGCTGGCCTGGGTGGTCTCGCTCCCGGTCCAGCTCGCCGCCGAGGCGGCCACGCCCACCGCCATCGGGCCGCTGGCCTGGGCGGGCGTGGCCCTGTGGGCGGTCGGCCTGGCCTTCGAGGCGGTCGGCGACGCCCAGCTCGCCCGCTTCAAGGCCGACGAGGCCAACGCCGGCCAGGTCATGGACCGTGGGCTCTGGCGCTACACCCGTCACCCGAACTACTTCGGCGACTTCTGCATCTGGTGGGGCATCTTCCTGGTGGCGGCCGAGGCCGGTCCGGCCCGTTGGGGCGTGGTGGGGCCGCTCGTCATGTCGTTCCTGCTGCTCCGGGTGTCGGGCGTGGCCCTGTTGGAGAAGACGATCGGCACCCGCCGGCCGGGGTACGCGGCCTACGCGGCGCGCACCAGCGCCTTCTTCCCGCGGCCGCCCAGGGCGTCGTCGGCCCCCTGAGCAGCGGTCAGGCGACCGGTCGGTCGTGGACCGACACCTGGTAGCCGCCGTCGGGGGACCACGGCTCACGTCCCCAGCCGGCCCACCGGTGCTGCAGGCGCAGCCCGGCGGCCGCGGCGTCGTCGTCGAGGCGCTCGGGGCCGTAGCCGTGGGGACGGACCTGGAACCCGGCCACGAGGAGGCCACCCGGCGCCAGCCGGGCGGCGCAGCCGGCCACCGCCGCCGGCTCGGTGCCGGGGGCGACGAAGATCAACACGTTGCCGGCCAGGACGACCACGTCGACGGGCGGGCCGGCGGCGGTGGCGCCCAGGTCGGCGAGGTCACCCTGGTGCCAGGTGAGGTCCGGGGCCTTGGCCCGGGCCGCGTCGAGCATCTCCGGGTCGAGGTCGATCCCCTCGACGTCGAAGCCGAGGCGGTGCAGCTCGATGGCCACCCGGCCGGTGCCGCACCCCGCGTCCAGGACGCGCCGCCCCGGTGCCAGCTCGGCCACCAGGGCGGCCTCGCCGTGCACGTCGGCGCCGGTGGCGGCCAGGCGCTCGAAGCGGACGTCGTAGGAGGGGCCCCGGGTGACCGAGGCGTCGTCGGACCACCGCGAGCCGCCGCCCGGGCCTCGGGGGCTGCCGGCCACGGTCCTACTCGTGGATCTGCTGGGCGAGGTAGTTCTCGACACCGATGGTGGCGATCACGTGGAGCTGGCCCTCGAGCCAGTCGGCGTGGGACTCCTCGTCCACCAGGCGGTGCTCGAGCAGCTCGCGGGTGCCGTTGTCGCCCTTGGCCACGGCGAGGGCCACGCCGCGGTTGTAGCGCTCGATGGCCTCGGTCTCGGTCTGGAGCTCCAGGGCGAGCTGCTCCGGGACGGTCTCGCCCACGCGCACGGGGTTGTAGCGCTGGAGGTTCGGCACGCCGTCGAGGTAGAGGATGCGGTCGATCAGCTTGTCGGCGTCCTCCATCTCCTCGATGGACTCGCGCCGGGCCACGGCCGCCAGCTTGGGGAAGCCCCAGTTGGACCGCATCTTGGCGTGGATGAAGTACTGGTTGATCGCCGTGAGCTCGGCGGTCAGCACGTCGTTGAGCAGTTCGATGATCTCGGGATCACCCTGCATGGGTCCTCCAGGGGGTGGGTCGGGCAGCGGTGCCACCGTAGCCACGGGATCGGGTGGACCGGGCCCTCGACCACCGGGGTGAGCAGGGCCGATGGCGACGGAGGCGGTCAGGCCGCGACCGAGGGGCGGCGGATGGCGACGCCCGCCTCGGCCAGCAGGTGCTCCACCACTGGCAGGCAGCCGCCGCAGCGGGTCCCGGCATCGCAGCGCGCGGCGATGTCGTCGGCGTCGAGCGCACCGGCCCGGACCTGGGCCCGGATCTCTCGGTCGCTCACCACGTTGCAATGACAGACAACCATCGGTTGGTAAGTCTGCCTAACGCCGGCCGCCCTGTCAACGGGGCCGCGGCCCGGGCCCGGTGCCCACCTTCGCTGTCACCCCCTGTCCGCATGATCTCCCCAGAGGTCGGCGGGTGCCGACCGGAGGGGTTCGACGATGGCACAGCAGGCACCGGCCCACGAGGCGCCGACGGGACGGGAGGCGGCGCTGGCCACGGTGATGGCCCGCCTCGCCGAGGGCGACCGGGCCGCCGTGCTCACCCTGCGCGAGCGGTTCCGCCCGGAGCTGGCCCGGGCGGTGCGGGCGGTGGCCCGCCAGCGCCACGCCCGGCTCGACGCCGACGAGGTCGACGAGCTGGTGACCGACCTGGCCCTCGAGCTCGGCACCCTGGCCGGGGCGTGGGACCCGGCGGGCGCGCCCCCCTGGGTGTGGGCGCGGCACCGGGTGGCCCAGGTGGTCGACCGCCACCTGGGTCAGTGGTCCCGACCGCTCGAGCACGCCGAGGGCGGCGCTGCCGACCGACCGGTGCCGGTGCCGGCGTCCGGTGCCGAGCCCCCGGTGCTGGAGGTGCTGGGGTCCCTCGCCCGGCGCGATCCCGGGGTGGCGCTGCTGCGGGAGGCCGTCTGCCGGGTGGCCTCCGAACGGGACCAGGCCATCTTCTTCGAGACGGCCGTCCAGGCCGCGCTGGGCGACCGGTCCCCGGCCGCCACGGTGGCCGGCCTGCTCGGCCTGCGGCCCGAAGCGGTGCGCCAGCAGACCCGTCGGGTCCGCCAGCGCGTGCGGCGCCTGGCCGCTGACGACCCCCGCTTCGCCGCCCTGGCCGAGCTGGCGGTGGTGGCGTGATGCCGGCGCCGAGCGGGGCGCGGCGGCGCCACCCGTCGGCTCGGGCCCGGGGCGGCCAGCTGGTGGCCACCGCCGCCCGGCTCGGCGCGGCCTTCGGTCCCGTGCCCGGCCCGCACGCCGACGTGGCGGCCGCGGTGGCCGCCGTGCGGGGCGCCCAGGGACGTACGTTGCCGGCCTTCGCCGCCGCCTACGGCCTGGCGCCCCCCACCGCTGCCGCCATCGAGGACGGCCGGGTGGCGGCGGCCGACCTGCCGGCGCCGCTGCTCGTCCTCACCCCGGTGGCGGCCGTGGTCGCGGCCCTGGCGGCCGAGACCGGCACCGCGCTGGGAACCTCGGCGTCGGGGTACGGTCGGGCGTCCGCACAGCACGAGGAGCGCAGCGATGCCCCAGCAGGTCCGAGCGGTGGTGGCCAAGGCCAAGGGTGAGCCGGTCACCGTCGAGACCATCGAGATCCCGGACCCCGGTCCGGGCGAGGTCGTCGTGCAGGTGCAGGCCTGCGGGGTCTGCCACACCGACCTGCACTACCGGGAGGGTGGCATCAACGACGACTTCCCGTTCCTCCTGGGCCACGAGGCGGCGGGGCTGATCGAGTCGGTCGGTCCCGACGTCACCGACCTCGCGCCGGGAGACTTCGTGATCCTGAACTGGCGGGCGGTCTGCGGCGAGTGCCGGTCGTGCCGGCGCGGCCGTCCCCAGTACTGCTTCGCCACCCACAACGCCACCCAGAAGATGACCCTCGACGGGCAGGCCCTCTCGCCCGCGCTGGGCATCGGCGCCTTCGCCGAGAAGACGCTGGTGGCGGCCGGCCAGGCCACCAAGGTGGACCCGGCGGCCAAGCCGGAGGTGGCCGGCCTGCTGGGGTGCGGCGTGATGGCCGGCATCGGTGCCGCCATCTACACCGGCGAGGTCGGCCGGGGCGACTCGGTGGCCGTCTTCGGCTGCGGTGGCGTGGGCGACGCGGCCATCCTGGGCGCCCGGCTCGCGGGCGCCGCCAAGATCATCGCCGTCGACCTCGACGCCGCCAAGCTCGAGCTCGCGCAGACCTTCGGCGCCACCCACACGGTGCTGGCGTCGGAGGTGGATCCCGTGGAGGCCATCCAGGCCCTCACCGACGGCAACGGTGCCGACGTCTGCATCGAGGCGGTGGGCAACCCCCGGGTCCTCGAGCAGGCCTTCTACGCCCGAGACCTCGCCGGCACCCTGGTCCAGGTCGGGGTGCCGAACCCGGAGATGCGCATCGAGCTGCCGATGATCGACTTCTTCGGTCGTGGCGGCCAGCTGAAGCCGTCGTGGTACGGCGACTGCCTGCCCAGCCGGGACTTCCCGATGCTGATCGACCTCCACCTCCAGGGCCGGCTCGACCTCGAGCGGTTCGTGAGCGAGACCATCGGCCTCGACGACGTGGAGGAGGCCTTCCACCGCATGGAGGCCGGAGAGGTGCTCCGCTCCGTGGTGATCATCGACCCGGAGGCGTCGGCCTGATGGCCGCCCGGGTGGACCGCGTCATCACGAGCGGCACGTTCAGCCTCGACGGCGGCGACTTCGCGGTCGACAACAACATCTGGCTCGTGGGCGACGACCACGAGGTCGTGGTGATCGACGCCGCCCACGACCACGAGCCCATCGTGGCCGCCGTCGACGGCCGCCGGGTGGTGGCCGTGGTGTGCACCCACGGCCACAACGACCACATCAACGTGGCCGTCGCCCTGGCCGAGGCGGTGTCGGCCCCCATCTGGCTGCACCCCGACGACACCATGCTGTGGGAGGTCGTCAACCCGGACCGGCCGCCCGACGCGCCCCTCGCCGACGGGCAGGCCATCGCCGTGGGCGGCACCACCCTCGAGGTGCTGCACACGCCCGGTCACAGCCCCGGCGGCTGCTGCCTGCTCGACGCCGAGGCGGGCGTCCTCTACTCGGGCGACACCCTCTTCAACGGGGGACCGGGCGCCACCGGCCGCTCGTTCTCCGACCGCTCGGTGATCCTGCGCTCCATCGCCGACCGCCTCCTGCCGCTCCCGGCGGCCACCGTGGTCCACACCGGCCACGGCGACGACACCACGATCGGCGCCGAGGCGGCGGGCGTCCGTGCGGAGCTG
>JBBRFU010000147.1:0-9330 GCA_038241315.1 Acidimicrobiales bacterium | reverse complement strand
GGGCGGCCGCTACCAGCTGGTGCGGGGACGGACCTGGGACGACCGCCAGGACCTGTTCCCGGCCTGGGACCCCGACCCGGCGGCGGGGCCGGCCTGGAACGCCCGCACCGCGGTGCTGGAGTACGGCGGTGGGGCCTGGGGCGTGCGCGACGGCGTGGTGGTGTTCGCCAACTGGGCCGACCAGCGGCTCTACCGGGTCGACCCCGACGGCGAGCCGGTGGCGATCACCCCCGAGCCGACGGTGGCCCGCGGGCTGCGGTGGAGCGAGCCGACCTGGCTCGACGACCAGTGGCTGGTCTGCGTGCGCGAGAGCCACGAGCCCGAAGCGGTGGCCGCCCACGGCGAGGCGATGAACGAGCTGGTGGCCGTTCCCCTCGACGGGAGCGCCGTGGACGACCCGTCGCTCGTGCGGGTCCTCGTGTCGGGGCCCGACTTCGTCCACTCGCCCGCCGTGCGGGGCGACCGGCTGGCGTGGGTGCAGTGGGACCACCCCCGGATGCCCTGGGACGGCACCGAGCTCCTGGTGGCCGACGTGCGGCGTGGCGACGACGGCGGCCCGAGCGGCACCGGCCCCGCGTGCCTGGTGGCGGGTGGGCCCGAGGAATCGGTGGTCCAGCCCGGCTTCACCGCCGCCGGCGATCTGGTGTTCTGCACCGATCGCACGGGCTGGTGGAACCCCTGGCGCGCCGGGGCCGACGCGATCGACCGGGCGCTGGGGGCCGCTCGGGGTGCGGTGGCGTCCACCGGGCACGGGGCGCCGCCTCCGGAGCTCGCCGTCGAGCCGCTCGTGGACGGGGGCGTCGAGGCCGAGATCGGTGGGGGCCTGTGGGTGGGTGGGCTCCGCTGGTGGGCCGAGCTCGACGACGGCCGCCTGGCGGTGTCGTGCACCGCTGATGGCACCGATCGCCTGGCGATCGTGGCCGACGGCCGCCTCACGCCGTACCCCGTCTCCGGCTTCACCGAGATCTCCCAGGTGGTGGCCGGCACCGGGGGCCGGGTGCTGGTGGTCGCCGGCTCGCCCGATTCGGAGACGGCGCCCTACGCCGTCGAGGAGGCCGTCGCCCCCGACGGCCGGACGCCATCGGCGACCATCTACTGGCTCCGGCCGATCCGGGACCTCGGCTTCGGCCCCGAGTGGTTCTCGCGCCCCACCCACGTGAGCTTCCCGTCCGCAGACGGGCGCACCGCCCACGCCCTGCACTACCCGCCCACCAACCCCGACGTGGAGGCCCCGGCGGGGGAGCTCCCGCCGCTCGTGGTCATGATCCACGGCGGGCCCACCTCGGCGGCCCGCCACCGCCTCGACCTGGCCAAGCAGTTCTGGACCAGCCGCGGCTTCGCGGTGGTCGACGTGAACTACGGCGGCTCCACCGGGTACGGCCGCCCCTACCGGGACCTCCTGCGCGGTGCCTGGGGCGTGGTCGACGTGGAGGACGCGGTGGCCGCCGCCCGCCACCTGGCGGCCGAGGGCCTGGTGGACGGCGACCGGCTCGCCATCCGGGGTGGATCGGCGGGCGGGTACACGACGCTGGCCGCGCTGTGCTTCCACGACGCCTTCCGGGCGGGCGCCAGCCACTACGGCGTGGCCGACCTGGCCGCCCTGGCCACCGACACCCACAAGTTCGAGAGCCGCTACCTCGACGGCCTGGTGGGGCCCTGGCCCGACGCCCGGGACGTCTACGCGGCACGATCGCCGATCCACCACACCGACGGCTTCTCGGCGCCGCTCATCGTGTTGCAGGGCAGCGAGGACGAGGTGGTGCCGCCGAACCAGGCGGAGATGATCGTGGCCGCCCTCGCCGCCAAGGGCATCCCCCACGCCTACCTGCTCTTCGAGGGCGAGCAGCACGGGTTCCGCCAGGCCACCACCATCGTTCGGGCCCTCGAGGCCGAGCTCTGGTTCTACGGCCGGGTCTTCGGCTTCGAGCCGGCGGACGCCATCGAGGCCGTCCCGGGGGCCGCCGGCCTGTAGCACCCCCCGGGGGAAACGGACATTCGGTCGACGGCTGCGCCGAAAGCATGCAGAATGCCCCAACTGCTACGTCGACCAGTGCGGGAACGTGCGCCCCCACCCCGGTGCGAGGCGTCCGGCCGGCGGTGGTGGTCGGGGTGGCAGCGGCCCGGCGCTCGCGCGTCGACGGCCGACAGCTCTCGCCCCCCTGGAGGTACAGATGTCGCTGCGGATCCCCATCAGGTCCAAGTTGGCGTTGGCGCTGGCCGTGCCGCTCACCGCAGTGCTGGTCATCACCGCCGCCCAGGTCCGTGAGGTCCGCGGGGACACCCGCGAGGTGCGCGAGGAGACCGAGCTGGCCCAGTCGGTGATGGGCCCCGGCAGCCTCATCCGCCACCTCCAGGACGAGCAGATCGACGCCATCGCCTCGGTCACCGGGCTGCGCGCCGCGGCGCCGGTCGACACCGAGGACATGGCGGCGTCGCGCGCCCTGGTCGACGACGCCCGGGCCGAGCTGCGAGCGCAGCTCACCTCCGGGGAGCTCGCCGGCGGCTCGATCTACCTGCCGGTGCTCGACGAGCTGGACCAGCAGCTCGCCGCGGTGCGGGCCGAGTTCGACGCCGTCGCCGAGCCCTACGGGCTCGACCGGATCGACGAGGGCCGGAACCTCACCAGGGGCTACGAGCCGATGACCGCCGCCCTCGAGGACGCCAACGCCCGGCTCCTGGCCCGGATCGACCGCGGCGAGCTGCGCGAGCCGGTGAGCGTGCTGAACCTGATCGTCCGGTCCAAGGGTGACTACCTGGCGCTCGTGCAGTGGGCGGTCTACGGCCAGATCTCGGGCGACCTCGAGGACCCCGTGGTCCGTGCCGAGCTCCTGCGGGCCCGAGCGATGCTGGAGAGCTCGCGCCGGGACCTCGCGCTCCACGTGGGGCCCTCCGAGATGGGTCGCATCACCGAGACCTCGCTCGAGAGCGAGGACCTGGCCCGGCTGCGGCGGGTGATCGACGGCCAGCTCATCGGCGAGCCGCTCGACCCGGTGGCCACGGTGGAGCTGTCGGCCCGCGCCGAGCGGGGGACGGGCGACGAGTCCCGGTCCCAGACCGAGGCCTACCTCTCGCGCACCGCCGACCGCCTCGTCGACGACGCCGTCGCCACCGAGCGCCGCTTCCTCGCCGCCGCCGCCCTCATCGCCGTCGGCGCCCTGCTGGCGGCGCTGCTGGCGGCCCGGTCCATCACCCGGCCCCTGCGCAGCCTCACCCGCCAGGCCGCCGACATGGCCGGCAACCGCCTGCCGCAGGCGGTCCAGGGCGTGCTCGAGACGCCGCTCGGCCGCAACATCGTGATGCCCGAGGTGCCGGCCGTGGAGGTGCGCACCCGAGACGAGGTGCAGGACGTGGCCGCGGCGCTCAACCGGGTGCAGCAGTCCGCCCTCGACCTGGCGGTGGAGCAGGCCGTGATGCGCCACCACATCGCCGACTCCTTCGTGAACCTGGGCCGGCGCACCCAGAACCTCATCAACCGTCAGCTCGAGATGATCACCGACCTCGAGCGCGACGAGACCGATCCCGAGGCCCTGGCCCGCCTGTTCGACCTGGACCACCTGGCCACCCGCGCCCGGCGCAACGCCGAGTCGCTGGTGGTGCTGGCGGGCGAGGAGACCCCGCGCAGCTTCGCCGCCCCCATCGCCATGCGCGAGGTCCTGCTGGCCTCGCGCGGCGAGGTGGAGGGCTACGAGCGGGTGAAGGTGGTGGTCATCGACGACATCGGCGTGCCCGGCGGCGCGGCGGCCGACCTGGTCCACCTCCTGGCCGAGCTGGTGGAGAACGGTCTGGCCTTCTCGCCGCCCGAGCGGTCGGTCGAGGTGGTCGGCCGCCTCACCCCCCGTGGCTACGTGATCGGGGTCGTCGACCAGGGCCTCGGCATGAGCGAGGCCGAGCTGGCGCGGGCCAACGCCCGCCTCGCCGGTGCCGAGGACTTCACCGTGGCGCCCTCGCGCTACCTCGGCCACTACGTGGTGGGCCACCTGGCCGCCCGCCTCGGGGCCGAGGTCTCGCTGCAGGACGCCTTCACCGGCGGCACCGCGGCGAGGGTCGTGATCCCGCTCGACCGCCTGGCCGACGCCGTCGGTGCCACCCCGGGGGTGCTCGACCTCACCGACGGCGCCCCGGCGGTGGCCGGCACCACCGGCTCGGCGGGCGCGCCGCTCGAGCTCCCCGAGCGGGCGACGTCGGGTGAGCACGACGACGACGAGCTGATCGGCGTGGGCGCCGGCGGCGGCCACGACGGCGACCCCCCGTCGTCCGCGGACGGCCCGATCAGCGTGGCGTTCGACGACGGCGAGATGGCGAGCGTCGTGGTGGAGGGCCGTCCGCCCCGCCGGGTCGATCCCCCCGAGCGGCCGCTGGTCCCCTCGGGTGCTCCCGCCGACCTCCCCCAGGACGCCGACGCCGGGCCCGCGGGCGCCGCCGACCGGGTGCCGGGCAGCACCACCCCCAACGGCCTCGCCCGCCGCGTCCCCGGCGCCCAGCGCAAGCGCTCCAGCACCTTGAGCCGCGGGCCGGTGTGGGCCGCGGAGGAGCCGGCCACGGCCGAGGCGCGGGCCCAGGAGCGAGCGGCCCTCCTCACCTCCTTCGCCGCCGGGTTCGAGCGGGGCCGGGTCGACGTGCAGGTGGTCACCAACCCGCTCGACGTGGCCCTGGCGTCGGCCAACCGGCGCCGCTCCCGGCGGCAGGGCCCCCGGCCCTTCTGGCCCGACGAGCACCACGCCTCGAGCGGCGGCGCCGACGGGCTGTTCGACGAGGGCGGGAGGTCCGGGTCGTGAGCTCGGCGCTGAGCGGTCAGGCCTCGCAGTTCAACTGGCTGATCGACACCTTCGTCACGTCCACGGCCGGCGTGAGCGACGCGGTCGCCGTGTCCAGCGACGGGCTGCTCATCGCCGGCTCGGCCTCGTTGGGCCGAGACGACGCCGACCAGGTGTCCGCCATCGTGTCGGCCTTCGTGAGCCTGGGCACCAGCACCGCCCGCTGCTTCGAGTTCACCGGCCTGCAGCAGGTGGTGGTGTCGATGGGGGGTGGCTACCTCTTCGTGTCGTCCATCTCCGACGGCAGCGCGCTCGGGGTGGTGGCCACCAGCGGGTGCGACATCGGCTCGGTGGCCTACCAGAGCAGCCTCCTCGTGGAGCGGGCCGGCACCCTGCTCACCCCGGAGCTCATCGGTGAGCTGCGGAGGGAGTCCGGCACGTGAGCCCCGATCGCGGGCCCGGGGCGGGGCCGCCCGCGCCCGAGGTCCCGGGTCGCGACGGCGCCGACAGCTTCGTCCGACCGTTCGCGATGACGGGCGGCCGCACCCGCGCCACCCTGACGCTGCGGCTCGAGACGATGGTGGAGGTGGCGGCCCACACCGACCCGGCCACCCTGGGGCCCGAGGTGCAGCCCCTGCTCCACGCCTGCGCCCGGGCCCTCTCCGTCGCCGAGCTGGTCAACGAGCTCCACCTGCCCGTGGGCGTGGTCAAGATCTTGGTCTCGGACCTCGTGGAGAGCGGCGACCTCGTCCTCCAGGACTCCGCCGCCGCCAACCTCGACGTCTCCCTCGTCGACCGCATCCTGGACGGTGTCCGTGCCCTCTGACCGACCGCGCACGACCTCGGTGAAGCTGGTGGTGTCCGGTGGCTTCGGGGCCGGCAAGACCACGTTCGTGGGTGCCGTGTCCGAGGTGCAGCCCCTCACCACCGAGGCCGACCTCACCGAGGTCTCCACGGGCGTCGACGACACCTCGATGGTCGGCGCCAAGACCACCACCACCGTGGCGCTCGACTTCGGCCGCATCACCATCGACGACCAGCTGGTGGTGTACCTGTTCGGCACGCCGGGTCAGCAGCGCTTCGGGTTCATGTGGGACGACCTCATGGTGGGCGCCCTCGGGGCGATCGTGCTGGCCGACACCCGTCGGATCAAGGAGTCGTTCGTGGCGATCGACTACTTCGAGGAGACCGACCTCCCGTTCGTGGTGGCGGTCAACCAGTTCCCCGACTCGCCGCGGATCGAGGTGGAGGAGATCCGCGATTCGCTGGGCCTCGGGCCCGACGTGCCGATCCTGGTGGCCGACGCCCGACGGCGCGCCGACGTCAAGGAGGTCCTGATCAGCCTCCTCGGCCTCCTGCGGGCCCGGGCGCAGGAGCTGGCGGCGGCGCGGGCCTGACCGGCGTCGCGCATTGGCGGGTCCGGCGGTCACCCGCCAGACTCGGCCCATGGCTCGAGTGCTGGTTTCCGAGAAGATCGCCGACCGAGGGCTGGACGCGCTGCGCGCCGCCGGCCACGACGTGGATGTCCAGGTGGGGCTGTCGCCCGAGGAGCTCCTCGTGGCGATCAAGGGCGCCCACGCCCTGATCATCCGGTCGGCCACCACGGTCACCGCCGAGGTCCTCGACGCCGGCACCGACCTCGTGGTCGTCGGGCGGGCCGGCATCGGCCTCGACAACGTCGACGTGGCCCACGCCACCACGCGGGGCGTGATGGTGGTCAACGCCCCCCAGTCGAACATCCTCTCGGCGGCCGAGCAGACCATGGCGCTGCTCCTGGCCCAGGCCCGCAACATCCCTCAGGCCCACAACGCCCTGGTGCAGGGCCGCTGGGAGCGCTCCAAGTGGGAGGGCGTCGAGCTGGCCGACAAGACCCTCGCGATCATCGGCCTCGGTCGCATCGGCAAGCTGGTGGCCCAGCGGGCCATGGCCTTCGGCATGCACCTGATCGCTCACGACCCGTTCGTCTCGCCCGAGCGGGCCCGGGCCATGAACATCGACCTGGTCACCCTCGACGAGGTGGCCGAGCGGGCCGACTTCCTCACCCTCCACGTGGCCAAGACCCCCGAGACCATCGGCCTCATCGGCGCCGAGTTCCTGGCCAAGGCCAAGAACACCCTGCGGGTCATCAACGTCTCGCGTGGCGGGATCGTCGACGAGGCCGCCCTGGCCGAGGCGATCCGCGGGGGATGGATCGGCGGTGCCGCCCTCGACGTCTTCGCCAAGGAGCCCACCACCGAGTCGCCGCTGTTCGACCTGCCCCAGGTGGTGGTGGCCCCGCACCTGGGCGCCAGCACCCGTGAGGCCCAGGACAAGGCCGGCGACACCATCGCCGAGCAGGTCGGGCTGGCCCTCGCCGGCGAGTTCGTCCCGTTCGCGGTCAACGTCGACGCCGGCGAGGCCTCCGAGACGGTCCGGCCCTACCTGAGCATCGCCGAGCAGCTCGGCACCCTGTTCGCCGGGCTGGGCGAGCGGCTGCCCGCCACCGTCGAGATCGAGTACTCCGGCGAGCTCGCCGGCTACGACACCCGGATCCTCACCCTGTCGGTCCTCAAGGGCCTGTTCGGGGCGACGACCGACGAGCCGGTGTCGTACGTGAACGCCCCGCAGCTCGCCGCCGACCTCGGCGTCGAGGTGCGTGACACCTCCACCTCCAGCTCGGTCGACTGGATCAACCTGGTCTCCATCTCGGGTGGCGAGCACCAGATCGCCGGCACGCTGGTGGGCCTCCGGGCCGAGCCCCGGCTGGTGCAGATCGACGGCCACACGCTCGACGTCCCGCCGTCGCCCCACCTGCTGGTGGTCAACAACGACGATCGCCCGGGCGTGATCGGGCGGGCCGGCATGATCCTCGGCGGCGCCGGGGTGAACATCGCCGACATGGACGTGGGCCGCTCCTCGACCCGCGACGGCGCCCTCATGGTCATCGCCACCTCCGAGTCGGTGCCCGCCGACGTGGTGGAGGCGCTCCGCGCCGCCGACGGCATCTCGTCGGTGGCCGTCATCGACCGCGGCTGATCGCGACCGGCCACGGCCCGCCGCGCCGACCGCGGCGGATCGCGGCCGACGCCCGCCGACCGGCGGGACCCGTGGGTGCCGCGGCGCGCCTACGCTCGGTCCCCTCACGATCACGCGATCCTGCGGGGAGGGCACACACATGGGCCTCATGAACAAGCTCAAGGGCGAAATCGTCGACATCATCGAGTGGATGGACGACTCGCGGTCCACCCTCGCCTGGCGGTTCCCGCGGTACCAGAACGAGATCAAGAACGGCGCCGAGCTGATCGTGCGCGAGGGCCAGGAGGCGGTGTTCGTGTACCGCGGGGCGCTGGCCGACCGCTTCGGTCCGGGGCACTACGAGCTGAAGACCGAGAACCTCCCGATCCTCAGCACGCTGCAGGGCTGGAAGTTCGGCTTCGACAGCCCGTTCCGGTCCGAGGTGTACTTCATCAACACCCGCCCGATCACCGACCTGCGGTGGGGCACCGCCAACCCGGGCACGGTGCGCGACCCCGACTTCAAGATGGTGCAGGTCCGAGCCAACGGCCTGTGCGTGGTGAAGATCGCCGACGCCGAGGTCTTCCTCAAGGAGGTCATCGGCACCGACAGCAGCGTCAACGTCGACGAGATCTCCGAGCTCCTGCGCCGGGTGATCACCTTGGCCTTCGCCGACCTGGTCATGGAGACCAAGCTCGGCGTGATCGACCTCCAGGGTCGCCAGGTCGAGCTCTCCGACAAGCTCCGGGACTTCGTGGCCGACCGGGTCGACGACGAGTTCGGCCTCGAGATCCCCTCGGTCACCATGAACATCTCCCTGCCCGAGGAGATCACCTCGGCCATGACCCGCGGCGTGGCCCGCGGCGTCGAGGAGGGCGGCTTCCTCGACAACGTCGGTGACCTCGACCGGTACCAGCAGGCCAAGCAGGCCGACGCCATGCTCGCCGCGGCCAGCAACCCCGGGGGCGGCGGCACCATGGGCGACATGATGGGCATGGGCATGGGGATGGCCATGGCCAACCAGATGGCGGGCCAGATGCAACAGCCCGGCGCCGCGGCGGCTCCGGCCGGGCCGCCGCCGCTGCCCGGCGCCCAGACCTTCCACGTGGAGATGGGCGGCCAGTCGCAGGGGCCCTTCACCGTGGCCCAGATCCAGAGCGGCGTCGCCAACGGCCAGGTCACCCCGGCCTCGCTCGTGTGGGCGGCCGGCATGGCCTCGTGGGTGGCGGCCAGCACCGTGCCCGCGCTGCAGGCCCTGTTCGCCACGCCGCCGCCCCTGCCGCCCGCGGCCCCGCCCGCCGGGGGGCCGCCCCCGGCCGCCCCGACCGCCCCGGCCGGCGCCCCCGCGGCCCCGACCTCGTGAGCGATCCCGGAACCGGACCGCCGGCGGGGGACCCCACCGACGGTCCGCCGCCGCCCCCCCCCCCCCCCCCCCCCCCACCCCCCCCCCCCCCCCCCCCCCCCCCCCCCCCCCGGGCCCCCCCCCCCCCCCCCGGCCCCGGGGGGGCCCCGCGCCCCCCCCCCCACCCGGGCGCGCGGCCCCCCCCGCCCCCCCCCCCCCCCCCCCCCCCCCCCCCCCCCC
>JBBRFU010000146.1:0-9481 GCA_038241315.1 Acidimicrobiales bacterium | reverse complement strand
CCGCCGCCGGTCGGGCGAGGACAACGAGGCGCAAGGGGGGCATGCCGGTCCGACGTGACCGGGCGGCGATCGGTTCCCCGCGGTCGACGGACCGGGCCAGACCGGGCCTGGCCTGGCGCGGCCCGCGGCCACGCCGGGCAGGGCGCGGCTGCGACCATGCCGAGCCGGGCGTGAGGTGGCGGCCGGGTCGACCGGTACGTTGACCCGATGACCAGGACGGTCTGGGTCCTCGGTGACCAGCTGAACCGACGCATCGGCGCACTGGCGCAGGCCCAGCCCGGCGAGGAACGGGTCCTGCTCGTCGAGAGCCGGGCGAAGCTCGACGGCCGCCGCCACCGGCAGCGGACCCACCTGGTCGTCACCGCGATGCGCCGCTTCGCCGCCGAGCTGACCGACGCGGGGTTCGACGTCGACCTCCGGGCGGCGCCGACCCTCGCCGCCGGCCTCGCCGCCCACCGCCGCCAGCACCAGCCGACCGAGGTCGTCGCCACCGAGCCCAACTCGTGGACGGCCCGTGCCCGCCTCGCGGCCGAGGGCGTCGCCACCGTGCCGTCCGACCAGTTCCTCTGCCATCCCACCGAGTTCGCGGAGTGGGCCGACGGTCGGGCCGGCCGACGGGTGCGGATGGAGGACTTCTACCGGTGGCAGCGGACCCGCCTCGGCTACCTGATGGACGGAGGCGAGCCCGCAGGCGGTCGGTGGAACTTCGACGACCAGAACCGCGAGCCACCCCCGAAGACCGCGAACCCGTGGCCGGACCCGGTTCGCTGGTCGCTGGACGAGGTCGACCGCGCCGTCCTCGACGCGATCGGTCCCGCGGGGTTCGGCGCGGATCCCGAGGGCTGGTGGCCGACCAGCAGGGAGCAGGCCCTCGACCAGCTGCGCCACGCCGTCGAGGTGGTCCTCCCGATGTTCGGACCGCACGAGGACGTGATCGTCGAGCGGAGCTGGCACGTCGCCCACACCCTGATCAGCCCGGCGCTCAACATCGGGCTCCTCCTGCCGGACGAGGTCGCCGACGCCGCCGAGGCCGCCTACCGCGAGGGACGGGTGCCGATCGCGTCCGCCGAGGGGTTCATCCGCCAGATCATCGGGTGGCGCGAGTACGTGTGGGGCACCTACTGGCGCGAGATGCCCGGCTACGGCGACCGCAACGCCCTCGGGGCCCACGAACCGCTCCCGGTCGCGTTCCACGATCCGGACCGGACCGACATGCGCTGCGTCGGCCACGCCGTGCGCGGGCTGGAGGACCGGGGGTGGCTCCACCACATCCAGCGCCTCATGGTCATCGCCAACCTGTGCACCCTCGTCGGCGTGGAGCCCGCGGAGGTCGTGGCGTGGATGACCGACTCGTTCGTCGACGGCGACGAGTGGGTCATGCTCCCCAACCTGATCGGCATGGGGCTGCACGCCGACGGCGGGCAGATGGCCACCAAGCCCTACGTCTCCGGCGGCCGCTACCTCGACCGCATGACCGACCACTGCACGAGCTGCCGGTACAACCCCACCAAGCGGGTCGGCGACGACGCCTGCCCCTACACCACCCTCTACTGGGACTTCCTCGACCGCCACCGGGACCGGTTCGCCAAGAACGCCCGCATGGCCCAGGCCACGCGCGGCCTCGACCGCCTCGCCGACCTGCCCGCGGTCCGCGCCCGAGCGAAGGAGGTCCGCGTCGGCCTCCGGGACGGCACCGTCTGAGCAGCGCACGTGCGCACCAGCGCATCGTCGGAGAGGTCGAACGCGGAGCGCCCCAGCGCATGCGGTCGGACCGAGCCGCCTCGTGGCACCCGGACGACGAGGTGCGAACCGGGTCGCACCACCTGCTCCCGGTCCCGATGGTCGGCTGCCGTTCCCCGCGGCCGGACAGATTCCTGACACGACAAGAGAGCGTCGTGTTACGTTCCGCGTGGGTCGAACGACCCGATCTCTAGACAGCGGACCTAGGGGGCGACATGGCAGACATCAGGGCGACGCGCGGTGGACGGCGATCTCGGATGGCCCGGCTCGGCATCGCAGCGGTGGCGGTGCTCTTCGCATCGGGGTGCGAGCTCGCGGACTGGGCCCCGGGCGGTCAGTACCGCCCGTGGTACTGCGACCCGACCGACACCGCGGTCAACGACGGCCACGACGGCGATGCGCACCACCACGCGCACTACACCGAGCCCAAGGGGCCACTGAGCGCGAACGACTGCCTCTCGGTGAACCTCCGCTTCAACGAGGCCACGGCCTACGCCGAGCAGTTCCCCACGGCCGGTGTCGCCGAGGCCAACGGGTGGCACCACCTGGCGCCGTGGATCCCGGGACAGGGCACCCACCACGTGAACATCGAGCGACAGGTCACCGCCGAGTTCGATCCGAACCGACCGAACATGTTGATGTACGACAGCAACAGCGACAGTGGTCGGCTCACGGGGATGGTGTGGGCCGTCAGGTCGGGGCCGCACCCCCCGGCGGGCTTCGCCGGCGACAACGACCACTGGCACTACCACGAGAAGCTCTGCTACGTCGACGGTCCCTTCATCGTGGGCGACAACATCACCGATGAGCAGTGCGCCGCCCGCGGGGGGGTGAACGAGGACAGCTCGGACGTCTGGTTGCTGCACGTCTGGCTGCCCGTGTACGAGGGCTGGGAGGCCACCGACATCTTCAACAAGGATCACCCCGGCGTCTGAGCCGGCCCGGCGGGGTTGCCGGTCCACGACGGCCCGGCGCGCCGGAGCACGAACGAAGGTCGGAGGCGGCGTCCGGATCCGGACGCCGCCTCCGTCGCGTCCGAGCGGCGTCGGTCTGGGATCGAGCGGCCGGGGGCGCTGGGCCTCGGGCGAGGGCGCCGGCGGGCGCCGACGAGCCGGTCGGCCTTCGGGGGCCGGCGCACATCGCGGACTGGGTAGGTTTCACCGGTCTGATCGGGCATCTGGAGGGTTGAGGGAATGGCAGGAGGACTGGTCGGGCTGCTCGACGACGTGGCCGCGCTGGCGAAGCTGGCGGCGGCATCGATCGACGACGTGGGGATGGCCGCAGGCCGGGCGAGCATGAAGGCGGCCGGCGTGGTGGTCGACGACGCCGCCGTCACCCCGGCCTACGTGCGGGGCCTGGCCGCCGAGCGAGAGCTGCCGATCATCAAGCGGATCGCCTTCGGCTCGCTGCGGAACAAGCTGCTGTTCATCCTGCCGGTGGCGCTGCTGCTCAGCGAGATCGCCCCCACCCTGGTGGAGATCATCTTGATGTTCGGCGGCTGCTTCCTGGCCTACGAGGGTGCCCACAAGGTCATCCACGCCCTGCGCCACGACGACCACGACCACGACGTGCCCGCGGCGGCGCTCGGTCCGGACGCCGAGTCGAAGACCATCTCCGGGGCGATCCGCACCGACTTCATCCTCTCGGCCGAGATCATGGTGATCTCCCTCAAGGAGGTGCTCGACGAGCCCGTGGTGTCGCGGGGGGTGATCCTCGCGGTGGTGGGCGTGTTGGTCACGGTGGCCGTCTACGGGGTGGTGGCGCTCATCGTGAAGATGGACGACATCGGGTTGAAGCTGGCCGAGCGACCGTCGCCCCGGTCCCAGCGCACCGGCCAGCTCCTGGTGCGCGGCATGCCGAAGCTGCTGACGTGGCTCTCGGTGATCGGGACCGCCGCCATGCTCTGGGTCGGTGGCCACATCCTCCTCGTGGGGGCCGACGAGCTGGGCTGGGCCTGGCCCTACCACCTCGTCCACGACCTCGAACACGTCGTCGACGGCGTGCCGGTCATCGGGGGCGCCCTCGCCTGGCTCGCCAACACGCTCGCCTCGGCGGTCGTCGGCTTCGCCGTCGGCGGCGCCATCGCCACGGTGGTGCCGCTCCTCCCCTTCGGCCGCGGCGAGAAGCCCGCCGACGCCGAGCACGCCTGACCCGTCCCGCTCGGCGGGACGCGGCTCATCCCGGCGCGGGAGCACGGGCGGCCGGGTGTGACCCGGCGCCCGGCGTCGGGACGCCGTCAGCCGTGCTGCCAGAAGCGGTTGGCGATGCTGCGGATGCCCGGCAGCGCCACCGCATCGAGCGCGGCGAGGTCGTCGCCGTCGATGGCCCAGCCCAGGGCGCCGGCGTTCTCGGTGGCCTGGGCCCGGTTCTTGGCCCCCGGGATCGGCACCGCCCCCTTGGCCATGATCCAGTTGAGGGCCACCTGGCCGGGCGCGTGGCCTCCGTGCTTCTCCCCGATGCGGCGGAGCTCGGCCACCACCGCGTCGACCACCGACATGGGGTGGGCCGAGAAGTTCCGCTTGCCGGGCGGCGGGTTGGCGGCCGAGTACTTGCCGGTGAGGCGGCCCTGGCCCAAGGGCGAGTAGGCGAGGGGGACCACCCCGAGCTCGGCGCAGGTGGCGAGCAGGCCGCCGGTCTCGGGCCCGCGTCGCAGGAGCGAGAACTCGATCTGGTTCGACGCCAACCGCAGCCCTCGGGCGCGGAGCTGCCCGTCGATGGCACGGGTCTCCTTCGCCGAGTAGTTGGAGACCCCGACAGCCCGCACCAGGCCCTCCTGGTGGGCGGTGGCCAGCGCTTCGGCCAGGGCCGCGTGGCCTCGGAGGCTGATCGGGCCGTGGATCTGGTAGAGGTCGACCGATGCCACGCCGAGGCGGTCGAGCGACGCTCGGAGCGACCGCAGCAGGGCCCCCTCCACCTGCAGCTTCCAGGGCATCGGCATGAACTTGGTGGCCAGGACGGCCCGCTCGGCCCGCTCGGGATCGGCGGCTCGCAGTCGGCCGATGATGCGCTCGCTCTCCCCGTCGCCGTACACCTCGGCCGTGTCGAAGAAGGTGGCGCCCGCATCGATCGACGCCTCCCACGCCTCACGGATGGTGTCCTCGGTGAGCGCGGTGTCGTAGGTGCCCATGCCCCAGGTGGACCGATCGCCCCAGGCCCAGGTGCCGACGCCCAGCGGCGCGATGGTCAGGTCGGTGCCGGCCAGGCGGTGCCCGTCGATCGTCATGGGAGCACCGTAGGCGCCGGCCGGCAGGCCGCACCCGTGGCCGCGCCGCGAGCCACGGTCGGTCCCGGGCCCGGGTCCTACCGGGTGGCGGCGGTCCGACGGACGGCGCGGGTGCCCTCCAGGACGAGGCCGACGAAGGCGGCGGTCCACGCCGTCAGCGCCACGACGAGGGTGACCTCGGGCAACCACGCCAGCTCGGTGAGCCCGATGGCGGCGCGCATGCGATAGGTGGCCACGCCGTACATGCCCAGCGGGAACACCAGGGCCCAGTACGACGGGTGGTAGCGGAGGGGGACCCGGTTGATGACGTGGCGCCAGATGCCGATGGCGACCATCAGCGGGAACCAGAAGGTGGCGGTGGCCCAGGCCAGGATGACGAGCCCCTCGATGAACGGGCCGAGCTGCTCGATCCGCGCCGAGGCGGCACGGGCGCCGAGGAGGTTCGAGCCGGCGAGGACGGTGATGGCCACGGCGCCAGCGGCGATCCAGGCCGGTGGGTCGGCCTCGGTGGGCTCGAGCTCGCTGAAGGACCAGCGCAGGAAGACCATCGTCATGACGATCAGGTAGAGGACCAGGCCGAGGGCGAACCCGGCCACGAGGCCGAAGGCCAAGAGGTCGTCGGGGTGACGGGCCAGGAGCAGGGCGCCGAGCACCACCACGGACTCGGTGGACACGGTGAGCAGGAACCAGGTGCCGTTGATGCCCTTGTCGAGGCCGGGCTTGGGCCCCTTGAGCACCACGGCGAAGAGCGTGGCGTACACGAAGAACGCCCAGAGGACGAGGCTGAGCCACCACAGCGCCCAGGACGCGTCCCACCAGCCGTGGACCACGCCGCTGGCGCTGCCGAGGACGTTGGTGGCAGCCACGGTGGTGAGGAACGCGAAGCCCTTGGCGTGGCTGGTGATGTCGGCGGCGAGCAACCGGGGGGCCACGACGAGCCGCCAGACGAGCAGCACCGCCAGGACCGCGTAGGTGACGGCGGCGATGGCGTAGAGGAGGTCGGCGAGCCAGCCCAGGTCCTGCTGGGAGGCGCCGACGGCGACGATGCCGGTGGCCATGACCATGGCGAAGTAGCCGGGGAAGAGCGTCCGGACGTTCGACGTGATCGGGTGGCCGTCGGCGGCGGTCACGGCCGGAGGTACCGGAGCAGGACGGCGGAGCCGGCCGCCAGCGTGACCGAGACCGCGGCGGTGGCCCAGGCGAGGCGCTCGTCGTCGGTGGCCCAGGCCTCCACCGCGACGGTCAGGAGGAAGACCTGGAAGGCCACCAGGATGACCACGTAGATCACCAGCGCGGAGGACGCCCGGGTGGCCTGCTGGGAGGACCTCACGGCTCGTACCCCAGCGCCCAGATGGTGTCGTCGCGGATCTCGACCTCGATCCGGCCGAGCGCCCGGGGTGGTGGCCCGGAGATCACCGACCCGGTACGGGCCTCGAAGTTGCCCTCGTGGCACGGGCAGTGCCAGCGCTCCTCCTCGGCCTCGAAGAACACCACGCAGCCGAGGTGGGTGCACTTCTGGCTGAACGCCACCACCTCTCGGTCGTCGAGGCGGAGCAGGATCGCCGGGTCGTCGTCGGTGGGGTACCGGAAGAGGTGGGTGTCGCCGACCGTGACCTGGTCGAGCCCGACGATGGCCCGTGGCTCGCCGGCGTTGATGGTGCGCAGCTGGGTCCACGCGGCGAGGCCGAGGTTGCCGACCGCCATCGCCCCGGCGCCGGCCACGAGGTAGCGGGCGAACTCGCGCCGGGTGACGTCCTCCTCGGCGGCGACCTCGTAGGGGAAGTCCCGCTTCCAGAGCGGGTCGGTGGGCTTCTCGCCGTCCATCAGTCCTCCAGGGAGAAGGGGTCGTCGAGCCAGGTGCCGGTGGTGCCGTCGAGCGCGTCGATGGGCCCGAGGTCGTCGACCACGGTGAACACCTTCGTGTGGACGGCCTGCCGGCCGAAGAGCCAGTTGTCGACGATGGAGCCCCGCCGGGTGGCGTGGAACTCCTCGGGGGTCCCGTACCAGAGGGCCTCGCTCGGGCACACCGAGGCGCACATGGGGGCGAAGCCCTCCGACGTGCGGTCGGTGCACATGTCGCACTTCATCATCTGGTCGAGCTCGGCGACGTACTTGGGCACGCCGAACGGGCAGGCGATGACGCAGTTCGAGCAGCCGATGCACCGGGGCTTGAGCGCCGACTGCACGATGCCCTCCTCGGTCTGCTTGATGGCATCGGCGGGGCAGACCTGCGCGCAGGTGGGGTCCTCGCAGTGCATGCACACCATCGGCGCGGTCTGGGTGGTGACGGCCCGGTCGATGCGCTCGAGGTGGATGAGCGACTGGCCGCGGTGGGTGCCGCACTCCGCGCACGCCTGGACGCACGCCTCGCAGCCGATGCACCGGCTGGAATCCATCACGAAGATCGGCTTGTCGTCGACGCCGTAGCGGGTGGCCTTCACGCCGGCTGCTCCGCGGCCCGGGCCACGTGCACCGCGGCCACCTTGAACTCGGGCATCTTCGAGAGCGGGTCCACCGCTCGGATCGTCAGCTGGTTCGCGGCCTTGGTGCCGGGCCAGTGGTACGGGATGAACACGGTGTCGGGCCGGATCGTGTTGACGACGGCGGCCGGCAGGGTGATCTCGCCTCGCCGGGACCGGACCGTCACCTGGTCGCCGTCGGCGATGCCGAGCGACCCGGCGAGGTTCGGGTGGATCTCGCACAGCGGCTCGGGGTACTGCTCGACGAGGCTGGCGATCCGGCGGGTCTGGGTGCCCGACAGGTACTGGCTGACGACGCGCCCGGTGGTGAGCCACACCGGGTACTCGTCGTCGACGACCTCGGCCGGTGGCCGGTACGGCACGCCGTGGAAGCGGGCCTTGCCGTCGGGGTGGGAGAACTTCCCGCCCTCGTGGAGCCGGGGGGTGCCGGGGTGGCCGACCTCGGGGATGGGCCAGAAGAGCCCGTGCTCGGCCTCGATGCGCTCCCACGTGGCGCCGGTGTAGTCGGCTGTGCCGCCCGACGACGCCCGGCAGAGCTCCTCGAAGATCTCCTCGGTGTTCTCGTAGCGGAAGTGCTCGCCCCGGCCGAGCCGCTCGGCGATCTCGAGCAGGATCTCCCAGTCGCGGCGGGCCTCGCCGGGCGGCGTGACCGCGGCGTTGATCTTGATGATGCGGCCCTCGCCGCTCGTGGAGGTGCCCTCGTCCTCCTCGTGCAGCGAGCCGGGGAGCACCACGTCGGCGTGCTGGGCGGACTCGGAGAGGAAGAAGTCGATGACCGAGTAGAACTCGAGCTTGTCGAGCGCCTCGGCGGTGAAGTTGCTGTCGGGGGCGGACACGGCCGGGTTGAAGCAGATCGACAGCAGCCCCTTGATCGTGCCCTCGTGGATGGCCTCGATGATCTCCTGGGCCGGGATGCCCTTGCCGGGGATCTCGGACTCGTCGACCTCCCACACCTTCGCCACCGCCGCCCGGTGCTCGGGGTTGGAGATGTCTCGGTTGCCCGGGAGCTGGTCGCACTTGTGACCGTGCTCCCGACCGCCCTGGCCGTTGCCCTGCCCGGTGATGGTGGACACCCCGCACCCGGGCTTGCCGAACTTGCCGGTGGCGAGCCCGAGGTTGATGGCCCCGAGCACGTTGTCGACGCCCTTGGTCTGCTGCTCGATCCCGCGGGCGTGCAGCATCATCCCGGTGGCCGCCGTCCCCCACAGCTCGGCGGCCTCCTCGATGCGAGCGGCCGGCACGCCGGTGATGTCGGCGGCCCAGGCGGGGCTCATGTCGGCGGCCGCAGCCGCCGCCTTGTCGAAGTCGACGGTGTGGGCGTCGATGAAGTCGTGATCGAGCCAGTCGTTGCGGATCAGCTCGTGGAGCACGGCGCCGAAGAGCGCCGAGTCGCTGCCGGGCCGCACCGGGAGGAAGAGGTCGGCGGTCCGGGCGAGGGGCACGACCCGCGGGTCCTGGACGATCAGCTTCGCCCCCCGGTCGCGCGCCCGCCAGATGTAGCTGGTGGTGATCGGGAAGGTCTCGGCCACGTTCGAGCCCGCCACCCAGACCACGTCGGCGAGCGGGATGTCGCTCCACGGGTTGGGGGCCCGGTCGATGCCGAGCGCCTTCTTGTTTCCCGCGCCGGCCGAGACCATGCAGAAGCGGCCGTTGTAGTCGAGGTTGGCGGTCTTGAGGCCCAGGCGTGCGAACTTGCCGACCAGGTAGCACTTCTCGTTCGACAGGGACACCCCGCTCATCATCGCGAACGCGTTCGGGCCCTTGGCGGCCTGGATGGCGCGGACCCTGGCGACCACCAGATCGAGCGCCTCGTCCCAGCCGGCCTCGCGAAAGCCGGCCTCGGTGCGGATGAGCGGATGCGTGAGCCGGTCGGGGTGGTGGGTCTGCATGTAGCGCTTGACGCCCTTGGGGCACAGCCGACCCTCGTTGAACGGGAACTCCTCCCAGGGCTCGAAGCCGACGACTTCGTTCCGGGCGACCTGCAGCTTGATCCCGCACTGCATGCCGCAGAAGCAACAGTGGGTCTTCACCAGCTTCT
>JBBRFU010000145.1:0-9528 GCA_038241315.1 Acidimicrobiales bacterium | reverse complement strand
GCGACCACCACCGACCGCACCGGGCCGAGCGACGCCAGGTGGTGGCGGATGACGGTGGTGGCCAGGCGGGTGGCCCGGTCGTGGCTGGCGCGGGTGGCCCGGGCCCCCACGCTCGGGAGCTCGTCGGGTGCCGGCGCCTGCACCGGTGCCGGCACCGGAGTGGGACCTGGCGACGCCGGCACGGCGTCGACGGGCGCGGGGTCGAGCGGTGCGTCGAGCAGGTCGAAGAGCGTGGGGGCCAGGGGCACGGGCTCGGCCAGCGGCGTGGGCACGGGCTCGGAGGCCGGGACCGGGGGGACCGGTGGGTCCGGTGGGGCGACGGCGGCCGGCGGCGTGGCGGGCGCCGTGGCCTCGTCGGGGGCGAGGCGGTCGGCCAGCTCGGTGAGCACGGCGAGGTCGACCGACGGCTCGAGGTAGGGCACGAGGTAGACGGCGACGGGCGGTCCCCCGTCGGCCGGGGCGTCGATCACCAGCGGCTCGGCCAGCCGGGCCACCTGGCCGCGCACGGCCACGCCGACCGAGTTGAGCAGGCGGTCGTTGACCCCGACGCGGACCGCGGAGTCGTGGTTGCCGCTGATGGCGACCACGCGGGCACCGGTGCGGTGGAGGCGGGCCAGCGCGTCGTCGAGCAGGTCCACCGCCGGGGCCGGGGGGATGGCCCGGTCGAACAGGTCTCCCGCGATGACCACCAGGTCCACCTGGTGCTCGACCGTGAGGGCCACGACGCGGTCCACCACCTCGGCCTGCTCGTCGAGCAGAGAGGCGCCGTGGAACGTGCGGCCCAGGTGCCAGTCGGAGGTGTGGAGGATCCGCATCAGGATCCCAGGGTACGGACGGGGGGTGACAGAACCGGGGACGCCGCCCACCGGCGCCGGTCACGAGCCGTCAGGCGCCGGCCGGCTCGGTGACGAAGTCGATCAGCTCCTCCACGGCCCCGATCAGGGCCGGTTCGAGGTCGGTCCAGGTGGTCACCCGGCCCAGCACCTGCTTCCAGAACCGACCGGGCTCCACGGTGACGCCGAGGCGGGCCAGCACGCCGGTCTTCCAGTCCTCGCCCCGGGGCACCTCGGGCCATGCGGCGATGCCCACCACCGACGGCTTCACCGCCTGCCAGATGTCGATGTAGGGGTGGCCGGTGACGAGCACGTCGGGGTGGTCCACGGTGGCGGCCAGGCGGGTCTCCTTGGAGCCGGTGACCAGGTGGTCGAGGAGGATCCCGAGCCGCCGGCCCGGCTTCGGGGCGAAGGCGCGCACCACCTGGTCGAGGTGGTCGGCGCCGTCGAGGCGCTCCACCACGACCCCCTCGACGCGGAGGTCGTCACCCCAGACCTTCTCCACCAGCTCGGCGTCGTGCACGCCCTCCACCAGCAGGCGGCTGGCCCGCGCCACCTGGGCCCGGGCGCCGGGCACGGCCACCGAGCCCGAGGCGGTGCGCCCCGGCGTGGTTGCGGCGGTGCCAGGGGCGGGGCCGCGCGGCACCACCAGGGTGACCACCTGGCCGTCGACCTCGAACCCGCCGGTGAGCAGGGTCATGCGGTGCTCGAAGCCCCGGCGGTCGCGCACCTGGAGCACGCCGTTGACCACCCCCACCACGGTGCCGGTGATCGGGGTGCCGCGCTGCTTGACCACGAGCCCGGTCCGCGCCGGCACCAGCGGGTACCGCTGGCGGGGGCTCTTGGGCCCGTCGAGGTCGATGGGGTCGCCGATGCCCCGGGCGACGCGTCGTGGGGGAGGGCCGGCCATCCGGCGAGGCTAGAGGTCGGCCCCACGCCGCCCGTGGCTCCAGCGGCGACCGTCACCCGTCTGCGGGACCGGAGGTCGCCCCTCGGGTACCGTCGCACCTGGTCGGCGGGGGACCCCTCGGCCGGGAGGGAGCACGCGTGTCGCCAGGCTCGGCCCGAGCCATCCGAGGGGTGGACCACGAAGGCACCGGCGCGCCGGCGCGACCCCCGTCGGTCGAGCGCCCGCCGTGGCGGCCCGCGCCCGCGCCCGCGCTGGTGACGGCGGGGCTGCTGCTGGCGGCGGTGGTGCTCCCGCTCCTGCGCCAGCAGGGCGTCCCGAGCTGGCGCTCGGTCTGGGCCGAGGACGGCTTCCTGCTGTACCAGGACGCCACCGGCCCGTCGCCGCTCGGCTCGCTGTTCCACGGCTACGCCGGCTACCTCGTCCTGCCTCCCCGGTTGCTCGCCCTCCCGACCCGCTGGCTGCCGGTGGAGGCCCTGCCGTGGTACCTCGCGGTGGTGGCGGCGGTGGTCACGGCGGTGCTCGCCGCCCTCGTGTTCCGCTGGACGCGCACCTGGATCTCGTCGCCGACGGTCCGCCTGGCCCTCGCCACCCTGGTGGTGCTCATGCCGGCCGCCGGGCTCGAGAACACCGGCACCCTGACCAACACGATCTGGGCCTTCTCGGCGGTCGTGCCGTGGGCCCTCCTCTCGCGTGAGCAGGGGCGGGCCGACGTGGCGGCCCGGGGGGCGGTGTGCTTCGCCGCAGCCACGGGGAGCCCGCTGGGCCTGGTGTTCGTCCCGCTCGCCCTGCTCGTGTGGTGGCGACGGCGGGACGTGGCGTCGGCGCTGGTGTCGGTGGCCTACGGCGCAGGCGTGGCCCTGCAGCTGGCCGTGATGGCCTTCACCGAGACGAAGGTGAACGCCCTCGCGCCCCAGCGGCCGATGTCGGACATCGTCGACCTCCTCGGGGTGCGGATCTTCACCCTCTACCTGGTGGGCCCGGACCGGGCCACCAGCCTGTGGCAGGACCACGGCACCGTGGTCGGGGTCCTGGCGGCCGTGGTGGTGCTGGGCCTGTTCGCCTTGGTGTGGCGGGGCGCCCCGCAGCGGGCCCAGCAGGTGGGCCTGCTGTTCCTCGCCTACGCCATCGGCACCTTCACCGTCCTCATCGTCGGTCGCGGCACCCAGCCGTTCCGGTGGGGACCGTTCAACATGTCGGCCCACATGCGCTACAGCGTGGCCACCACGCTGCTGCTGGCCAGCGCCTTCGCGGTCCTCGTGGCCCCGGCGGGGGCCCGGGCGGCGGCCCGCCCGGTGGCCCGGGTGGGGCGGGCGGTGCTGGTGGGGCACCTCGCGGTGCTCGTCGTCGCCTGCTTCGCGGTCGACGCCCATCGGTCGGTCGGTCCGGAGTGGCGCGTCCACGTGGCCGACGCTGCGGCGCGCTGCGAGGGCCGCCCGCCGGATCACGTCGAGCTGGTGCTCCAGGACGCCCAGCCGTTCTGGGCGGTCCGCATCCCCTGTCGCGAGCTGCGCCCCTGAGCGGTTCCACCCCGTGTGACCGAATCCGCTCCTCGTGCCCTGACCTGGGCGGGGGCCGCGCCGGGCGCCCGCCGGGCCCCGGCGGGGTGTCGGCGGGAGCAGGTGGCGCCGTACCCTTGCGAGATGTCCGCACGCGCCTGGTCGGTCGCCCCCGCTGGTCCCCTCCGGGGCGACGTCTTCATACGAGGCTCCAAGAACGCCGTCACCAAGCACATGGTGGCGGCCGTGCTGGGGGAGGGGAAGAGCGTCATCCGCCAGGTCCCCGAGGTGGGCGACGTGTCCATCACCGTCGACATCCTGCGGTCGCTCGGCGTGGCCGTCGAGCACGACGAGGCCGCCGGGGTGATCACCGTGGAGCCCAACGAGGACGTCACCACCGAGGTCCCGCTCTCGTTCAGCGGGCTCAACCGCATCCCGATCCTGCTGCTCGGCCCCCTGTTGCACCGCACCGGTGAGGCGTTCGTCCCCTTGGTGGGTGGCGACCAGATCGGGAGCCGCCCGGTCAACTTCCACATCGACGCCCTCCGCGCCCTGGGTGCCGAGATCGACCTCCGCCACGACGGCATCGCCGCCAAGGCCACCCGCCTGCGGGGCGCCAGGATCGAGCTCCCGTACCCGTCGGTCGGCGCCACCGAGACGGTCCTGCTGACCGCCACCCTCGCCGAGGGCCGCACGGTGCTGCGCAACGCGGCCACCGAGCCCGAGGTCATCGAGCTGGCCCTGTTCCTCCAGCGCATGGGGGCCCAGATCGAGCTGTCGCCCGGCCGCAAGATCACCATCGACGGCGTGCCGTCGCTCCGCGGCGCCGAGACCACCCTGCAGGGCGACCGCAACGAGGCCTTCAGCTACCTGGTGGCCGGCCTGGTCACCGGCGGCGAGGTCCGCGTCCACGGGTGCGCCCAGGACCGCCTGGTCACCGCCATCACCACCCTGAACCGCATGGGCGCCCGCTTCGACATCACCGACGAGTACATCCAGGCCTCGGCCCCCGACGGCCTCCGCCCCGCCGCCGTGCAGACCGAGACCCACCCCGGGTTCATGACCGACTGGCAGACGCCGCTGGTGGTCCTGTTCACCCAGGCCGACGGCATGTCGGTGCTGCACGAGACGGTGTACGAGGACCGCCTGGTCTACGTGCCGGCCCTGAAGCAGATGGGCGCCGAGGTGGAGCTGTTCTCCACGTGCCTCGGCGGCGAGTCCTGCCGGTTCCACGACACCAACGCGCTGCACTCGGCCGTGGTGAAGGGCGTGTCGAAGCTCCGCGGCGCGCACGTCGACGTGCCCGACGTGCGGGCCGGCTTCTCCTCGGTGATCGCCGCGGCCATCGCCGACGGGCCGTCCACCATCAGCGGCATCCACCACCTCGAGCGCGGCTACCACCGCCCGGCCGAGCAGTTCGCCGAGCTCGGCCTCCCGATCTCGCTGATCGACTGAGCGACCCCGGGCCGGGACTGCTGAACAGCGGGATCCAGCCCCTAGCGTGGGTCGGCCATGATCCTGCTCGACGCCACCGGCCTCACCGCCTCACGACCGGGGCGCAAGCTCTTCACCGACGTGTCGGTCACCCTCTCCACGGGTGATCGCCTGGGGCTGGTGGGCATCAACGGCACCGGCAAGTCCACCCTCCTGCGGGTGCTGGCCGGCAAGGCCGACGCCGAGGACGGCTCGCTGCGGCGGGGCCGAGGCGCCCGGGTGGTCATGCTCGACCAGGCCGACGCCCTCCCCGCCGGCACCGTGCACCAGGCCGTGGCACCCGGGAGCCACCCCGAGCGGGAGTGGGAGGTCGACGCCATCCTCGACCGCCTCGGCATCGCCGAGCTCAGCGACGTGGCCACCGACCGGCTCTCCGGCGGCCAGACCAAGCGGGTGGCGCTGGCCCGGGCCCTGGTGGAGGTCGGGCCGCCCGGCGGGCACGACGACGACGCCGTGCTCCTCATCCTCGACGAGCCCACCAACCACCTCGACATCGACGCCATCGCCTGGCTCGAGGACCGCCTGGCCGGCCACCGGGGCGGGCTGATCCTGGTCACCCACGACCGCCACGTCCTCGACCGCATCACCACGCGCATCCTCGAGCTCGACCGGGGCAAGGCGTACCTCCACGAGGGTGGCTACTCGTCGTACCTCGAGGGCCGCATGGAGCGCGACGCCCAGGCCGCCAGCGCCGAGTCGGTCCGCAAGAACCTGGCCAAGAAGGAGCTGGCGTGGCTCCGCCGGGGCGCGCCGGCCCGCACCTCGAAGCCCAAGGCCCACATCGCCTCGGCCACCGCCATCGTGGAGGGCCGGGCCGAGGCGCCGGCCCGCCGCGGCGAGCTGCCGCTGCACGTCGAGACGCCCCGCCTGGGCGACCAGGTGATCGAGCTCCACGGCGTCGGCCACCAGTACTCACCCGACAGCCCCTGGCTGTTCCGGGGGGTCGACCTGCTGCTCGACCCGCGCGAGCGCCTCGGCGTGGTCGGCCCCAACGGCGCCGGCAAGACCACCCTCCTCCAGGTGATGGCCGGGCGCATCCAGCCGGCCGAGGGCCGGCGGGTGGTGGGCTCCACCGTGCAGCTCGCCATCTGGGACCAGCTCGGCACCGACCTGGACCCGTCGGTGCGGGTGCGCGACGCCCTCTCGGGCCCGAACCGCAAGCCCGACTGGTCCGACGCCGCCCTGCTGGAGCGGTTCTGGTTCGACGGCGACGCGCAGTGGGCCCCCGTCGGCACCCTCTCGGGCGGTGAGCGGCGACGGTTGCAGCTGCTGCTGACGCTGGCCGCCCGCCCCAACGTCCTCCTGCTCGACGAGCCCACCAACGACCTCGACCTCGACTCGCTCCGCGCCCTCGAGGACTTCCTCGACGACTGGCCCGGGGCCCTGGTGGTGGTCAGCCACGACCGGGCGTTCCTCGAGCGCACCGTGGCCGACGTGGTCGTGATCGACGCCGACCACGACGCCGAGCGGATCGCCGGCGGCTACGCAGCCTGGGAGGCGGCGCGGCGCAAGACCGGCTCCACCGCCTCGGCCTCCGCCACCACGCGTGGCCGCTCGTCCACCTCGTCGTCGGCCGTGAAGGGCTCGGCCAGCCGTTCCACCGCCTCGTCCGGCTCATCCGGCTCGTCGGCCTCGACCGGCCGGTCCACCGCGGGCTCGTCCGGGACGGACGGGTCCGGCGCGGCCGGCGCCGGGACCGGGGGTGCGGCCGACGCGTCCGTCGGGAGCCGCCCGCCGCGGAGCTCCAGCACGCTGCGCCACCTCACCAAGGACGTCGAGAAGCGGATGCGCAAGCTCGAGAAGCAGCGCGACCGCCTCACCACCGAGGTCGCCTCGGTCGAGGGCTCCGACCACCAGCGCCTGGCCTCGCTCGGGCGAGACCTGGCCGCCGTGGAGACCGAGATCACCGCCACCGAGGACGAGTGGCTCTCCCTCGCCGACGAGGCCGACCGCTAGCCCGACCAGGTCCGTCACCGCCCGCGCCTGCACCGGTCGACAACCCACGGCTGCACCGGACGACAGCCCACGGGATCGCGACCTCGGTGGGTGCCTCGGTTCTTCCGGCTGGTGGCGCCGTCGGTGAGCCCGTCTGCCATGAGGAACGGTGGGGCTTCGGGTCTTCCGAGCGTGGGCGCGCGGGGTGGACCCGTCTGCCATGAGGAACGGTGGTGCCTCGGACTCTCCGAGTCCGGGCGCGGTGGGTCGACCCGTCTGCCGTGAAGAGCGGTGGGGCTCGGTTCTTCCGGCTGAGGACGCCGTCGGTGAGCCCGTTTGCCGTGAGGAGCGGTGGGGCCTCGGTTCTTCCGAGTGTGGGCGCGCTGGGTTGACCCGTCTGCCGTGAGGAACGGTGGCAGCGGGCGTGACGGGGGACGGGGTGGGGCGGGCAGACTCTCGGCGTGGGCTACCGCATCGATCCCGCCGAACCGACCGACCTCGAGCTCCGGCGGGTGCTGCGCGAGCAGCTCGCCAAGGCGGCGGAGGTGCTGCGGGTGCCGGGTGGGCCCGACGCCGAGGCCGTGCACGGGGCACGGAAGCGGCTGAAGAAGGCCCGCTCGCTGGTGCGGTTGGCCCGCGCCGACCTCGGCCCGGCGGTGGCCCGCCACGCCAACGCCGAGCTGCGCCGGGTGGGCGCCGACCTGGCCACCCAGCGCGATGCCGATGCGCTCGTGGAAGCGGTCGACCGCCTGCTGGCCGTCGCGGCCGGGGGTCCCCCGGTGGGTGCGCCCCGTGGCGCGACGCCGAGCCCGGCCGCCGGTTCCTCGGCCCGCGCGGGCGCCGGTTCACCAGCCGGCGCCGCCCCCGGCGACGTCCACGCCCCCGCCGACGCCCCGGGCGACGCCGACGCCCCCGACACGGTCGCGGCCCTCGCGGCGGTGCGGGACCGCCTGGCCGTGCGGGCCGAGCGGGTCCGGGCGGGCGGTGCCATCGACCGGGCCACGTTGCTCGGCGCGGCCCGCGTCCTGGACCAGCTCGTCGCCTGGATCGACCTGGTCCCGCCGAAGGCCGAGGGCTGGGCGGCGATCGGGCCCGGCCTGGCGCACCAGCACCGCCGGGCCCGCACGGCCCTGGCCGCCCTGCCCGACGAGCCGTCCGCCCTCGAGCTCCACGAGTGGCGCAAGCGGGTGAAGGACCTCTGGTACCACCAGCGCCTGCTCCGCCGTCTCTGGCCCGAGGCGCAGCGGCCGCTCGTGGAGGCCGCCGACGAGCTGGCCGCCGCCCTCGGCGACGACCACGACCTCGCCCTCCTGCTGGAGCTGCTGGCGACGCCCGATGGTGCCGACCGACCAGCGCCCGACGCACCAGCGCCCGACGCACCAGCGCCCGACGGGCCCGCGTCCGACGGGATCGACGCGCCGGGCGGCCGGGTGGCGCTCGTGACCGAGGCCGCTGGTGGCGGCCCGGCCGAGACGACGGAGACGGTGGAGCTCGACGAGGCGGACCGTGCCCTCGTGGTGGCGGCCGCCGAGGCGGAGCGGGCTCGGCTGCAGGCTCGGGCGCGCCACCTCGGGGCCCGGCTGCTGGCGGACCGGGCCGGCCCCTGGGCCGACCGACACGGGGCGTGGTGGGCGGCGGCGGTCGGCGAGGCCCGGCAGGCCCGCGCCGCCGACGGGGCCGGCGGGGCGCCGACGCCGGCGGAGCCCGGGGCGGGCCGGGGCGGGCCGGACCCGTCGGGCGACGGGGCCAACGCCTAACCTTCCCGGGCGGTCCGCGCCCGACCTGTCGTCGGCCGCTGCGGGCGATCGCTTCCCCATCCCCCGGTCCAACGGAGACCTTCGTGCCACTCGAGTCCAACGTCGACATCGCCCCTGCCCAGGGAAAGCTGGGCGTCCTGCTGCCTGGCATGGGCGCGGTCGGCACCACCTTCATCGCCGGCGTGCTGGCCATCCGCAAGGGCCTGGCCAAGCCGATCGGGTCGCTCACCCAGATGGGCACCATCCGCATCGGCCCGCGCACCGACGACAACGTGCCGCTGATCCGGGACTACGTCCCGCTGGCCACCCTCGACGACCTCGTGTTCGGCGGTTGGGACGTGTTCGAGGACGACGCCTACGTGGCGGCCAGCCGGGCCGGCGTGCTCGACGGCCACATGCTCGAGCAGCTCGGCGAGGAGCTCCGCGCCATCAAGCCCATGAAGGCCGTCTTCGAGCAGGCCTACGTGAAGAACCTCCACGGCGACCACGTGAAGCCCGAGATGACCAAGTGGGAGCAGGCCGAGGCCCTCAACGCCGACATCGACAAGTTCTCCGAGGACAACGGCTGCGACCGGCTGGTGGCCGTGTGGTGCGGCTCCACCGAGGTGTACCGCGAGCCCACCGCCGTCCACGAGACGCTGGCCGCCTTCGAGCAGGGCCTCCGGGACTCCGACCCCGACATCGCGCCCAGCCAGATCTACGCCTACGCCTGCCTCAAGCGGGGCATCCCCTACGCCAACGGGGCGCCGAACCTCAACCTCGACACCCCGGCGCTGCTCGAGCTGGCCCGGGCCAACGGCGTGCCGGTCACCGGGAAGGACTTCAAGACGGGCCAGACCCTCCTGAAGACCATCCTGGCTCCCGGCTTCAAGGCCCGGATGCTCGGCGTGGAGGGCTGGTACTCCACCAACATCCTCGGCAACCGCGACGGCGAGGTCCTCGACGACCCCGAGTCGTTCAAGGCCAAGGAGATGTCGAAGCTGGGCGTGCTCGACACCATCTTCGAGCCGGAGCGCAACCCCGACCTCTACGGCGACATCCACCACGTCGTGCGGATCAACTACTACCCGCCGCGTGGCGACAACAAGGAGGGCTGGGACAAC
>JBBRFU010000144.1:0-9603 GCA_038241315.1 Acidimicrobiales bacterium | reverse complement strand
ACCGCGGAGGTGTTGGCGAGCAGGGCATCCTCGACGAACGACCCCGGGTCGAGCAAGAGGTCGAGGCGGTCGCGGACGAACAGCTTCCCCTGCTTCTCCAGCTTGTCGCCGACCTTGGCCAGGTTCCCGGCGAGGGCTCGTTCGGCCGCCGCCGCCACCCGGTCGGCCATGGTGGGATCACCGTCGGCATCGGCGGTCGGCGAGACGGCGGGCGGGACATCGGTCACCGCCGGAGCCTACCGAGCGGCCCCCCGCCGACCGGGCGCCGGGCCCCGTGTCGGCCCGCGTCGGCCGGGGGCGGCCGGGCGACCGTTGGGTCGGCGACGGCTGGGTCGGCGGCCGGGCGACCGCTGGGTCGGCGGCCGGCTGGGTCGGCGGCCGGGTGACCGCTGGGTCGGCGACCGGCTGGCGACCCGGACCGGCCGGCGCCGGCGGCGATTGGCAGGCGGACCCGACCGGCCGGCGCCGAACCCCTGGCCCCCGCAGGTGCCCGGTGCGCCATCCTGGGACCGTGCACCGCGTCCCCGCCTTCGACGTCGCCGATCCGGTGGCGCTGCTCGCCGAGCTCCTCGGCACCACCCCGGCCACCCTCGTCACCCGGGGCGCCGACGGCCTGACCTCGACCATCCTCCCGCTGCTGTTGGAGCCCGGTGGCCACGACGGCCTCGGCACGCTCGTCGGCCACGTGGCGCGCGGCAACCCCGTCGTCCGGGACGGCCACGGCGGCGAGGCCCTGGTGGTGGTCACCGGCGTCGAGGGCTACGTGTCGCCCTCCTGGTACCCGTCGAAGGCGGAGCACGGGAGGGCCGTGCCCACCTGGGACTACGTGACCGTCGAGGCGGCCGGTTCCCTCGTGCTGCACGACGACCCGGCCTGGCTCCTCCACCTCGTGACCCGCCTGACCGAACGCCACGAGGCGGCCCGGGCGGCACCGTGGGCCGTCGCGGACGCCCCCGACGGGTTCATCGCCGCCCAGCTCCGGGGCATCGTCGGCGTCGAGGTCCCGATCGCCCGCCTGGCCGCCAAGGCCAAGCTCAGCCAGAACCGGCCGGCCGCCGACGTGGCCGGCGTGGTCGCCGGCCTCCGCGCCGAGGCCGCCGCGCGTCCGGGCACCGTCGTGGCCCCCGCCGACGCGCTGGCCGACGCCGTCGAGCGCGCCGCTCCCCCACCCGGACACCCCGCCCGTTCTTCCGAGTGATGGCGCGGCCCGCTGACCCGAATGCCGTGAAGAACGAAGCCCCATCGGTTCTTCCGGGTGATGGCGCGGCCCGCTGACCCGAATGCCGTGAAGAACCGGACCGCCCGTCGAGCGAGGCAGCCGCCGCTTCTTCCGAGTGGCGGCGCGGCCCGCTGACCCGAATGCCGTGAAGAACGGGGACGCCTCGGCTCACTCGGCTATCCGGCTGAGGCGGTTGATGGGGGTGAGGCGGTGGGCGTCAGTCGCGGCGGATGGCGAGGATGGCGATGTCGTCGGTGATGGGCTCGCGGGAGAAGTCGCGGGCGGCCTCGAGGAGGGACTTGACCAGGACGCCGGGCGCGGCGCCGGGATCGCGACGGAGGGCGTTGGCGATGCGCTCCTCGCCGAAGAGCTGATCACCGGCCCGGGCCTCGGAGAGGCCGTCGGTGTAGAGCAGCACGAGGTCGCCGGGGTCGAGGCGGAGCTCGCGGGAGTGGAAGGTGCCGGAGGGGTCGAGCATCAGGAGCGGGCCGGTGGACCGCAGCGGCCGGACGTCCTTCTCGTGCCAGAGCCACGCCGCCGGGTGGCCGGCCGAGGCGTAGCGGACCGTGCCCGCCTCGGTGTCGAAGACCACCACGCACATGGAGATCATCTCCTCACCGCGGTCGAGCGCCGAGAGCTGGGCGTTGAGCTCCTCGAGGGCCTGGGCGGGGTCGCGGTACTGGCGGAGGAAGACCCGCAGGAGGTACTTGGCCTGGAAGGCCGTGATGGACGGCTCGATGCCGTGCCCGGTGACGTCGCCGATCAGCGCGGCCACCCGGGTGGGCGCCACGCGGAACACGTCGTAGAAGTCGCCCGCCATCATCCCGGTGCCGGCCTGGTAGACCCGCCCGACGTCGAACCCGGTGATGTCGGGCAGGGTCTCGGGCGCCAGGCGCTCGGCCCAGCGGCGGGGTGCCAGGTCCTCCTGGCTGAGGACCTCCTCGGCCCGGCGCTCGAGCTCGAAGCGGCTCTCGGCCAGGCGGGAGTCGCGCACGAAGTCGCGTCCGAACACCACCGACACGATCACCGGGATGAGGATCAGCGAGAACAGCCACGAGGAGTCCTCGCGGATGAACGCCCCCCCGCCGGCGGCCACGGCGAGCACGGCGTAGAGCACGGTGCTGTGGACGTCCTTGCGGAACGACGAGCGGGCGACGGTGGCGGCATCGGAGGTGCGGCCGAACTCGCGCTCGGCCCGGGACGCGACCTTCTGCAAGCGCAGGGCCGAGCGGGCCCAGACGCCGGCGGCGATCGCACACGCCGCCGCCACGACGAGCAGGAAGGGGTAATCCATGGTTGGCCGATGCTACCGCTGGGCCGCCTCGGGCACATCAGGACCGCCCGTGGCCGAGGTCGCGCCCGTCGGGTCGGTCGACGCCCCCGACGCCCCCTCCGCGGCCGACGGGGCCGGCTCCACCAGCCGGGCCCCGGCCTCCGTCGGCACCGGGGGCATGGCCCAGCGGGCGATCAGCTCCACGGCCACGGCGCCGGCGAGGCCGATGGCGAGGGCCTGCGGCAGGAGCGGGCCCGAGACGCTCAGCTCGAAGAGCTCCCGGACCGGCGGGATGGCGATGGCGGCGGTCGCCACCGCAGCCATGGCGACCACCAGGGCGGCCTTCCAGGCCCGGAACGGCCGGGCCAGCACGGCCAGGATCCAGAGGGCCACCACGAGGGCGGCGATGGTGGCCGCGGTGCGCCGCTCGTCGGGTGCGGCCGACTCGAGGCGGGCGAGCAGGTAGGCGCCGAAGACCGCCAGCCCGGTGATGGCCCCGGCGGGCACGGCGAAGCGGAGCACGCGGCGCAGGAAGCCCGGGCGGTACCGGATCGGGTTGGGGCCGAGGGCCAGCACGAAGGCGGGGATGCCGATGGTCACGGTGCTGATGAGCGTGAGGTGTCGGGGAAGGAACGGGTACGGCAGCCCGGCGATGCTCACCAGCAGCACGAGCATGAGCGAGTAGACGTTCTTCGAGACGAACAGGCTGGCCACCCGCTCGATGTTGCCGATGACGCGCCGGCCCTCGGCCAGCACCGACGGGAGCCGGGAGAACTGGCCGTCGAGCAGCACCAGTTGGGCCACCGCCCGGGTGGCCTGGGCTCCGTTGCCCATGGCGACGCCGATGTCGGCGTCCTTGAGCGCCAGGGCGTCGTTGACCCCGTCGCCGGTCATGGCGACGGTGTGGCCGTTGGCCTGCAGCGCCTGCACCATGGCCCGCTTCTGGTGGGGGCTGACCCGCCCGAACACGGTGTTGGCCTCCACCACCTCGGCCAGCTCCTCGGCGGTGTCGCCGAGCTCGCGGGCGTCCACCGGCACGCCGGCGTCGAGGCCGACCTGGCGGGCGATGGCGCCCACGGTGGCCGGGTTGTCGCCCGAGATGACCTTGATGGTGACGCCCTGGGCGGCGAAGTAGGCCAGGGTCTCGCCGGCGTCGGGCCGCACCTGCTCGCCGAGGGTGCACAGCGCCACCGCCCGGCGATCGGCCGGCAGGTGCTCGCCGTCGAGTGGCGCGTCGGTGTGCTGGACGAGGAGCACCCGCTTGCCGGTGCCGGCCAGCTCGGTCACCCGCCCGCGCAGCGGGTCGGCCTCGCCGAGCAGCACGTCGGGAGCCCCGAGGAACCAGCTCCCCCGCCCGTCGAAGGAGGCCGCGCTCCACTTGCGCGCCGACGAGAACGGCACCTCGCCGGTGCGGTGCCAGCCGTCGGGCGCCGGATGGGCGTCGCCCAGCGCCTGCAGGCTGGCGTTGGCGTCGGGCGCCGCGGCGAGGGCGCCGATGGCCAGGCCGACGAGCTCCTCGCCGTCGTCGCCGACCACCTCCAGGTCCTCGAACACGATGTCGCCCACGGTGAGGGTGCCGGTCTTGTCGAGGCACACCACGTCGACCCGGGCCAGGCCCTCCACCGCCGGGAGCTCCTGGACCAGCACCTGCCGGCGGGTGAGGGCGAGGGCGGCGAGGAGGAAGGCCAGGCTGGTGAGCAGCACCAGGCCCTCGGGGACCATGCCCACCAGGGCGGCCACGGTGCCGGTGACGGGCTGGCGCCAGTCGCCGGACTCGTCGGTGCGGAACTGCGACCAGAGCAGCAGGGGGGTGACCGCGACGATGATCCAGGTGATGTAACGCAAGAGCGTGTTGATCGACGCCTCGATCTCCGACCGGGTGCGGGTGAAGACCTTGGCCTCGGCCGAGATCCGGCGGGCGTACGAGTCGGCGCCCACGGCGTCGGCCTGGAAGCACCCGCGCCCCGCCACCACGATGGTGCCCGAGAGGACGCGCTCCCCCGGCTCCTTGGCCACCGGATCGGACTCGCCGGTGAGGGCCGACTCGTCGACCTCGAGGCCGCTGGTGGCCCGGACCTCGCCGTCGGCGGCCACCTGGTCACCGCTGCGCAGCTCCACGAGGTCGTCGAGGACCACGTCGCCCACCGCGACCTCGGTGGCCTCCCCGTCGCGGATCACCCTCGCCGTGGGGGCGTGGAGCAGGGCGAGGCGGTCGAGCGTGCGCTTGGCGCGGAGCTCCTGGCCGATCCCGATCAGGGCGTTGATCACCAGCACCACGGCGAACAACATGTCGCCGTAGCGCCCGGTGGCGGCCACGGCCACCGCCAGGACGGTGAGGATGGCGTTGAACCGGGTGAGCACGTTGGCCCGGACGATCTGGCCGATCGTGCGGCTCGTCTGGTCGTCGACCGCGTTCACCAGGCCGGCACGGACGCGCTCGGCGACCTCCGACGCGCGGAGCCCGGCGTCGGACGTGGTCACGAGCGGGTGCTCGGCTTCGGGCATCGGGGCGGCTCTCCGGTCCGTGGGCGGCCGGGGACGGCCTCCGTCAGTTTGCCCGCTGGCGCACGCGGAGCTTGATGGGGGTGGCGCCCAGGTCGAAGGCCTCGCGCAGCTTGCGCTCGATGTAGCGCAGGTACGTGGCCGGGAGCTCCTTGTTGG
Source organism: Acidimicrobiales bacterium (assembly GCA_038241315.1). Lineage (GTDB taxonomy): Bacteria > Actinomycetota > Acidimicrobiia > Acidimicrobiales > Iamiaceae > Aquihabitans. Next base: position 4,450 of record JBBRFU010000144.1, on the reverse strand, counting down.
CGAAGAGCGTGAAGGTGGGCGGGTCGGTGGCGCCCTGGGTGGCGTAGAGGATCCGGCCGCCGTGCGGGGCGGGCTGGGCCGACTGGGCCATGAAGATCACGTCGTTCACCCGACGGGTGGGCACCCGGCGGTGGTACGACTCGATCGCGTCGTGGAGCACCGGCAGCAGGCGGGGCACGTTGCGCCCGGTGAGCGCCGAGATGCGGATGACCTCGCTCTCGCCGAGGAAGGCCAGCTTCTGGCCGACCTCGTAGGTCACCTCGGCCCGGCGGTCGGTGTCGAGCAGCTCCCACTTGTTGAGCAGTACCACGATGGGGCAGCCGGCGGCGTCGATGCGCTCGGCCAGCCGCTGGTCCTGGTGGGTGATGCCCTCGGTGGCGTCGATGACGAGGAGCGCGATGTCGGACAGGTCGACGGCCTTGAGGGCTCGCACGAACGAGTAGTACTCCGTGCCCTCGTCGATCCGTGCCTTGCGGCGCATGCCGGCGGTGTCGACGAAGCGGATGGGGCCCTCGGCGGTCTCGACGACGGTGTCGATGGCGTCGCGGGTGGTGCCGGGCATGTCGTGGACGACCGCCCGCTCCTCGCCGATGAGGCGGTTGAACAGCGTGCTCTTGCCGACGTTGGGCCGGCCCACCAGGGCGACGGCGAACACCTTCTCGCCGTCGTCGGCGGTCACGGGCACGTCCGCCTCCACCGGGGAGTCGGGCAGCACGGCGATGAGGGCGTCGAGGAGGTCGCCGGTGCCGAGGCCGTGCAGGGCGCTGACCGGCCAGGGGTTGCCGAGCCCGAGGGAGAGGAACTCCCACATGGCCGCCTCGCGGGCCGGGTCGTCGACCTTGTTGGCCAGGACGAACACCGGCTGGCGCAGGCCCTGCAGCAGGTCGGCGATGCGGGCGTCCTCCTCGGTGACACCCATGGTCACGTCGACCACCAGGATCACCGCGTCGGCCTCGGCGATGGCCCGCTCGCTCTGGCGGCTGACCTTCTCGTCGAGCGCGTCACCGCCCGGCATCCAACCGCCGGTGTCGACGAGCTGGAACACCTGGCCCTGCCACTCGGCCTGGACGACCTTGCGGTCGCGGGTGACGCCGGGGCGCTCCTCGACGATGGCCTCGCGGCGACCGACGATGCGGTTCAGGAGGGTGGACTTCCCCACGTTGGGTCGACCGACGATGGCGACGACTGGGAGCTCGGACATGGGGTTCTCTCGGTTCAGGGTGCTTCGAGGGCACGGCGCAGCGCCGCCCCGTCGGTGGGGATGATCTCGACCGGCCGGGGCAGGTCGGCGACGGCGGTGCCGTCGAGGAAGCGATCGCCCGACAGGCAGACGTCGGGGAGCAGGTAGCGGTGGCCGGCAGGCTCGGCCGCCAGGGTGCGGGCCACGTCCTCGCCGACGAGCAGGCCCGTGACCGAGGTGGTGCCGCCGAAGAAGCGGTTCTCCACCGGGAGGACCCGCACGTCGGCCCGGCCGACGGAGCGGACCAGCGGGTCGATCACCTGGGCACCCGCGGTGCCGGTGAGGACGGCCACGGGGGCACTGGGGCGCGGCCGGAGGGCCACGCCCACGCCGCCACCCGCCGGGGTGGCGGGACCGGCGCCGCCCTCGACCCGCACGGCGCGGTAGCCCTCGGCGGGGGCCGCGTAGTCGCCGGCCGCCTCGTAGCGGGCACCGGCCGGGGCACCGTCGGCCCAGGCGAAGAAGCCGGCCTGCGGCGAGGTGACCGAGGTGGTGCGCCCGGTGAACTCCAGCTCGAAGGTGCGGGCCATGCCGACGCCGTCCTCGTGCATGGCGAAGCCCTCGTAGACCTCGGGCTCGGGGAACGGTCGGTCGGCCAGGAGGTAGTACTCGTCGGACGCGTGGACCATGCGGTGGCCGAGGAGGGTGAGGAACACGTCCTGCCAGTCCTCCACGCACCGCACCACCGCGTCGGCCTCGGCCCGCGTGGTGGCCCGCATGCGGGGCTCGGTGTTGTACTTCGAGATGCCGAGCGGCACCACGCACACGCTGGCCAGCTCGGGGAAGCGGTCGAGCACGCCGGCCAGGGTGTCGTCGAGCACGGCGCCGTCGTTGAGGCCCGGGCAGCACACGATCTGGCCGTGGACCTCGACGCCGTGGTCGAGCAGGGCCCGGAGCCAGCGCAGGGTGGGGCCGCCACGGCGGTTGCGCAGCATCTCGTTGCGGGTGGCGGGGTCGGTGGCGTGGATGCTCACGTTGAGCGGCGACAGGCCCTCGGTGACGACCCGCTCCAGGTCCGCCTCGGTGAAGCGGGTGAGCGTGGTGAAGTTGCCGTACAGGAAGCTCAGCCGGTAGTCGTCGTCCTTGAGGTACAGGCTCTTCCGCATGCCGGGCGGCAACTGGTAGATGAAGCAGAACTCGCAGTGGTTGTCGCACGTGCGCAGCTGGTCGAACAGGGCCGAGTGCACGTCGATGCCCAGCGGCTCGCCGGCGGCCTTGGCCACCTCGAGCTCGAGGTCGAGCCCGCCGCGACGGATGTCGAGGGTGGGGTCGGCCTCGTCGGTGAGCCAGGTCCAGCGGATGATGTCGCGCGGCGCCTCGCCGTCGACCGCCACGACCTCGTCGCCCACCGCCACCCCGGCGCGCGCGGCCGGCGAACCGGGCGCGACAGCGAGGACTCGTGGAGCAGACATGGCGCGCCAGCCTACCGGGGGCCCGGTCCGGGTCCCCCTTCCGGATGCCCCACGAACGGCGGCGCCGGCACAGGAGCAGACCAGCGGGGCCGGTAGCGTGGGGCCGATGGCTGTCGACAAGGTCCTGCTCGCCGCCCCACGCGGCTTCTGCGCCGGCGTGGAGATGGCCATCAAGGCCCTGGCCTGGATGGTGCGGGCCTTCGAGCCGCCGGTGTACTGCTACCACGAGATCGTGCACAACCGGTCGGTGGTGCAGCGCTTCGAGGAGCGCGGCGTGGTCTTCGTCGACAGCGTCGACGAGGTGCCCCCGGGCCGCCCGTTGATGCTGTCGGCCCACGGGTCGGCCCCCGAGGTGGTGGCGGCGGCCCGGGCCAACGGCGGCTACGTGGTCGATGCCGTCTGCCCCCTCGTCACGAAGGTCCACCACGAGGTGAAGGTGCGGGCCGGCAAGGGCTTCCGCATCGTCTACGTCGGCCACGAGGGCCACGAGGAGGCGGTGGGCACCATGGCGGTGGCCCCGGCGGCCATCCACCGGGTCCAGAGCGTCGACGAGGTGGACGCTCTCCCCGACTTCGACCAGCCCGTCGCCATGCTGGCCCAGACCACGCTGAGCCACCGCGACTGGGAGGACGTCCTGGCCGCCACCCGGGCACGCTGGCCCGAGCTCTGGACGCCCGGCCGGTCCGACCTCTGCTTCGCCCCCACCAACCGCCAGGGCGCCCTGGCCGAGATCGCCCTGCGCTGCGACGCCGTGGTGGTCATCGGCTCGGCCAACTCCTCGAACACCGTCGCCCTCGAGAAGCTGGCCATCGAGGCCGGCACTGCCCGGGTCCTGCGGATCAACGCCGCCGACGAGCTGCCCGACGACCTCACCGGGGTCGTCGGCGTCACCGCCGGTGCCTCGGCCCCCGAGTCGCTGGTGGAGGAGGTCCTCACCGCGCTGGCACCGACGCAGGGCGTGGAGGAGGTGCGGATCACCGAGGAGGACGAGTACTTCCCGCCGCCCCGCAACCTCCGCGACCTCCTGTCGGGCATCGACGTGCTGGCCACGTTCACCATGGGCGGTCCGGTCCAGGACCGGCCCTCGGTGAACGAGCGGGCCGTCCACGCCGCCGACGTGCTCGCCGCCCTGTAGTGCGCACCCGCCGCTGATGCGCCCGTTCGACCTCGACGTGGTGCGGCTCGTGCTGCACGTGCTCGCGGCCACCGTCTGGGTGGGCGGCCAGATCACCCTCGTGGCCCTCCTCCCCACCCTGCGCACCCTGGGGCCCGACGCCCCCCGGGCCGCGGCCCGGGCCTTCGACCGGGTGGCCTGGGGCGCCTACGCGGTGCTCGTGCTCACCGGCATCTGGCACCTCACCGAGATCGACGTGTCCGACCGCGACCTCGACTACCAGCTCACCCTCTTCGCGAAGCTGACGGTGGTGGCGGCCTCGGGCATCGGCGCCGCGCTGCACGCCCGGATGACCTCGAAGGTCGCCCTCGCGGTGGGCGGCGCCCTGTCGCTCCTCGCCGCCATCGTCGCCCTGGCCCTGGGCGTCTGGATGCACGGCTGACCGTGATGATCGGGTGGGCCAGCGCACCGGCCGGTTCCGGGCCGTCGGGGCGAGCGAGCCACCGCGCCTGACCCGTGGGTCAAGCGGAGCGGGCCTCGAGAGGGCAGACTGGGGCCATGTCGAGCTTCACGCGCATGGACGAGTCGACGGCCGAGCAGTGGGCGGTCATCGGCGCCGAGACGATGAGCAACCAACCCCGGGTGGCCGAGGAGATCCTCGGCATGCTGCGGCGCCTCGAGGGC
>JBBRFU010000143.1:0-9912 GCA_038241315.1 Acidimicrobiales bacterium | reverse complement strand
CTGCTGTTCCTGTCGTCGCTGTACCTCGACATCGCCAACCCGCTGACCTGATGGACGCCGGCCGCACCCCGGTCGCCGCCCGGCGCCCCACCCGACAGATCACCCTGGCCCACCCCTCCAACCCGGTGTCGGTGGGCGGCGACGCCCCGGTCTCGATCCAGTCGATGACCACCACCAAGACGGCCGACGTGGAGGGCACCCTCCAGCAGATCTATGCCCTCGCCGGCGCCGGGGCCGACATCGTGCGGTGCACGTGCAACGACGCCGACGCCGCCGCCGGCCTGGCCCACATCGTGCCCCGCTCCCCGGTGCCCATCGTGGCCGACGTGCACAACAACCACCGCATGGCGCTGGCCGCGCTGGAGGCCGGGGTGCACTGCCTGCGCCTGAACCCCGGCAACATCAAGAAGGCGGACCACATCCGCCTCATCGCCGCCGAGGCCAAGGACCGCGGCGTGCCCATCCGCATCGGCGTGAACGGCGGCTCGCTCGACGAGCGGCTGTACCAGAAGTACGGCGGCACGGTCACCGCCGAGGCCATGGTGGAGTCGGCCCAGATCGAGATGGCCTACTTCGACGAGGTCGGCTTCGACCAGATCAAGATCTCGGTGAAGGCGTCCAGCGTGCCGCTGATGATCGAGGCCTACCGCCAGCTGTCGGAGGTCACCGATCACCCGCTGCACCTCGGCGTCACCGAGGCCGGGCCCCCGCCGGCCGGCCTGGTGAAGGCCACGGCCGGCATGGCCGCCCTGTTGGCCGAGGGCATCGGCGACACCATCCGCTACTCGCTCACCGCCGACCCGGTCGAGGAGGCCAAGGCCGGCCGGCTGCTGCTGGAGGCCATGGGCCTCCGGGAGCGGAAGGGCCTCGATCTCATCGCCTGCCCCTCGTGCGGCCGGGCCGAGGTCGACGTGATCAAGGTGGCCACCGATGCCCAGGCGGCTCTCGACGGCTTCCAGATCCCGATCCAGGTGGCGGTCATGGGGTGCGTGGTGAACGGGCCCGGCGAGGCCCGCGACGCCGACCTGGGCATCGCGGCGGGCAAGCACCGGGGCCACCTCTTCGTGAAGGGCAAGGTCGTCAAGGTCGTGCCCGAGGACGAGATGGTCGACGCCCTCGTCGAGTGGGCCAACGTGATCGCCGCCGAGGGCATCGAGGGGGCGCTCAGCCACGCCGATGCCGGGGCCCAGGCCGAGGCCGACGCCGACCGGGCGTCGCTGCTCGACGAGCAGGGCGCCGACGCCAACGCGTCCGAGCAGCGCGTCGAGCTCATCCGCAAGAACCTCGGGGAGCGCTAACGGGCGCTCGGCGGCCGCCCGGTGTGGCGGGTGCCGGGTGGCTCGGCGGCCCACGGGGCGGCCCGGTTCCACCGACCGTCGAAGACGAGCTCGCCCACCGGGCGGCGCCGCACCGTGCCGTGGCGGCCCTCCGGGCGCCCGAGGGCCACGGTGGCGGCGACGACCACGTCGTCGGGGATGGCCAGGATCTGGCGCAGCTCCGGCTCCACCGTGCCGTGCCACATGGTGAGGACGCCGCCGTAGCCGAGGGCCCGGGCGGCCAGCAGGAGGTTCTGACACGCGGGGTAGACCGAGGCTCCCACGGTGAGGTCGGTGCCCCTCCACGGGCGGATGCAGGCCAGCACCACCACCGGCGTGTCCTCGAACCGGGCCACGAAGCGCTCCATGGTCCGGGCCTGGCGCGCCTTCGGGGAGTCGGAGTCGGCGCCGGTGCCGGCGTCGTAGCCGTCGGCCGCCCGCTTGTCGGCCCACAGGGCGCGGAAGGCCCGGCCCAGCACGGCCTTCGCCTCCGCCGCCTCGGGCCCGTCGCGCAGGACCAGGAGGCGGAACGGTTGGCGGTTCGAGCCGGTGGGGGCGCGGGTGGCGGCGAAGCAGATGGTGGCGAGGTGGTCGTCGGGGATCGGCTCGGGGCCGAAGCGTCGGATGGCTCGGGTGGTGCACAGCCCCTCGAGGAGCCCCACCGGCTCCAGGCCCTCGGGCAGCGAGGGGACCCCGCCGTGCCCGGGCAGGTGCGGGTCCGCGGCGTGCTCCACCGGAGGGTCGATCAGCGGAGGACGACGAAGTAGGTGGTGGACCCGACGACCGCCACCGCGGTGAACGTCCACATGGTGGCCTGGATCCAGGCCGGCTGCTGCTTGAGCTCGTCGAGCTTCGCCCGCTCCTTGACGTACTCCATCATGCGCTCGGCCCAGGCCAGTTCCCGGGACAAGATGCCGAGGCCGGCGAGGATCCCGAGGATCCCCGGGCCCGGCAGCACCATCATGGCCAGGCCGCCCAGGAGCACCACGAAGCCCACGATGATGGTGCCGACGCGGAGGAAGACGTTGCGCCGGGCCTCTTCCTCGGTGTCCTCATGGCGACCCGTGGCGTACTCCGCCTGGATGGCGGCCTCGCGGAGGAGGTCGCGGCGCTCGCGCCAGCCCTGAGGACGAAGCGGACCCGGAGGGTCGTCGTCGAGCAGGTCGTCGCCGGGCGTCATGACGGTTCAGTATGGCCGGTCCGGCCGGACGGCGGCGGCGCGCGGTTCACCGGCACCCCGGAGGGGTACACGGGCCGGGGTGACCGATCGCCCGCCACCGCCCGCCGCCCCGTGGGCGGACCACCGCCCGCCACCCCCGGTGGGTGCGGGACGGGGACCGGCGCCGGTCCGCCGCAACGGGTGGCGCACCGCCCCGGCGGCGTTCGCGCTGGCCCTCGTCAGCGGCCCGGTGGCCGGGTGGTTCGCCATCTGGGGGCTCGACAACGTCAACCACTGCGACGACGCCTGGCCCGAGCGCGACTGCGGCCTCGGCTTCGCGGTGCTCATCCCGCTCGCCTGGCTGGTCACGCTGGTGCTGGCCGCGATCGTGTTCGGGCTCGGGTTCGCCCGGTTGCGCCGGGGGGTGGCCTGGACGATCTGCCTGGTGGCCGTGGCGGCCATGTGGGCGGTGAACCTCGGCGCGCTCGCCTCCTACCGTCCCCGGTAGCCCACCGCGGCCGACGGGGCCGGGCGGCTCAGCGCTTCAGCCGGCGCCACAGCTCGTGGTCCACCAGGTCCTGGTCCTCGGGGTGCTGCTCGAGGTAGGCGGCCACGTAGGGGCAGAGCGGCACGATCTTGAGGCCCTCGGCCCGGGCGTCGTCGAGGGCGCGCCGGGCCAGCTGGCCGGCGAGGCCCTGGCCCTCGTAGGCGTCGCGCACCCCGGTGTGGGTGGGGGCGCGTCGACCCTCGATGGTCCGGAAGTCCAGCTCGCCGGCCGGCTTGCCGTCGACGAGGACGGTGTAGCGCCCCTCGCCGTGGTCGTCGGTGTGGAGCCGGATCTCGGTGGTCATGGCCCCATCCTGCCAAGCCCCGTGCCGACGGGAGCGGTGCCGCCCGGGCGGCCCGTGCGGCCCGCGCGGCCCGTGCGGCCCGTGCGGCCCGTGCGGCCCGTGCGGCCCGTGCGGCCCGTGCGGCCCGCGCGGCCCGTGCCGACCGGCCGTCCGGTTGGTCGGGATCGCTGTCCTAGGGTCGCAGGATGGCCCGCACCACCCGATCCCGGTTCGCCCCCGCCGTCGTGGCGCTGCTCCTGCTCGCCGGGTGCGGCGCGTCCGGTGGCGACGACGAGGCCGGTCCCACCACCGACGACGGGAGCACCACGGAGGTCGAGACCCCGACCACCGAGGAGGCGCCCACCACCGAGGTCGAGACCCCGACCACCGAGGCGTCGCCCGACCCGGGGGCAGACGACGACGTGTGCGAGCCCCTGCTGACCGTCAGCGAGTACGACGAGCGGACCGGCGACCTCGTCCGGGGCGGAACCCCGTGGCCCGAGCTGCAGGCCTTCTTCGTCGAGAGCATCGAGGAGGTGGTGGCGGCCTACGACGAGGCGATCAGCCTCGCCGACTACGAGCTCGCCGAGCACCTGACCGTGCTCCGGGACTTCACCGACGGCTTCACGGAGTTGGCGGCCTCGTCCGACAGCCTCGAGGAGCTGTCCACCGGAGCCACCGAGATGGCAGGCGTCCTGGAGGCCGGCGAGGCCGGCCTGGCGCTCGACACCTTCGCCGAGGACACCTGCGGCTTCTCCACCGGCGGCAGCTGACACCGGGGCACCCCGGTCGGCGGATCGGCTTCGGGACGGCGGACCGGCCCCCGGTACGCTCGCCGCGATGGCCAAGGCTCCCGTACTGACCCCCCAGGGCACCGACTTCCCCCGCTGGTACCAGGACGTCCTGGCCAAGGCCGAGCTGGCCGACAACGGGCCGGTCCGGGGCACCATGGTGATCCGTCCCTACGGCTACGGGCTGTGGGAGCGCATGCAGGCCGAGGTCGACGCCCGCATCAAGGCAGCCGGTGCCGAGAACGCCTACTTCCCGCTGTTCATCCCCGAGAGCTACCTCACCCGCGAGGCCGAGCACGTGGAGGGGTTCAGCCCGGAGCTGGCCGTGGTCACCCACGCGGGCGGCAAGGAGCTCGAGGAGCCCATCGTGGTCCGCCCCACCAGCGAGACCGTGATTGGCGAGTTCATGGCCAAGTGGATCCAGAGCCACCGCGACCTGCCGCTGCTGCTCAACCAGTGGGCCAACGTGGTCCGCTGGGAGCTGCGCACCCGCCTGTTCCTGCGCACCAGCGAGTTCCTCTGGCAGGAGGGCCACACCGCCCACGCCACCGAGGCCGACGCCAAGGCCTACGCGCTGCGCATCCACCTCGACGTCTACCGGGACTTCATGGTGAACGTGCTGGCCATGCCGGTGTTCATCGGGCGCAAGACCAAGCAGGAGCGCTTCGCGGGGGCGGCGAACACCCTGGCCTGCGAGGCGATCATGCGCGACGGCAAGGCGCTGCAGATGGGCACCAGCCACGAGCTCGGCCAGAACTTCGCCAAGGCGTTCGACATCACCTACCAGGGGATCGACGGCACGCAGCAGATGGCGTGGACCACCTCGTGGGGCTCGTCCACCCGCATGATCGGCGGCCTGATCATGTGCCACGGCGACGACCTGGGCCTGCGCGTGCCGCCCCGCCTGGCTGCCATCCAGGTGGTGGTGCTGGTGATCCGCGACGAGGACGGGGTGGGGGAGGCCGCCGCCCGCCTGGCCGACGAGCTCCGGGCCGCGGGCGTGCGCGCCCGCCTCGACGACCGCACCGACACCTCGTTCGGGCGACGGGCCACCGACTGGGAGCTCAAGGGCGTGCCCGTGCGCATCGAGGTGGGGCCCCGTGACCTGGCCAACGGCGAGGTCACCGTGGCGCGGCGCGACACCGGCGAGAAGCACCAGGCGCCCATCGCCGGGCTGGCCGCCAGCGTGCCCGCCCTCCTGGAGGACATCCAGGCCGCGCTCCTGGCCGAGGCCACCGCCTTCCGCGACGCCAACACGGTCGACGTGACCACGGTCGACGAGGCCCGCGACGCGGCCCAGACCGGCTTCGCCCGGATCCCGTGGGCCACCCTGGGCACCGAGGGCGAGGCCGACCTGGCCCGTGACGCCATCACCGTGCGCTGCATCTCGCGCCCCGACGGCTCGGTGCCCGACGCCGAGGACGAGCCCGGCAACGTGGCGATCGTGGCCCGCTCCTACTGAGCCTCACGAGCGGCGGATGGTCCGCCGGCCGTCGGTGTCCGACCAGCGGTCCACCTGGAGCAGGTCGTCCACGACCGACACCACCACCACCGCCGTGGGCTCGATGCGGAACAGGTCCGCCGGGCCGGGCGGCAACTCGACCCCCCGCTCGCGGCGGAACAGCTCCCACACCTCGTCCTGCGCCGCCGGGTCGTCGACCAGCACGGCTCGACCGGTGAGCTTGGCGTCGGCCTCACCCGGGTCGGTCGCCCCGTCCCGCAGCCGGCGAGACTCCCACGGCACGGCGTGGAGGGCCAGCCGCGGGTCACGGCGGAGGTCCTCGCCCTTGCGGGCTCCCGGCATCGAGCCGATCCAGAGCTCGCCGTCGATCACGAACGGGTCGATGCCGCTCAACCGGGGCGTGCCGTCGCGCCGGATGGTCCCGAGGACGGCGTTGGTGGTGGCGGTGAGGATGGCGAGGGCCCGGTCGGCGAGGTCCGGTTCGGCGGCGGTGAGGTCGGTCCAGGTGGTCATCGCCCCAGCCTGGACCCCCCTCCCTGACAGAACCTGTCAGGGAGGCGCCGGTGGGTCAGGAGGGCCTGGCGGTGGGCCTGTGGTGCGTCAGGTCAGCCCGGCCTGGGCATCCACGATGGCCCGGAGCCGCTGCCGGTCGGCGGGGGAGGTGGCGGTGCCCGGCCACCGCACGGTGCCCCGGGGCCGGCGGTCGAGGTAGAACGCGCCGGGGGACAGGTCCTCGTCGGGCGCGCCGGCGAGCCAGATCGCGGTGTCGGCGCCGGCGGCGGGCCGACGGAGCAGGGGCCCCATGACCTTCCGGAACCCCGGCAGCCCGGCCTCCACGCCGGGCGTGTCGGCCCAGCCGGGGTGCATGGCGACCTGGAGGGGGGCCTCGCCCCGCTCGGTGGCCTCGTGGACCAGGTCGATCTGGGCCCGCTTGGCCTGGGCGTAGACCCGGCTCCCGCTCCAGGGCCGTCGGGCCCACCCGAGGTCGTCGAGGTCGACGTCCTGCAGGTACATCCCACCGGACGACATCCACACCGCCCGGTCCAGCCGGTCGGCCAGGAGCCGGGTGAGGAGGTGGGGCGCCACGACCATGGTGGCCCAGGTCACCTCGAGGCCGTCGCTCGTCTCGGTGCGGGCCGGCAGGAGGGCGCCGGCGTTGTGGACGATCGTGGCGATGCGGTCGTGGTCGGCGCGCAGCGCCTCGGCCAGGGCCCGCACCTCGTCGAGCTCGGACAGGTCGGCCCGACGGAACCTCGCGGCCACGCCGTGGCGGCGCAGGTCGGCCACGCCGGCGGCGCCCCGGTCCTCGTTGCGGCCGACCACCTCCACCTGGGCGCCGGCGCGGCCCACCCCCTCGGCGATCACCGCACCGAGGCCCGATGTGGCCCCGGTGACCACCACCACCTGACCGGTGAGGCGGTCGGGCGGCAGGTCCTCCCACCCGAACAGGCGTCGGCGCACGGCGGGCCCGATGCGCGTGAAGCTGGGGAGGACGGTGGCCTCCAAGGCGAGGTCGGCGGCGCGGCGGAGCGGATCGGTGGGCACCCACTGGCCCTACCCGGTCCCGTGCGGTGCGGACCGGGCCCGTCGGGCGGCGTCGACGGGTGGCCATCGGGGGACACGGGCTAGGGTGGAGCGGTCGCCTTCGGGCGGCAAGGCGTGGGCCTCAGCCCACGCCTCTTGTTTGTCCGGCGCCGGTTCGTCCGGCCCACCACCACGAGAGGAGCGCACCATGGAGACCGCCGAGCGGATCCGCCTCATGGTCGCGCCCCTCATCGCCGAGACCGACGCCGAGCTGTACGACATCGAGTTCTCGGGCGGCATCTTGTGCATCACCGTCGACCAGCCCGGCGGGGTCGACATGGGCGTCATCGGCAAGCTCACCCGGGCCATCTCCCACCTCATCGACGAGACCGACCCCATCCCGGGGCAGTTCACCCTCGAGGTCTCCAGCCCGGGCCTCGAGCGCCCGCTGCGCACCACGGAGCACTTCGCCCGCGCTGTGGGGGAGACGATCTCGGTCAAGACCCGCGCCGGCGTGCCCGGCGAGCGCCGGTTCAAGGCCACCGTGGTGGCCGCCGACGACGACGGCATCACCCTGGCGCCCGTCGACGCGGCGTCGGGGGAGACCCGCCACCTCACCCTCGACGACCTCGAGCGGGCCCGCACGGTGTTCGAGTGGGGCCCGGCCCCCAAGCCCGGCGGCCCCAAGGCGGGCGGCAAGCCCGGCACCAAGAACTCCCCGTCCGCCAAGAAGAAGGCAGCGAAGTCATGAGCAACGACGACATGATGGAAGCCCTCCGGGCCCTCGCCACGGAGAAGGGCATCAGCCCCGAGACCCTGATGGGCGCGCTCGCCGACGCCCTCGAGTCGGCCTACAAGCGCCTGCCCGACGCCTACGAGTACGCTTGGGCCACGATCGACCCCGTCACGGGCGAGATGCGCGTCACCGCCCAGGAGCTCAACGACGACGGCGAGCCTTTCGGCCCCGAGCTCGACGTGACGCCCGACTCCAGCACCCTCGGCCGCATCGCCGCGCAGACCTTCAAGCAGGTCATGATGCAGCGCCTCCGCGAGGTCGACCGGGAGATGAAGTACGAGGAGTACGCCGGTCGCGAAGGCGACATCGTCACCGGCATCATCCAGCAGACCGACGCCCGCTACACGCTGCTGGACCTCGGTCGGGTGGAGGCCCTGCTGCCCCAGGCCGAGCAGGTGCCCTACGAGCGCCCGGAGCCCAACAGCCGGCTCAAGGCCTACATCGTCGAGGTCCGCAAGACCTCCAAGGGCCCGCAGATCGTGGTCAGCCGCACCCACCCGGGCCTGATCAAGCGCCTGTTCGAGCTCGAGGTCCCCGAGATCGCCGACGGCATCGTCGAGCTCAAGGCCTGCGCCCGCGAGCCCGGCCACCGCACCAAGATCGCCGTCTGGTCGAACGACCAGAACGTCGACCCCGTCGGCGCCTGCGTCGGCGCCCGGGGCGCCCGCGTGCGCATGGTCGTCAACGAGCTGCGCGGCGAGAAGATCGACATCGTGCCCTTCTCCGAGGACCTCCCCGACTTCGTGGCCAAGGCCCTGCAGCCGGCCAAGGTCAAGGAGGTGCGGATGCACGAGGACACCGGCACCGCCGAGGTGATCGTGCCCGACTACCAGCTGTCGCTGGCCATCGGCAAGGAAGGCCAGAACGCCCGCCTGGCCGCCCGCCTCACCGGCTGGCGCGTCGACATCAAGAGCGAGTCGCAGCTGGCCGAGGAAGAGGCCTACCAGAGCGACGACTGGGCCCAGGGCGAGTGGGTGGTCGATGCGGCCACCGGCGAGCAGGTCTGGGTGCCCGCCGACGGTGGCGAGGCGGTCTCGGCCCAGGCCTGGGCGGCCGGCGACCCGGTCGAGGGTGAGGACGGCCCCACCGACGGGCCGCCCCCGGCGCCCACCGGCGACGATCCCACCTCGACCGGCCCGGTCGCCGATCCCGACGTCGTCGAGGCGGTCGAGACGAGCGAGGCGAGCGATGCCGAGCCCACCGAGCCCGAGGCCGCCACCGACGCCGAGGACGCCACCGAGTCCGAGCCCGACGCCGAGCCCGAGGCCGCCACCGAGCCCGAGGCCGCCACCGAGCCCGAGGGCGAGGCCGAGCCGGTCGAGCCCGCCGAGGTCGGCGATGGCGAGGCCGACTGACCGTCGGTCCGGCCCTCGGCGCACCTGCATCGGCTGTCGCCGGTGCCGCGAGCAGGCGCAGCTGGCGCGGATCGTCCGCTTCGGTGACGGTTCGCTGGTAGAAGGTCGTACACTGCAGGGTCGTGGTGCCTGGCTCTGCTCGGACACCACGGAGTGCTTCGAGCTGGCAGCCCGGCAGGGCGGCTTCGCTCGGGCGTTCCGGGCCTCCGTGCGGCCCGCCGAGGTCGATGCGCTCCGTGTCGGCTGGCTGGACCGCCACGTCGACCCCAGATCCGACTTCGTGCCCGGCCCCCCGCCTGCGCGAGACTAGAGAACCGTGCCCGGCTTCCGGGCGCACCGCCGCACGCACTGAACCAGAAGGGCTGGCGAACTCACGTTGGCAGCAAAGATCCGCGTCCACGAGCTCGCGAAGGAGCTCGGTCTCACGAACAAGGAGACCCTCGACCTGTCGCTGGGCCTCGGCATCGGGGTCAAGACGCATTCGTCGAGCATCGAGGACGCCCAGGCCGACCGGGTCCGCCGCAAGGCCGAGCGGGAGGGCCTCGTCCGCGACGAGCAGCCCGAGGAGCCGGCACCCGCCAAGAAGGGGTCGGCCAAAAAGGCCGCCCCCGCCAAGGCGCAGCCCGATGCCGAGGCGAAGCCCGCCGCGCCCGAGGCTCCGGCCGCGGCGGCACCGGCC
>JBBRFU010000142.1:0-9997 GCA_038241315.1 Acidimicrobiales bacterium | reverse complement strand
CGCCCTGGCTGCCTGGGTGCGCGAGGCGTCCGCCGCCTCCGCCCGCGGTTCGGCGGCCTCGCCGCCGGGCTGACGGCTGAGGGCCTGACGGCCCGGCGCCCTGGGTTTCTTATTCGCCATTCAGTTATGGTGTGACCCATGGCGACCCCGGACCGCGCGACCTCGGACCGGCCCGGCCCGGTGCGGCCTCGGCGACGGGGCCGGCCCGCGAAGATCAGCCGCCACGAGATCGTGGAGGCGGCCATCCGCCGGGGCCTCGACGACGTGTCCATGCAGGCCATCGCCAGCGACCTCGACGTCACCGCGCCGGCGCTCTACTCGCACGTGGCCGGCCGGGACGAGGTCGTGGCCCTCGCGGGCGCCGCCCTCCGCGAGCGCCTGCACACCTTCACGAGCAGCACCGACCACTGGCGGCCCTGGCTCCTCGAGTTCGCCCGGCTCGTGCGGCGCGACCTGGCCCCGTCGGCCTCGGCGCTGATGATCGACCTCCGCCGACCGGGCACGTCGGCCCAGGTCGGGCTCGGCGAACGGGGCCTGCAGCTCCTCATCGAGGCCGGCCTCACCCCGGCGCAGGCCGGCCAGGCGGTCTGGCTGGTCTTCCGCGTCGCCATCACCGCCGGGCCCGAGCAGGAGACGACCCTGGCCGGGTTCCTCGACGACACCGACGAGGTCCTCGCCCGGCCCGGGCCCGGTGCCCGCCTCCCCGCCACCGAAGCCGTCCACCGCGCCCTCGCCGCCGGCTCCCACGACACCTTCGACTTCGACCTCGCGCTCGTGCTCGACGGCATCGACCACCACCTCACCACCAAGGACGTCGCCCCGTGATCGACCCCACCGCCGCGCCGGACCCGTTCGCCCCGGCCCGCCTCGGCCCCCTCCAGCTGCGCAACCGGATCATCAAGGCCGCCACCTTCGAGGGGGTCATGCCGCGCGGTGCCGTCACGCCGGAGCTGCTCGCGTTCCACACGGCCGTGGCCCGCGGCGGCGCGGCCCTCACCACCCTCGCCTACTGCGCCGTCTCCCTGGGCGGCCGGGTCAACCGCAACACGCTGGTGTTCGACGACGCCCTCACCCCGGAGCTGGTCCGCCTCACCGACGCGGTGCACGCCGAGGGCGCGCTGATGTCGGCCCAGCTGGGCCACGCCGGGCTGGTGGCGCAGAACCAGTCGAAGCGCCACCCCACCCTCGCCCCGTCCACCCGCTTCAGCGCCCCCGCGATGGGGCGCATCCGGGCCGCCACCCCCGCCCAGCTCGACGACGTGGTGGCCGACTTCGAGCGGGCCACCCGGGTGGCGGTCGCCGCCGGCTTCGACGCGGTCGAGGTCCACCTGGGGCACAACTACCTGCTGAGCTCGTTCCTGAGCCCCAACCTCAACCACCGCACCGACGACCTCGGCGGCAGCATCGAGAACCGCACGCGCTTCCCGCGCCGGGTGATCGAGGCCGTGCGCCGGGCCGCCCCGGACCACGTGGCCGTCCTGGCCAAGTTCAACATGGCCGACGGGGTCGACGGCGGCCTGTGGCTCGACGAGAGCCTGCCCATGGCCCAGCTGATCGAGGCCGACGGCCACCTCGACGCGCTGGAGCTCACGGGCGGCAGCTCGGTGCTCAACGGCATGTACTTCTTCCGGGGCGAGGTGCCCATGAAGGAGTTCGCCGCCACCCAGCCGCGCCTCGCGGCGCTCGGCCTCCGGGCCTTCGGCAGCCGGATCTTCCCGGAGTACCCCTTCGAGGAGGCGTTCTTCCTCCCCTTCGCGCGCCAGTTCCGCGACGCCCTCGCCATGCCGCTCGTGCTGCTCGGCGGCATCAACGAGCTGGCCACCATCGAGTCCGCCCTGGCCGAGGGCTTCGACTTCGTGGCCATGGCCCGTGCCCTGCTGCGCGAGCCGGACCTGCCGAACAAGCTGGCCGAGGGGCGATCCACCGCCGGGCTCTGCGTCCACTGCAACAAGTGCCTGCCCACGATCTACCGCGGCACGAACTGCGTCCTGGTGCCCGGCCCGGCCGGCCTCACCGACGCGGCCGCGCCCGCTCGCTGACCCCCTCCCCGACCCGCTCCCCCGACCCGCTCACCCACCCGCTCACCGAACCCGCTCGACGGGCCCCCGGGAGCCGACCACCCAGGATCGACCCATGCCACCACCCCGCACCGTCGTCGTCACCGGCTCCGCCTCCGGCATGGGCGCGGCCACGCGCGCCCGCCTCGAGGCCGACGGCCAGCGCGTCATCGGCATCGACCTGCACGACGCCGAGATCACCGCCGACCTGGGCACCGCGGCGGGGCGGCAGGAGGCGGTCGCCGCCGTGACCGAGCGGGCCGACGGGTCCCTCGACGGGCTCGTGACCTGGGCCGGCGTGGCCGGCCTCACCCACCTGCCCGGCAGCCTCCTCGCCTCGGTGAACTACTTCGGGACCATCGCGATCCACGAGGGCCTCCGCCCGCTGCTCGCCCGCGGCGACCGGCCGGCGGCGATCGCCGTGAGCTCCAACTCCACCACCGTGCAGCCCGGCATCCCGCTCGACGTGGTGGACCGCTGCCTGGCCGGAGACGAGCCCGGGGCCCGCGACGCCGCCGATGCCGCCGGCTCGCTCGGCACGTACCCGGCCACCAAGCTGGCCATCGCCCGCTGGGCCCGGCGGCAGGCGCCGGGGCCCGAGTGGGCGGGTGCGGGCATCACCCTCAACGTGGTCGCCCCGGGGGCGGTGGAGACGCCGCTGCTCCAGGCCAGCCGCGACGACCCGACCATCGGCGCCTTCGTCGACGCCTTCCCCGTGCCGGTCGGCCGCAAGGCCGAGGCGGACGAGCTGGCGGCCTTCGTGGCCTTCCTCCTCGGGCCCGACGCCCGCTTCTTCTGCGGCTCGGTGGTCTTCGTCGACGGCGGCACCGACGCCCAGCTCCGACCCGACGACGTGCCGCAGCCGTGGGTCCCCACCACCCCGGAAGGTCCGCAGCCGTGAGCACCACCCACGAGCGCGAGCTCCACGAGCCCGTCGACCTCTGCGCCCCCGATGGACGGACGCTCGCCGCCGCGGCCCGCGGGTGGTCGCGCACGCCGCTGCACACGGGGAACCTCCGCGGCGGCTGGGGCCGGACCAAGCGCTGGGACTACTGGTGCGTGCTGGGTGAGGACCTCGCGGTGGCCATCACCTACGCCGACGTCGACTACCTCGGCATGGCCACCGTCTGGTGGGTCGACCTGGCCACCGGGGCCACCGGCGGCCAGGAGGCCACCGTCCCGCTGGCGCGCGGCATCTCGCTCCCCGACCGGCCCGGGTCGGCGCCGCTCCGCTACCGCGGTCCGCGCTCCACGGTGGAGCTCGTCGACGACGCCGGCGGGACCACCATCACCGCCTCCTGGACCGAGCCCGACGGCCGGGCCGCCCACCTCGACCTCCGCGTCGAGCTCCCCGCCGGGCACGAGTCGCTCAACGTGGTCATCCCCTGGTCGAGCCGACGGTTCCAGTACACCTCGAAGCACCAGGCCCGCCCGGCCCACGGCACCTTGACCATCGGCGACGACGTCCGGTCCATCGGCGTCGACCCGGCCGACGCTGGCGACCCCGCCGGCGCCCCCGGGCGCGAGGCCTGGGGCGTCCTCGACGTCGGACGCGGGCGCTGGCCCTACCGCACGCGGTGGAACTGGGGCGGTGGTGCCGGTCGGAGCACCGACGGCCGTGTGGTCGGGCTGCAGTTCGGGGCCAAGTGGACCGAGGGCACCGGGGCCACCGAGAACGGCGTGATCGTCGACGGCCGGCTCACCAAGATCGGCGAGGAGCTCGCATGGACCTACCGGTGGGACGAGCCGATGCGCCCCTGGCGGGTCCGCCACCGCGACGGCAGCCTCGACGTGACCCTCACCCCCACCTACGACCGCCACACGCGGGTCAACGCCGTGGTGCTGGCCACCGAGGTCCACCAGGTCTTCGGCACCTGGGCCGGCCACGTCACCACCGAGGCCGGCGAGCGCCTGGACGTGGCCGACGTGGTCGGCTTCGCCGAGGAGTCCCGGTCCCGGTGGTGAGCGACGGGCTCACCGACGGGCGGACACGATGAGCGCCGAGGCCGGGGCGCACACGGCCCCGTCGACCTCGTAGGGCCGCAAGCCCTCGACCACCGCGGCGTGCAGCTCCGCCGCCCGGCTCGGGTGGCGGGCCAGGCCGAGCGCGAGCGGCGGGGCGTTCTCGATCACCAGGGTGGCCACCTCGTCGATCCCGCCGGCCGGGTGCGGCTCGGTGGTCGAACAGCGGTCCACCAGGACCTCGCGCCACCCCGCCGCCTCCAGCACCGCCACCACGTGCTCGGGCTCGCCGAGCGAGAACGGGCCCGGCTCGGTCGGGCCGGGGAGCTCCGGCGGGCCCAGGACGGGGATCGAGGCCAGCACCGGCGCGGTGAGCCAGGGGTTGTCGAACGGTCCGGCCCAGGCCGCGAAGGCCAGGCGGCCGCCCTCGACCACCTGCTCGCGCAGGCCGGCGAAGGCCGCCACCGCGTCGTCGAAGAACATCACCCCGAACCGGGAGTAGATCGCGTCGAACGGCGCGGCCATCGGCAGGGCCGTGGCGTCGCCCACCACGAAGTGCACGCCACCGATGCCCTCGGCGTGGCGCCGGGCGAGGGCGATCACCGGCGCCGAGAGGTCGATCCCCACCGCCTGGGCCGCCCCGTGCGCCACCAGCTCCCGGGTGGTCGTGCCCGCGCCGCAGCCGACGTCGAGCACCCGGGCCCCCTGCAGCGGGCCGAGGGCGTGGCGCGCCGCGTCGCCGAAGGGCGCGCCGTGGGCATCGATCACCGCGGCGTGGCGCACCCACGCGTCGCCCACGCCCTCGTCCCAGATCTGCCGCTGTCCCACGGACCGAAGGTAGCGCGGGCATCGATGGCTGCTCGGCGCGACGGGACCTGGGGGCGAGCGCGTGACTCTTTCGTCGCTCCACGTGGGCGGTAGCCTCGTCCCATCATGACAGTCCCCTACCACGACGGTGCCGACGACCAGCTGGAGCTCCGCGACTACCTCGCCGTCATCCGTCGACGCAAGGGCGTCATCGCCCTGGTCACCCTCCTCACGGTGGCCGCGGCCGTCGCCTACTCGCTGCTCCAGACCCCGATCTACCGGGCCAGCACCGAGGTCCTCATCCAGAAGAGCGCCAGCCAGAACGCGCTGAACCCCACCCAGCAGCAGACGCCGCAGGCGATCGAGCAGGAGATCCAGACCGAGATCCAGATCATCCGCAGCGCGATGATCGAGGACGCGGTCCGCGAGGAGCTCGGCTACGTGCCCGAGGTCTCGGTGGCCGCCAAGGGTGACACCCAGGTGCTCGCCATCAGCGCCACCGACACGTCGGCTGCGGCGGCCGCCCGCAAGGCCAACGCCTACGCCGAGGTGTACGTGGAGCAGCGCCGCCAGGGCACCTCCGACGACCTCCTCACCGCGGCGGGGAAGCTGCAGGAGGAGCTCGATCGGTTCGCGACCGACCTGGCGACCGCCCAGGATCGCGTCGACGAGCTGAACGGCCAGCTCGTGGCCGCCCCACCGGAGCAGCAGGCCGACCTCACGGCCCAGCGAGACGAGGCCACCGCGGCCGTCGAGCGCCTCCGCGAGTCCACCGACGCCCGTCGCCTCTCGCTCCTCGAGCAGATCGACCGGCTCCAGCTGGAAGCCACGCTCAACGAGTCCCGGGGCGCGCGCATCGTCTCGCAGGCCGAGGCCCCCGAGAACCCGTCCTCGCCGAAGCCGGTGCGCAACGCCGCCATCGCCGTCGTCCTCGGGATCCTGCTCGGGATCGGCGCCGCCTTCCTGCGCGACCACCTCGACGACAGCGTCCGCACCAAGGACGACCTCGAGCTCGTGACGGGCGGCCTCAGCACCCTCGGGCTGATCCCAGCGGTCGACGCCTGGCGGGATCGGAAGACCGCGGTGCTCGAATCGGTGGAGCACCCCAACGGCTCGCCGGCCGAGGCCTATCGCGGCGTGCGCACCTCGCTCCAGTTCCTCGGCATCGAGCAGGACCTGCGCACCATCCAGTTCACCAGCGCCAACGCTGGTGAGGGCAAGACCACCACCTCGTCCAACGTGGCGGTGGCGCTGGCCCGCGCCGGCCACACCGTGCTGCTCGTCGACTGCGACCTCCGGCGCCCGCGGCTGCACCAGTTCTTCGGCCTCGACAACAGCGACGGCTTCACGTCGATCCTGCTCGGCGAGAAGACCCGCGCCGACACCATCGTGAAGATCGCCGACGTGCCCCGCCTGGCCGTGCTGCCGTCGGGCCCCCCGCCCCCGGCCCCCTCGGAGCTGCTCTCCACCAAGGCCGCCCGCGAGGAGATCGAGGGCCTCACCCGGTTCTTCGACTACGTGATCCTCGACTCGCCGCCGCTGCTGCCCGTGGCCGACTCCATCGTGCTCGCCGGCTACGCCGACGCCGTGGTGCTGGTGGCCAGCGCCCGCTCCACCACGAAGCGCTCGATCCACCGGGCGGTGGAGCTGCTCCAGCAGGTGAACGCCCCGGTGGCCGGCACGATCCTCAACGGCGTGGCCCCGCAGGACTCCTACGCCTACGGCGGCTACGGGTACGTGTACGAGGCCAAGAAGGCCTGACCCGTCGGTCCCGACCGATGCCGACTGATGTCGACCGATGCCGACCGGGTGCCGGTCGGCGGGTGCCGGGCCGGCAGCTGACGGGCCGGGCCTCAGCCGCCGAGGCGGGCCCGGGCGGCCTTGGCCCGGTCGATGTGCTTCTGGGCCACGAAGGTGCCGTTGGGCGTGGTGACGCCACCGGCGTCGGCCTCCGCGCCGGCGCCGGCATCGGCCGCGACGTCGTCGGCCTCGGCGGTGACGACCTCTTCCTCGTCGCCGTCGAGGAACCGCTGCCACTCGGCCGGCGTGGCCAGGCGCTTGCGATCGATCGTGCCGAGCGAGACGCCGTTGTCGAAGCGGACCCAGTAGCGGATCCAGGTCAGGCCGGTGACCATGGAGACCTTGCCCGTGGTGCCCGCCGGGACGTCTCGCAGATCGATGCGGGCGACCACCTTGGCGCCCTTGCGGAGGTCGTTGGGGGAGGTGGTCATCGTGGCCATGCCCCATGGTGCCCGGCAAGCCGCATCCGTCGCCACTCGGTGCGGGGTCAGAGCCCGCGGCGCTCCAGGGCGTCGACCAGGTTGGTGACCACCTGGTCCCTGTCGTGGCGCTTGCGGACCGCCACGCGGTCGTAGGCCCGGCTCTCGGGCGACGGGGGCTCGGCCAGCGTGCGGGCGATGGCCGCGGCCACGGCCGCCTCGTCGAGCGCCGGGACCAGGAGGACCGCCTCGAGGTCGCCGGCCACCTCACGGTGGACGGCGATGTCGGAGGCCACCACGGGGGTCTCGGTGGCGACGGCCTCCACGAGCGGCAGGTCGAAGCCCTCCTGGAGCGACAGGGCGAGGAAGAGGTCGGCCGCCTGCAGCTCGGCGGCCAGCTCTCGATCGTCGAGGCCGGTCCGCACGTCGAGGCGGCCCTGGGCGTGGAGGTCGGCGCCCAGCGTCCGCACCACGTCGTTCAGGCCCCCCAGCAGCGTGAGGTGGACGTCGCGGAGCTCAGGCCGGGCGAGGGCTCCCAGCACGGTGACGAGGTTCTTGTGCGCCTTGGGCGACGACGAGGCCAGCACGCGCGGGCGGGCGGACGCCCGGATGGGGGTGCGCTCGGGGTCGGCGGGCACGAAGGCGGCCGAGACCCCGTTGCCGATGACCTCGATGCGATCGGGGTCGGTGCCGGCCAGCTCGGCCACCTCGGCGCGGGTGGCGTCGGAGACGGTGAGCACCAGCGGGGCCCGGCGCAGGGCGGCCAGGAGGTGGCGGGCGTAGTAGCCGGCCTCGTAGCGCCGGCTGTTCACCGCCCGCTGGAGGTGCAGGCCGCTGTGGATCGTGGCGACGGCTCGGCTCCCCTCCCAGCCACGCAGTGGCAGGTTGTAGCCCGCCGACACCACGGTGGTGCGGTCGGGCAGGGTCTGGAGGCGCCGCAGCATGCGGACCGGCTCGGCCCGGCCCCAGGGGCGTGGGCCGCCGTCGTGGAAGAGGCGGTCCCAGCCGTCGGGCAGGCGATCGGCCACCTCCTGGGCGTGACGGCCGATGCCGTGGGCACCGACCCAGCGGGCGTCGTACACCCGGGGAGCGCTCGGCTCAGCTGGCCGGGTCATCCGACCACCCCTTCGCTGCCGCGCCATCGCCGCCGGGGGACGTCGCCGGGGCGAGCGCCGGACGGGGGGGTGCCCCCGCCGGCACGGCCGGGGATCAGATCGGTCTGCAGCATCGAGCGGTCCCACGGGGAAGGTGCGGCGGAAGGGCTGGTGGGAGCCGGGCGAGGTCGGGTGGGATGACCGTGGCCCGGACGCGGCGGGTGGGCGGCGCCCGGAGGCGCCGCCCACCCGTCACGGATCGTCAGTGCTGATCAGGGAGCGTGATCAGGCGTGGGCGGGACGCCGACGGCGACCGGCCATCAGCGAGATGCCACCGACGGCCAGGAGGCCAGCGCCAACGGCGGCGTAGGTGGTCACGTCGGAGCTGGCGCCGGTGCGGGCCAGCTCGCCGGCGCCGGTGCCGGTGCCGGTGGTGCCGGTGCCGGTGCCGGGCGTGAACCCGGGGCTGTCGGGCCCGTCGATGGCGTCACCGAGGACCTCGAGCGTGGCAGCGCAGCTGTTGTCACCGGCGACGATGGAGAGGGTGTAGGTGCCCGGGGCCTGGTCGTCGGAGACGGTGAAGGTCCCGGTGACCGTGCCGGAGGCCGGCACCACGCCGCCGCCGACCTCGGCGCCGTCGAAGAGCACCGAGTAGTTGGTGCCGCCCTCGAGGCCGTTGCAGGACACCTCGATCGTGCCGCCGGGCTGCACCGAGTCC
Organism: Acidimicrobiales bacterium; assembly: GCA_038241315.1. Classification (GTDB taxonomy): domain Bacteria; phylum Actinomycetota; class Acidimicrobiia; order Acidimicrobiales; family Iamiaceae; genus Aquihabitans. The sequence continues at coordinate 1,140 of JBBRFU010000142.1, read as the reverse complement.
TCCGAGAGGCCGAGCACCTCCGGGGTGTACTGGGCTGCGGCGGGCGCAGCGCTGACCACCAGGAGGGCGGTAGCGAGGACGAGCAACTTGCGGATCATGTGGAATCTCCCTTTTCCGACCGGTGGCGACGGGGGCGCCGCTTCGATCAACACGGACTGTACAGGACGGGGGCCGTTCGAAGCCAGGATGATCGCCGCGAGGAAACCTGATGTCGACCGACGACCCACCGAACGGGTGACATGCAATCGGTACCGGAGAACTCCCAGGTCAGCCCATGCAGCCGGCTGCTCCTTGGTCATCGGCCGGAACCGAGTGAGCCTTGAGGGACTTCTCCACATATCCACCATCCGGCCGATGGTCACCGGGTCGATCCTCGCAGTATGAACAAAGCAATAACAGGGTCGAAGAGTTCCCCTTGAGGCGGACCGGGCTGTACCGTCATGAGCGCTCGCGCACCTCCGAGACCGAAGGGAGACACCTTGACCGCCACCGAGCTCTACACCGAGTCGGCCGGCACGGGTGTCCCCGCTCCCGGCGCCGCGGTGACCGCCCCGGCCCGTCCCGTGCCGCTCACCCGGGCCCCGGCCGCCGATGCCATCGGGGCGCAGCCCCTCGGCCGGCGGGTCGTGAAGCGCTCCCTCGACCTGGTCGTCGGCCTGGTGCTCCTCGTGGTGCTGGCCCCCGTGATGGTCGTGCTCGCCCTCGTGATCCGCCGCGACGGTGCGCCGGCGGTGTACCGGCACCGCCGGGTGGGCCGCGACGGCACCCCGTTCGACGTGTTGAAGTTCCGCAGCATGGCCGCCGACGCCGAGCAGCGGCTCCGGGCCGACCCCGTGCTCTACGAGCGCTACTGCGCCAACGCCTTCAAGCTCCCGCAGGAGGAGGACCCGCGCGTCACGCGGTTCGGTTGCTTCCTGCGCAGCTCCAGCCTCGACGAGCTCCCCCAGCTGCTGAACGTGCTGGCCGGATCCATGAGCCTGGTCGGGCCCCGCCCCGTGGTGGCCGCCGAGCTCCGCGAGTACGAGTCCCGTGGCGCCGCCGGCACCTACCTCTCGGTGCGTCCGGGCATGACCGGGGCGTGGCAGGTCGGCGGCCGCAGCCACATCGGCTACGCCGGCCGGGTGGCCATGGACGTCGACT
>JBBRFU010000141.1:0-10134 GCA_038241315.1 Acidimicrobiales bacterium | reverse complement strand
TCGAACATGGCGACCGGGTCGACCGGCTGTCGGACGCATCCGGATCGGGTGGCCCCGAGGCGACCGTCGATCCGACGGCACCCGTCAACCGGGAGGCGACGTCGTGAGCGGGGAGCTCGGCGACCGCCTGCGAGCGGCGGCGGGCCCGGCCGATCCGCCGCCCGTGGCGAACCTGTGGGGCGTCGGCCGGCGTCGGCGGCGTCGGCAGGCGCTGACCCGGGCGGCCGCAGGTGGCCTCGGCGTGCTGGCCGTGCTCGCGGTGGCTTCGATGGCCCTGGACCGGGGCTACGGACGGCAGGAGGTGCGCAGCGAGGCCCGGGCGCAGACGAGCAGCGCCTCGGTCGAGGAGGCGACCTGCTACCCGGAGCCCCACATGGAGTACCCGTCACCGCCGGACTCCGTCGAGGGCATGCTCGAGGGGGCCTACGGGCGAGCGGGCCAGCCGCCTCCGGTGGTGGCGCGGATGCGCGTCGTCCGGTCCTGGTGGCTCGAACCCACGACCATCGGTCCCGGCGAGCGATCCTGGGACCACCGCATCGAGGTGGAGGTGACCGATCCGGTGCGAGGTGCCGAGGTGGGAGATCGGTTCACCGTCTTCGACGCCGACGGCATGGCGGGACCGGATGGTGCCGGCTCGGACGAGCCGGTCTACGTGTCCGGACCCGCGTGCCACCTGTTCCAGGTGGGCGACGACCTCATCCTGGGCTTGAGCGAACCCAGGCGGGAGGACGTCCGCGAGCTGGCGACTGAGTTCTTCGTCATCACCGAGGGGCGGTTCTCGCCGGAGCTGGATGCGGCGCGGCGGTCGCTGGGGCCGGGGTGGGAGGACAACGCGTTGCTGGCGCTGGTGCGGGAGACGACGCCGGAGGCGTTCCTCGAGCTGCTGCGCGAGGCGGACGAGTCGGGGACCTGACGGGGCGTCAGATACGCTCGGCGGCGTATGGACCTGACCTGGAGCGCAGAGGAAGAGACCTTCCGCGGAGCGGTGCGGGGGTGGCTGGAGGCGGAGCTGGCGTCGTGGCGGGCCCGCCACGACGATCGCATCCTCTCCGGCGACACCGCCGAGGGGTTCGCGCAGCACCTCGACTGGGAGCGCACCCTCTTCGACGCCCGCTACGCGGTGGTGTCGTGGCCCGAGGCCGTCGGCGGCCGGGCCGCCAGCCGCTGGGAGTGGCTGATCTTCGAGGAGGAGTACTACCGGGCCGGGGGGCCGCAGCGGGTCACCCAGAACGGCATCTTCCTGCTGGCGCCCACCGTGTTCGAGTTCGGCTCCCCCGAGCAGCAGGCCCACATCCTCCCGCGCATGGCGGCGGGCGAGGACCTCTGGTGCCAAGGCTGGAGCGAGCCCGACGCCGGGTCGGACCTGGCCTCGCTCACCTCCCGGGCGACGCGCGACGACGTCCGCGGGGGTTGGGTGCTCGACGGCCAGAAGACCTGGACCACCCGCGGCTCGTTCTGCACGCACCTCTTCGGCCTCTTCCGCACCGACCCCGAGAGCCAGCGCCACAAGGGCCTCACCTACCTGCTGGTGCCGCTCGACCTCGAGGGCATCACCGTGCGGGGCTTCGGCCGCCTCGACGGCGACGAGGGGTTCGCCGAGGTGTTCTTCGACGGCGCCTTCGTGCCCGACGACGCCCTGCCCGGCGGCGTGGTGCTCGGCGGGGTGGGCGAGGGGTGGTCGGTGGCCATGGCCACCACGTCATCGGAGCGGGGGCTGACCCTCCGGGCGCCGGGCCGCTTCACCGCCACCGCCGACCGCCTGGTGGCGCTCTACCGGGAGCGGTCCACGGGTGCCGAGGCACTCGATCCCGGGCTGCGTGACCGGGTGGTGCAGGGGTGGATGGAGGCCGAGGCCTACCGCCTGCAGACCCTCCAGACCGTGACCGACGACGCCGAGGGCCGCAGCGCGGGCGCGGCGTCGAGCTTCGTGAAGCTCTGGTGGTCCGAGCTCGACGTGCGGCTCCACGAGACCGCCCTCGACATCCTCGGGCCCGAGGCCGAGCTGGACGGGCCGTGGACCAAGGGCTGGCAGTTCGCCCTCTCCGGGCCCATCTACGCCGGCACCAACGAGATCCAGCGCAACATCGCCGCCGAGCGCGTCCTCGGCCTCCCCAGGAAGTAGGGCCGATGCGCTTCGCCTTCACCGATGACCAGCTCGCCTTCCGGGACGCGGTGCGCGACCTGTTGGCCAAGGAGTGCACGCCCGAGGTGGTGCGCGCCGCCTGGCCCGACGGCACCGATGCCCACGGTGCCCGCAAGGGCGAGGGCGCCCGGGCCGACGAGGGGCGGGTGGCCGGCGTGTGGAGCCGGCTGGCCGAGATGGGCGTGCTCGGCATCGCCGTGCCCGAGGAGCACGGGGGCCTCGGCCTGGGCGAGCTCGACTGGGTGCTGCTGGCCGAGGAGACGGGCTACGCCGCCCTGCCCCACCCGTTCGTGGAGACGGCCTGCGTGGTGGCGCCCCTGCTCGCGTCGAGCGGCGACCCGCACGGCGTCCTGGCCGAGCTGGTGGACGGGTCCCGGCAGGCCGTTGCCCTCCCGCCGGGGACGACGCTCGTGCCGTGGGGCGACGTCGAGACCTACCTGGTCACCCTCGAGCCACCCTCCGGCCTCGAGTGGGGCTGGGTGGCCCAGCGCGTCGAGCACGGCGTTCTGCGCGGTGAGATCCCGGACACGCGGCGCACGTTGGTCGACTCCGTCGACGGCGGCCGCCACCTGGTGCAGCTGGGTGACTGGCGATCTCCCGGCGGCTTCGCCGAGGGCGACGTGGTGCAGGCCGCGTTCGACCGGGGGGCCCTCGGGACGGCCGCCCAGCTGGTGGGCCTGGGGCGTCGGATGCTCGACCTCACCGTGGCCTACGCCAGCGAGCGGCGGCAGTTCGGGGTGCCGATCGGCTCCCAGCAGGCGGTGAAGCACCACCTCGCCGACGCCGCCCTCCAGCTCCGCTTCGCCGCCCCCGCCGTCCACGCCGCCGCCTGGTCGATGGCCACCGGGGCGGCCACCGCCAGCCGCGACGTGTCGACGGCCAAGGCCCTGGCCTCCGACGCGGCCCGGCTCACCGCCCGCCAGGCCCTCCAGTGCCACGGCGCCATCGGCTACACGGTGGAGTACGACCTCCACCTCTACCTGAAGCGGGCCGAGGCGCTGGCCCGCACCTGGGGCGACGCCGCCTGGCACCGTCGCCGCGTGGCCACCGCCCTCGGCATCTGACCCGGTTCCGGTCGCCGCCCCGCCCGCCGGGGCGATGGGGGCGACGACCGGCGGGTGGTCAGAAGGTGTCGTAGTGCGAGGTGTGGGGGACCGTGTTCACCGTGGTCGTGGTGACGACGATCTGGCTGTAGCCGCCGCCGTTGAAGCGCCACACGTAGGCCTTGCCGCCCGAGGCCCAGGCGATGTCCTCGAAGCCGTTGCCGTCGTAGTCGCCCACCGCGGTGTCGTAGGTGCCGCCGACGTTCGGCGGCTCCAGCGACTCCACCCCACCCGAGGCGGTGAAGCCGATGAAGCGCTCGGCCCCGGGACCGGGTTGGTAGAACAGCACGTTCTCCCGGTACGGGTGGGTGAAGTTCCCGACGACCGGTTGGTACGGGCCGTCGACGTTCGGCATGGTCCGGGTGGTGTGCCCGCCGCCCGCCAGGAAGGTCCAGATGTAGTCGGGGCCGGACGGGTTGAACCAGATCAGGCGCTCCTGCGGGCTGCCCTCGGCGGCATCGCCGAAGTAGCCGGTGATCGGCGTGTAGTTCCCGCCGATCGTGGTCCGGTGCGAGGACGGGTTGCCGAACTCGTCGAACTCCCAGACGTAGTCGGAGCCCGCGCCGGGGGCGTACCAGATGATGTCCTCGATGCCGGCGCCGCCGTCGACGTCGACCACCACTGGTCGGAAGGTGCCGCCCACGCTCAGGGGGACCGACGTGTAGCTGCCGTCGTCGTCGAAGTACCACACGTAGTCGGGGGCGGGCCCCGGGGCGTACCAGAAGATGTCGTCGGTGAGGCCGGCGTCGAAGCGGCCGACCAGCGGCTGGTAGGTGCCGCCGATGTTGGCCGGCTGGAACGACGTGGTGGTGCCGGTGCCGGTGAGGCCGACGTGGAGGATGCCGTCGGGGGCAGGCCCCGGGTTGTAGAGGAAGACGTCGGTGCCGAGGCCGATGGAGAAGTCGCCCTCGAAGGGCGCGGCGGCGGTGATGCGGGCCTCGTAGCTGGTGACCCCGTTGCGCCAGATGCCCACCGTCTGGCCGTTGTAGGGCACGAAGAGGAGCGCGTCCGCCTCCGTCGGGCCGGCGGCGGCGGGCGTCGCCCCGCCGATCGTGGCGGCGGCCACCACGGCCAGGGCCGTGAGGGTGGCGCCCACCCGCGTCGTCCATCGCTGCACTCGTGGTCGCATGTCCCGCTCCCGTCGCCGCGACGGACCCGCGTCCGTCGGCCTCACGCTACCCCGCGGTCCCCGGCCGAACCTGGGGTCGTCCCGGTGGCCGACGGCGGGCGATCGGCGGCCTGGGGCGGTGACCTGACGGGGCGTTAGATTCGAACCACCACGACCGAGCAGGAGCCCACCATGCCCGAGGCCTACATCGTCGACGCCATCCGCACCCCGGTGGGGAAGCGCGGCGGTTCGCTCAGCGGCATCCACCCCGCCGACCTCGGCGCCGCGTCCATCCGCGCCCTGCTCGACCGGACCGGGATCGACCCGGGGGCGGTCGAGGACGTGATTTTCGGCAACGTCGACTCGGTGGGCGGCCAGGCGGGCGACATCGCCCGCACGTGCTGGCTGGTGGCCGGCGGGCCCGAGCACGTGCCCGGCACCACCGTCGACCGCCAGTGCGGCTCGGCCCAGCAGGCCGTGCACTTCGCGGCCCAGGCCGTGATGGCCGGGGTCAACGACCTGGTGGTGGCCGGCGGCGTGCAGCAGATGTCGCAGATCCCCATCAGCTCGGCCATGACGCTCGCCACCGACCTCGGCTTCCCCGACCCCTTCTCCACGTCGCCCGGCTGGGTCGAGCGCTACGGGCCGGGTGAGGTCAGCCAGTTCCGCAGCGCGGAGCTCATCGCCGAGAAGTGGGACATCTCCCGCGACGACATGGAGGCCTTCGCCGTCGAGTCGCACAGCCGGGCCCTCAAGGCCCAGGCCAACGGCCTCTTCGAGGCCGAGATCGCGCCCCTGAACGGGCTCACCCACGACGAGGGCCCGCGCGAGCCGAACTGGGAGAAGATCCGCAGCCTGAAGACGCTCGTGCCCGACGGGCGGGTCACCGCCGCGGTGGCGAGCCAGATCAGCGACGCGTCGGCGGCCCTCCTCATCGCGTCCGAGCAGGCGGTGCGGGACCACGGCCTCACGCCGCGGGCGCGCATCCACCACATGAGCGTGCGTGGCGACGACCCGATCTTCATGCTCACCGCCCCCATCCCGGCCACGCGCTACGCGTTCGAGCGCTCGGGCCTCACCATGGCCGACATCGACGCGGTGGAGATCAACGAGGCCTTCGCCTCGGTGGTGCTGGCGTGGGCCAAGGAGCTCGAGCCCGACATGGCCACCGTGAACCCCAACGGCGGCGCCATCGCCCTCGGTCACCCGCTCGGCGCCACCGGCGCCCGCCTCATGACGACGCTCCTGAACCACCTCGAGCAGACCGGCGGCCGCTACGGCCTGCAGACCATGTGCGAGGGCGGCGGCCAGGCCAACGTCACCATCATCGAGCGCCTGGGCTGAGCGACGCGGGCCCGCGAGGGGTCCGACCCATGCGGGTGAACGCGATGGCGAGGTGCCGGTTGTCCAAAGGCTCGGCGTCGGGTTCGTCATCGCGGCTCGCCGCTCCCGCCGGCCCGCCTGAGCCCTCTGGGGGCCGGTCCTGAGCGGGCGGTCCGCCAGGCGGTTCGTCAGGTGACCCGTCAGGCGGTCCCGGGGCGGGGAGCGAAGAGGTAGTGGCTGACGCCGAAGTCGCGGCCGTCGCGATACCCCCAGAGCTGGGCGCAGCCCATGAAGAAGGCGGTCCAGCGTCGGAACCACACCTTGGCGTGGCGGCGGCCGCCGTCGGCCTCGAGCACGGCGAGCACCTCGGCCCGGTGGGCGTTCAGGTTGTCGATCCAGGCGTTGGCCGTCCTCTCGTAGTGGACGCCGCTCAGCTGCCAGTGGTCCGTGCACACCAGGTCGTCCTGCAGGTGCAGGAAGAGGTCGTCGCTCGGCATGATCCCGCCGGAGAAGAAGTAGCGCCCCATCCAGTCTCGTGGGTCGTCGGCGTCGTAGCGGAAGGCCACGTCGGCACCGGTGAAGATGTGGGTGAAGAAGCGGCCGTCGGGGGCGAGCCAGCGGGCGATGCGACCGAAGAGCTGGCCGTGGTTGCGCACGTGCTCGAGCATCTCGATGCTCACGATGCGGTCGAAGGGCCCGGGCTCGCCGTGGTCGGCCGGGTCGAACGTGGTGATGTCGGCGGTGAGGACGGTGAGGTTGGTGAGCCCGAGCCGCTCGGCCTCGCCCTCGATGAAGGTCCGCTGGGTGCGGGAGTTGGAGACGGTGACGACCTGGCTGGCCGGGTAGCGCTCGGCCGCCCAGAGGCAGAACGAGCCCCACCCGCAGCCGAGCTCGAGGATCCGCTGGCCGTCCACCAGCTGGGCCCGCTCGCCGTAGAGCTCGAGCATGGCGTCCTCCGCCTCGTCGAGCGTCTCGTCGCCGCGGGGGAAGTAGCACGAGGAGTACTTGCGGCGGGCACCGAGGACGTGCTCGTAGAAGGCGGTGGGGACCTCGTAGTGCTGGGCGTTGGCCTCGGCGGTGTGGGTGGCCACCGCGCCCTTGCCCAGCGTCTCGCGGAGGGCCCGCATCCGCTCGCTGCGCTCGTCGAGCGTGCCGGCCCGCTCCACCCGCAGGCGGTTGCGGGTCCGCAGCGTGCAGACCAGGCGCAGCACCGGGTCCGGCACCAGGCCGAGGTCGAGCAGCCGGAAGCCGATCGGGGTCTTCACGGTCGGACCTCCAGGTCGGTGGGGACCCAACCCGAGCGGGCCAGGACGCACTGCACGAGCGACACGTAGCGCTCGGCGAACGCTCCCTCGCAGTAGGCGAGGTAGAAGTCCCACAGCCGGAGCAGGGCGTCGCCGTAGCCCCGCCGGAGCGCCTCGTCCTCGGCCTCGTGGAGGCGGTCGCGCCAGCGGTGGAGCGTCTCGGCGTAGTGCTGGGGGAACTCGTCGAGCTGGGTCAGCCAGAAGTCGCCCGAGCGGGCCGACACGCGCGTGATGGCGTCCACCGAGGGGATGCACGAGCCCGGGAACACGAAGCGCTTGATGAAGTCCTCGCTGTTGCGGACCCGGTCGAAGCGGTTGTCGGCCACGGTGATGGCCTGCAGGGCCATCCGGCCGTCGGGAACCAGCAGGCGGTGGCAGGTCGCGAAGAACGTCTGCTGGTCGCGCCAGTCGACCGCCTCGATCATCTCGACCGACACCAGCTTGTCGTAGGTGCCGGTGAGGTCGCGGTAGTCGGCGAGGAGGACGGTGACCCGGTCGGCCAGGCCGAGCCGATCGACCAGGTCGACCGCGTGGCGGTGCTGCTCCACGCTGATGGTGGTGGTGGTCACCCGGGCGCCGTAGGCCCGCGCGGCGTGGACGGCGAGGCCGCCCCAGCCGGTGCCGATCTCGACCAGGTGGTCGTCGGGGCCGAGGTCGATGGCGCGGAGGAGGCGGTCGAACTTGGCCACCTGGGCCTCCTCGAGCGTGGACCCGGCGCCGTCGAAGAGGCCGCAGGAGTAGGCCATGGTGGGGTCGAGGAACAGCTCGAAGAAGTCGTTGCCGAGGTCGTAGTGGGCCGCGATCTCCCGCTTGTCGCGCGAGCGGCTCGACGGGCGGAGCCGGCGGGCCAGGTCGGCCACGGGGGCGGTGGCCCGGTTGGTGCGGTTGCGCAGGTCGTCGAAGGCGGCCAGGTTGCGGATGAGCAGGCGCACCAGGCCCACCAGGTCGTCGGTGGTCCACCAGCCGTCGATGTAGGTCTCGCCCAGCCCCTTGGACGCCCGGAGGGCCACCTCGCGCCAGACGGCCGGGGTGCTGAGGCGCACGGTCACGTCGAGGTCGTCGCCCTCGCCGTCGAGGGCGCCGTGGGTCGTGACGGTGCCGTCGGCCTCGATGATGGTGAGGCGACCGCCGGTCAGGCGCCCGAGGAGCTCGAGGAGCACGCGGCGGGCCAGCCGGTCGGCCCGGGTGGCCCGGGCCGGTGCCGGGCGGACGCGGATGGGGTCGATCGAGCCGGCGGGGCGGTCGCGCCGGGCGGTCAGCAGGCGCGGTCCCGGGCCGTGGCCCTGGGGTCGGTCGTCGTGGGTGCGGTCGGGGTCACCGGTGAACGACGGCGAGAGGATGGTCACGGGTGGCTCCTGGTGGTGCGTGGGGTCGAACGGTGCTTGGGGTGACGGTGGAACGGTGCGCCCTTGAGCCGGAGGCGGACGGCCTCCCGGTAGATGCCGGCGCTGACCTTCTGGGCGGGGAGCGGGTGGCGGCGGAGGAAGCCGCCCATCGAGCCCCGGTCGAGCGGGAGCCGACGGAGGCGCAGGGTGGCGGCGAAGACCTTGGCGTCGTCCCGCCAGTCGTCCATGGTGATGGTGACCCGGTCCGCGCCGGGCGGGGTGAACGAGATGGCGTGATCGAGGTCCAGGTCGAGGAACGGCGACACGTGCAGGGCCTTCGGGAAGCGCACGGCCTCGGGCTGCGACGGGGCGTCGATGGGGAGCACGTAGGCGTGGCGCTCGTGCCAGGGGGTGTTGGTGACCTCGGCGAGCAGGGTCTCCACCGTGGTCCCGTCGGGAGAGAGCACGAAGTAGAAGACGATCGGGTTGAACGACCACCCCCACGTCCGGAGGTGGGCGAGCAGGCGGATGGGCCCGGTGGGGCGACGGCCGGTGGCCTCGGCCACGGTGGCGCGCACGGCGTCGTCGAGGGGCACGCCGGGGGCGCCGTGGAAGTCCTCGCGCCGGAACCGCACCGGGGCCGCTCGGCGGGCCGACCAGAGGGGGTGGGCGTCGAGGGCGCCGGGCAGTTCCTCGAGGGCGAGCCAGGCCATGGCCACCTGGTAGGAGAAGGCGTGGGCGCCGACGCCCCGCCGGGCGTGGGCGAGGGTGCCCTCGTAGAGGGCGCTGTGCAGGCCGGTGCTGAGGTCGATCCGGTCGATCCGGTCGAGGCTCGGGGCCGGTGCGATCGCGGTCATCGGCCGGCCTCGATCAGCGCGGCCACCTCGGCGCCGGAGCGGGCGCCGTCCTCGTGGAACCCGTAGCCCCACCAGGCTCCAGCCCAGTACAGCCCGCCCCGGCCCTGCAGCTCGGCGCGGCGGCGCTGGGCGGCGATGGCGGCGGCGTCGAAGACCGGGTGGTCGTAGTCGATCCGGCGGATCACCGTGGCGGGGTCGATGTCGTCGTGGCGGTTGAGGGTGACGCACAGCTGGTGGCGGCTGCGCAGGTCCTGGAGCCGGTTCATGTGGTACGTCATCGCCACCTGCCGACGCTCGCCGGGCAGCACCTGCACGTTCCAGCTCGCCCAGGTGCGCTCGTGGCGGGGGAGGAGGGAGCGGTCGGTGTGGAGGGTGGCCACGTTGGGCTGGTAGCGCACCGCGCCGATCACCTCCTTCTCGTCGGGGTCGGCGTCCACGAGGAGGCGCAGCGCCTGGTCGGAGTGGGTGGCCACGACCACCCGGTCGAAGGTGGTGCCGGCCGGCTCGGCCGCGGTGCGGACCTCGATGCCGTCGGCGTGGCGGGTCACCGCCTCCACCGGTGTGTCGAGGCGGATCCGGTCGGCGAACGGGGCGGTGAGGGCCTCCACGTAGCGGCGGGAGCCCCCCGTGATGGTGCGCCACGCCGGGCGCTCGCCCAGCGAGAGCATGCCGTGGTTGTCGAGGAAGCGGCACAGGGTGGCGATGGGGAAGCGGTCCACGGTGGTCGGGTCGGCCGACCAGATCGCAGCGGCGAGGGGCACGAGGTACCAGTCGAGGAACCGGCGGGAGAAGTGGCGGGCGGCGAGGACGTCGCCCACCGGCGTGAGCTCGTCGAGGTCGACCCGACCGGCGAGCACCCGCTGGCCGAGGCGGTTCCAGCGGAGGATCTCGCCGATCATGGCCACGAAGCCCGGGTTGGCCAGGTTTCGCCGCTGCGAGAAGAGCCGGCTGAGGTTGGTGCCCCACTCCAG
>JBBRFU010000140.1:0-10157 GCA_038241315.1 Acidimicrobiales bacterium | reverse complement strand
CGGTTCGTGGACCACTCACCCGAGCCGGGCCTCGAGCGCCTCGACGCCGAGCGCCGCGCCGAGGCCCGTCGGCTGGGCTCGGCCCCGGCCTGACCCTCCGGTCTCCTCGTCCGGCCTCCGGCCGGACCGTCCGTCCGCCCGACCGGCGGCCCGATCGTCGGGCACGCGGGCCTGTTGCTGGTGGGGCAGGTGGGGCTGGTGGGGCAGGTGGGGCTGGTGGTGCCCCTCGAAGCGGCCCGTCAGGTCGGCGGACCCGCTGTTGCTGGTGGGGCCGGTGGGGCTGGTGTTGCCCCTCCCGGGGGCCGTCGGGGCTTGACGAGGGCCGAAAGGGTGGCAAGGGTGGGGGCTCCACGCCCCCTTCCCGGAGGACGCCCCCGTGTCCCGCACCCCGTTCCCGCAGCGCCGCCGACGTCGTCGCCTGGCCCTCGCCGCCCTCCTCGTCGCGGGCCTCGGCGCCGCCTCCACCGCGCCGGCGAGCGCCCACCCCGAGACCGGGGCGCGCCACCGCGTGGCGCCCGGCGAGACCCTCTCCGAGCTGGCCGAGCTCCTCGGCACCTCGGTGCAGGCCCTGGCGGGCGCCAACGACCTCGATGACCCGAACCTGGTCGTGGCCGGCGCCGTCCTGGCCGTCCCGGCCGCGCCGTCGGAGGGTCCCTCGTAGCCGGTGCCGGCCGATCGTCGCCACCTGGGACCGGTCTTCGACCGGTGGGCCGAAGCCAACGCCATCAGCCCGTCGCTGCTCAAGGCGCTCTGCTTCAACGAGTCCGGGTGGCAGGCCGACGTGGTCTCGTCGGCCGGCGCCGACGGCGTGTGCCAGCTCATGCCCGACACCGAGGACCACATGGAGGCCCTGATCGGCCGGGAGCTGGACTCGCAGGACGCCGAGGACAACATCCGCCTCGGGGCCCGCTACCTGCGGTGGCTCCTGGCGCGCACCGAGGGCGACGTCCGCGAGGCGATCGGCGGCTACTACCAGGGCCTCGGCGCCATGGATCGCCACGGCCCCTACGACGAGACCGTGGCCTACGTCAACACGGTGCTCGCCCTCGAACGGCGCTTCTGACCCGGTCGGCACCCCGCCCCTCACGCCCACCGTCGGGGTCCCCGTGGCCCGAGCGAGCCGGGCGCCGGGGTCGGTGAGGCCGCGCCCACGGTCGATCCGCAGCTCGTCGGCACCCCGGTTCCAGGCGCCCACCCCCACCACCGTGCCGGGGCGCGTCCCGGGCCCGGGGTCACCGCTGCCCCGGTCGACGGGGGGTCGTCGACCCCCGGTGACCCACGTCACCGGATCCGGGGTGCTGCGGATGCGGAACCCCACGCCGCCGCGCGTAGTATCCGCCCGCGGCACGCTGAGCCCCGCCCCCTCACGATTTCGGCTCGACGAAGGACGACATGGCTGACGACGAAGTGATCGACGACGAGGCGACCGAAGAGGTCGCCGACGATACCGAAGACGAAGAGGTCTTCGACGACGATCTCGACGACGCCGATGACCTCGAGGACGACGTCGTGGTGGCGGTCGACGTGGTCGATGTCGACGTGGTCGACGAGGAGGAGGAAGAGGACGCCGAGGCCGTCGCCGCCAAGGCCAAGGCCAAGGCCAAGGCGAAGTCCGACGAGGAAGAGGACGACGACGACGAGGCCGATCCCGACGACGTCGAGGAGGACCTCGACACCATCCTGCGGGATCGCATCGCCGCGGGCGTCGACGAGGACGACGACGACGAGGACGAGGCGCCGGCCGACCAGCCCGACGGCGGCGACCGGGTGGCGCCCCGCGCCGCCGAGGAGTTCTCGTGCCCCGAGTGCTTCCTGCTCGTGCGCCGGAGCCAGTTCAGCACCCGACGCACCGACTGCCCGGGAGGCCTCGACGGCGAGGACTGCCCGATGAAGCAGCGGTTCGCCTGAGGGCACGCCAGGGCGGCGGGCCGGACCCGATCCGAGCGGGCCCCACCCGATGACCACCGACCCGACGTGCCCCGCCTGCGCGGCGCCGCTCCCCGCCGGGGCAAGGTTCTGCCCGTCGTGCGGCGCTCCCCTCGCCGTCGATCCCGTCACCGAGGAGCGGCGGATCGTCTCGGTGCTCTTCGCGGACATCGAGGGCTTCACCTCCCTCGCCGAGCAGCGGGACCCCGAGTCCGTCAAGGAGCTCCTCGACGCCTGCTTCGGCCGTCTGGTCCCGGTCGTCGTGGCCTTCGGCGGCCACGTCGACAAGATCATCGGCGACGAGGTCATGGCCGTCTTCGGCGCGCCGGTGGCCCACGAGGACGACCCCGAGCGCGCCGTGCGCGCCGCCCTGGCGCTGGCTCCGGCGCTGGCCGAGGTGGACCCCGGGCTCCGCCTGCGGGTCGGGGTCAACACCGGTGAGGTGATGACCGGCACGGTGGGGCCCGGCTCGAGCTACACGGTCACCGGCGACGTGGTGAACACCGCGCACCGCCTGGCCGCGGCGGCCCGGCCCGGGGAGGTGCTGGTGGGGGAGCGGACCCGTCACGCCACCGCCGGAGGGGTCCACTACGTGCTCCGGGGCGACCTCGATCTCAAGGGCAAGCAGGACAAGGTGCGCGCGTGGGTGGCCACGGATGCGGCGGGCCGGCCGGCGCACCGCGGCGCCGACCAGACCCGGACGCCGCTCGTGGGGCGGGCCGACGACCTGGCCGAGCTCGCCGGGGAGGTCCGCCGGGCGCTGGCCGGCCGGCGGGCGGAGGTGCACACCCTGGTGGGGGAGGCGGGGGTGGGCAAGACCCGGCTGTCCACCGAGCTGGCCGAGCTGCTGGCCTCCGAGCCGGACGGGCCCCAGGTGCTCTGGGCGGCCTGCCCGCCCTACGGGCCGAGCAGCGACCTGACGCCGCTCGCCGACGTGGTCCGCGCCGGCCTCGGGGTCGCCGCCTCGGTGGACCGGGCCGATCAGGAGCGGATCCTGGCCGAGCGCGCCACCGCGATCGCCGCGGCCACCGGCACCGACGCCGTCCAGCTGCGGAGCCGGCTGGCGCTCCTGCTGGGGCTGGAGCCCGTGTCGTCGCGGAGCGCCGAGCCGGAGACCGGTCCGGCGCGTGCCGGCCTGGCCGAGCAGCAGCTCGCCACGGTGGCCACCGTCCTGGCCCACCTGGCGGCCGTCCGTCCGCTGCTCGTGGTGGTCGACGACCTCCACTGGGCCGGTCCGCTCCTGCTGCGGTTCGTGTCCCAGGCACCGGATCGCCTCGACGGCCACCCCGTCGTCTTGCTCACCCTGGCCCGCGACGACCTGCTGGAGCGCCGGGCCGGCCCCGACGCCAGCGGCCCCGGTCACCGCACGCGGACGCTCGGGCCCCTGACCCCCGACGCCTCGTCCGAGCTCGTCCTGGCCCTCCTCGACGAACACCGGGGCGGGCCGCCGGTGCGCATCGGCCCCGGCGCGCTGGACCGCCTGGTGACCGCGGCCGGCGGCAACCCGCTGCTCATCGACCAGCTGGTGCGCTACCTGGTGGAGTCCGGCGCCCTGGTGGCGCGAGGCGGGCGCTGGCAGTGGACCACCGACGCGGCGGGCAACGAGGCGGGGTTGCCCGACGGCGTCCGCTCGCTGATCGGCGCCCGCCTCGACGCCCTCCCCGCCGACGAGCGGGTGGTCCTGTCGTACGCCGCGGTCCTCGGCCGGCGGTTCTGGCGCGACGCCCTGGTGGAGCTCAGCGGGGCCCCCGACGTCGACGTGCTGCTCGCCCGGCTGGCCGACCGTGGCCTCACCGAGGCCGTCCCCGACGACGGCGACGGCGACCTCGCTTTCCGCCACGTCCTCACCCGCGACGTGGCCTACGCCTCGCTGCCCATCGGCGACCGGGCCATCCGCCACGCGCGCGTGGCCCGCTGGCTCGAGCGGCGCGTCCGCGACGCGCCGGAGCCGAGCGCCACCGGCCAGCTCGCCCACCACTACGAACGGGCGGTGGTCCTGGCCCGGGCCGTCGACCACGCCGACCCGGGGCTCACCGACGCCGCCTTCGCCGCCCTGGTGCGGGCGGCCCGGGACGCCCACCAGCGCCACGGGCTCCACCGGGCGGACCACTGGTACCGCCGGGCCCGAGACCTCGGCACGATCGACACCACCGCCATGCTCGACGTGGTCGCCGAGCACGGGTCGGTGCTGCTCGAGCTCCGTCAGCTCGACGCCGCGCGCGAGGCCTTCGAGGAGCTCGACCGACGGGCGGGGACGGGTCGGCCCGCGCTGCGGGCCACGGCCGCCGCCCACCTCGGCGCGGCCGCCCGCCTGGCAGGAGACATCGAGCTGGCCCGTGAGCGCTTCGAGGCGGCGTCGTCGCTGCTGCGCGCCCTCGACGACCGGCAGGGCCTCGCCGACGTGCTCCGGCTGCAGGGGTGGAGCGAGCTCACCGTGGGCCGGGCCCGGGCGGCGCTGCCCCGCTTCCGGCAGGCCGAGGCCCTCGAGGAGCAGCTCGCGGCGCCGGCCCGACGAGGCGAGACGCTGCGGTACCTGGGGTGGTGCGAGCTGCTCGCGGGCGAGCTGGGGGCGGCTCGCACCCACCTGCGGACGGCCATCGAGCACGCCCGCGACGTCGGCGACCACGGCTCCGCCGCCTGGTGCGCGGGCCTCCTCGCCCACATCCTCCTGCAGACCGGCCAGGTGACGGCGGGCCTCGAGGTGGCGCGAGAGCTCCGGATCATGGCCCAGCGGAACGCCGACCCGGCGGGGGAGTGGACCTGCGTGACGTTGCAGGCCTCGGGCCTCGTGGCGCTCGGGGACCTCGACGGGGCCGCCGAGCTCGCCATGGAGGCGGCCCGGCGCTTCGAGGAGCTCGACGAGGCGTGGGGGCTGGCCCTGGCCCGGGTGGTCCGGGCGCAGGCGGCTCGGCTCTCGGGCGACCTGGCGACGGCGCGCGCCCTCCTGGGCCCGGCCATCGACGCCACCCGTGAGCTCGTCCACGTGGGGGAGGAGGCCCGGCTGGTGGCCGAGCTGGCCCGCGTGGAGCTCGACGCGGGCGACCTGGCGGAGGCCGAGCGCCTCGGCCGCAGCGCCCTGTCGCTGGTGCGAGCCGGGATCGGTGACCACGAGAGCGGCCTGCGGAGCCTCCTGGTGCTGGCGGAGGTGGCGCGCGCCCAGGGGTCACCAGATGCGGCCGAGCTCCTCCTCGAGGAAGCCGCCGACGACCGCCCGCCCGGCGACCGCACCGATGGGTGGCGCCAGGCGGCCGTGGCCCTCGCCGAGCTCCGCCTGGCCGCCGGTGATCCCGGCCGCGCTCGCGACCTGGTGGCCCGGTGCCGCGTGCCCGCCACCGAGGAGGTCCGCCTCCTCGCCCAGCTGGACGACCTCGAGGGCCGCCTGGCGGCGCACGTCCCCTCGGCGTGAGCCGGCGTCGTCCGATTGGGGCGCCCAGCGCCGGTTCGGTCAACATGGTCGGGTGACCGAGGAGAAGCGACCCGTCGATCAGGCCGTCGAACTGGTCCTGTTCGCCCCGCTCGGGTTCGCCCTGGAAGCCCGCCGGCTGCTCCCCACGTTCGTGGAGCGGGGCCGCCAGCAGGTCCAGATGGCTCGCATGATCGGGCAGTTCGCCGTCAAGCAGGGGCAGAGCGAGGCCCAGTTCCGCCTCGGCAAGGCCCAAGGACAGGCCGAGTCGCTCCTGCAGGAGCTCGGGCTCCGTCCCGCCGACACCGGTCCGGGCCCGCTGGCCACCCCGCCCGTCGACCCCACCGTCGTCGCCGCGGCCGCTGCCGCGGCCGCGCCAGCGCCGGCCCGCTCGAGCGCGGCCGCCGCCGACCTGGCCATCGCCGACTACGACAGCCTGGCGGCCTCCCAGGTCATCCCCCGGCTCGCCGGCCTGGAGGCGGGCGAGCTCGAGGCGGTGCGCCGCTACGAGACCGCCCACCGGGGCCGCAAGACGATCCTCGGGAAGATCGCCCAGCTCCAAGGGGAGTAGGGCCGTCGTGGAGTCCGCTCGCCCCGCCACGTCCGCCGACGCGGCCCCGATCACCCACCTCGCCCGCCAGGGCATCGCCGAGCTCACGCCCAACCGCGGCGGGTCGGTGTGGGCCCGGCGCGAAGCGCACGCCGAGCCTCTCGACGAGCTCCTGCACGCGGTGACCGGCGGAGACGAACCCAGCCGGCTGGTGGTGGTGGGCACCGTCGACGAGGCGGTGGTGGGCTACGGCATGGGTCGACTGGAGACGCTCCACGACGGCGCGGTCCTCGCGGTGGTGACCGACCTCTACGTCGACCCGGAGGCGCGTGGGATCGGCATCGGCGAGGCCATGATGGACCTCCTGGTGGCCTGGGCCCGAGCGGCGGGCGCCGTCGGGATCGATGCCCTCGCCCTCCCGGGTGACCGCCACACCAAGAACTTCTTCGAGACGTTCGGGCTGAAAGCCCGCGCCATCGTCGTGCACCGCTCGCTCGCCGAGCCCGAGCCCGCCGACGAGGCCCGGTGACCGGTCCGGGGCCCATCGTCTCGGTGGGCGCGGTGGTGGTCGACGACGAGCGGCTCCTGCTGGTGCGACGGGCCCACGCCCCCCACGCCGGCTCGTGGGCCGTTCCCGGCGGTCGGGTGGAGGTGGGGGAGACCCTGGCCGAGGCCGTCACCCGGGAGCTCCGTGAGGAGACCGGGATCGAAGGCGTGTGCGGGCCGCTGATCGGGTGGACCGAGCTGCTGCCCACCGACCCCGACGGCGAGCACCTGGTCGTGCTGGACTTCGAGGTCACCCTGTTCGGCCCGGCCGAGCCCACGGCCGGCACCGATGCCCGTGATGCTCGGTGGGTGCCGATCGGCGACGTGGCGGACCACGACCTGGCCCCGGGCCTGGCCGAGTTCCTCCACGACCACGGCATCATCGCCACCATCCTCTGACGGTGAGGATCAGCGGTGGCCCCGGCCCGGCCTCACGCCGGTCCACCGGCGCCCGGCGGCCCGTCCGTGCTCCGGCGCGGCGGCGCCCCGGCCACGAGGGCCGGGGCACCGTCTCGACGACCGGGGTCGCTCAGCGTGCGGTGGTGCCTACTTGCCCTGCCACTCGGGGGCCCGCTTCTCGATGAAGGCGGTGAGGCCCTCGTTGAAGTCCTGGGTGCCGAACATCTTCATGATGCCCTCGCCCGAGAGCTTCCAGCCGACCTCGTCGGGCTGGTCGGTGGCCTCGATGACGATCTTGCGGCTCTCCCGCACGGCGAGCGGGGCCGCCTCGGTGATCTGGTCGGCCAGCGCCAGGGCGCCGGCCAGCGCCTCGCCCTCCTCGGTGAGGACGTTGACGAGGCCGAAGTGGTGGGCCCGCTCGGCCGGGAAGTCGAGCCGGCCGGTGAGGGCCAGCTCCATCGCGATGTTGCGGGGGATCTTGCGGGGCAGGCGGAACAGCCCACCGGCCGCGGCCACCAGGTTCCGCTTCACCTCGGGGATGCCGAACACCGCCGTCTTGGAGGCCACGACCATGTCGGCGGCCAGCACCAGCTCGGTGCCCCCGGCGAGCGCCGGGCCATCGACCGCGGCGATGACGGGCTTGGTGCGCTCACGCTGGACGAAGCCGCCGAAGCCGCCGCGAGCGGTGGACATGCCGCCCGGGTCGGTGGCCATCTGCTTGAGGTCGGCGCCGGCGCAGAAGATCCACCCCTTCTCCGTCTGGGCGCCGGTGAGGATGCCCACCCACGCCGCGTCATCGGCCTCGAGCTGGTCGATGGCCGCCTCGATGCCCTGGGCGACCTCGGTGCTGACCGCGTTGCGGGCTCCGGGGCGGTTGATGGTGATGACGGCCACATGGCCGCGCAGTTCGTAGTCGACGCTCATGGCGCGCACGTTACCCAAACTTGACCGATCAGTCAGGTTGGGGCATCGGACCGTCGGGCCCAGCGTGTGGCTATCGTCTGCGGCGATGGGAACCGAGCCGGCTGGTCACCTCCGCTGCCCCTACTGCGCCGACTACGCCGTCACCCGGCTGTTCCTCGGGTCGGTCCACCTCGACTCGTGCGAGTGCGGTGCCTGCGGGGCGCGGTGGGACGAGGACCCCGAGACGGGAGCCTTCCGCGGCCGGGCCAGCCGGGCGTCGGTGGTGATGCCACGGCCCGGCGCCTCCTAGGAGACCCCGGGCCGTCGCTCAGGTGGGGGAGGGGCCCCCGTCGGTCCCGCCCTCGACCTCACCCGCAGCAGCGGGCTCGGCCTCGCGGGCGACCTCGGGCGTCGGCGCAGCCGGCTCGGCGGCGGCGGTCGGCTCGGCCGGGGTGACCGGCGGGCTGGCGTCGACCGCATCGGCCTGCTCGGCCACGACCTCGACGGCCGGGGTGTCCGGGGCGTCCGCGGGAGCGGGGGCGGCGGCGGACGCCTCGGTCACCGGGGCCTCGGTGGCCGGGGCCTCGACGGCCGCAGCCTCGGTGGCCGGCGCGTCGGCCACCGGGGTCTCGACGGCAGGAGCCTCGGCCGCCGGGGCGGTCGGGGCATCCTGGTCGTCACCAGCAGCAGCGGGGTCGGCCGCGGGGCCGGGCTCGATGAGGGACGGGGGAGGGGGGATGGGCGGAGCGCCGGGCGCCCCACCGCCGCCCTTGCCCTTCGGCGGCCGTCCGCCGCCGGGCTTGGCCCCCTTGCCGCCGGCTCGGGGACGTCGGCGGCCGGTGTCGGCGGGTGCCTCGATGCCGAAGGCCTCGGCCACCTTGGGGATCCGACCGGCCACCCGCGTGATGGCGGCCACCAGCTCGGCGCTGGGCTCGGTCGGCTTGGAGGCCGGCACGACGGTGAGCCGGGCGGGCGAGAACGACAGGGCGTCGAGCACCGTGGCCCAGCGGTCGGTGACCGTGTCGGCGGTGAGGGCGGCCGAGGCCGCCTCGGTGAGCTTGGCGGCCAGGTCGGGCGGCAGGGGAGCGCCGGCCTTCGGCGGGCGGGAGCTGAGCCGCAGGGCCCGCACCACCCGGCCGTCGCCCAGCGTCTCGGCGATCTCGGCGAGCCAGGCCGCCTGCTCCTGGTCCACCCGGCGGGCGAGGCCCTCACGCAGCTGGGCGGCGAGGGCGCGGCCCTCGTCGTCCTTGGCGCCGGTGTCGGCCGCCACCACCACCGAGCGCAGGTCACGGAGGTCGAGCTCGTCGAGGTCGGCCACGGCTGCCTCGGCGCGGTCACGCCACTCGGCGGCGCGCAGGGCGGGGAGGAGGCGCTCGGCCACCGCCAGCAGCGGCTCGGCCTTCACCTCGGCCCGGCCGGCAGCCTTGGCCTCCTCGTTCATCTTCTCGACGGCCTGGCGCACGGCGGGCACGCCGCCGCGCAGCACCTGCTCGGCGATCACCTGTTCCTCGGGGGCCAGGGCGTCGAGGGCGACCTTGCGGTGGGCCCGACCGGGACGGAGCCGCTTGGCCTTGGGCTTGGCGGGCGGGGCCGGCCGGTCGCGACGGGGCCGGTCGGGTCGGTCGCCGCCGCCGGGACGGTCCCCCCGGGGTCCGCCGGGACGGTCGCCGCGCGGCCCGCCGGAGCGGTCGCCGCCGGGGCCTCCGGCGCGCTCGCCGGGGCGGCCCTCGCGGCGGGGACGGTCGGCACCCTCGCGGCGGGGCCCGCGATCACGCCGGTCGCCGCGATCACCGCGATCGCCCCGGTCGCGGCTGCCACCGCGCTTGGGGGCGAGGGTGGTGATCACCAGCTCGTCGTCGCTGAGGCCACGAGCGGTGAGCTCGATGACCTCGGCGGTGGCGCGGCTCTTCGTCTTCGGCGGCAGCACGGCGAGCACCTCGGTGCCGTCGAGGCTGGTCTCGACATCGGCCCGCAGCTGATCACCCACGGCCGCTCCGCCCGGGAGCAAGGCGCCGTTCAGCACCCCCTTGGGCTGCTTGGCTCCGGCGGCGCGCCAGGTCCACGACCCATCGTCGCGGTTGCTGGTGAGCTCGATGTCGATCCTGCGGGACATAGGCGCGCCAACCTACTCGGTCCCGTGCTCCAGCCGATCCGCCGTTCGAGTGGTGTCAACGGCTCCGAAGCGGTACACGGCGGTCGCTGCGGACCGGTGACGGAGCCCGTCGGGAGCCACCCGCAGGGCATCCTCGGCGCCTCGTCGGCCCCGCCCGGCACCCGGCGCGATCGATCGACGGGCCCGGCCGCAAGGCGCACCTGCCTGGTCGGGCGACGTGGCACGATCGTGCAGGTGACCAGCAGATCAGGCGCCGAGCACCTGGACGACCTGGCCCGACTGCGTCGGGTGCGCGACCGGATCGACCGGGAGTACGC
>JBBRFU010000139.1:0-10162 GCA_038241315.1 Acidimicrobiales bacterium | reverse complement strand
CCCACCACCAGCCGGAGCACCGACAGCCAGGCCGGGGACCCGGCGTCGATGCCGGCCGCCACCAGGCCCACCAGGCCGATCGCCGGCGCCACCAGGTCGAGGGCCGGCGGGAACTCGGCGGCCGACCGATCGAAGCGCTGCTCGTCGCGGTCGATGCCGGTCATGGCCGCCACCCGGGCGGATCGGCGCGCCACCCGCTCCCGTTGGCCGGAGACCCCGGCGGCCCGGCGCTGCACGGAGACGACGAGGGCCACGACCGTGGCGACGACGACCCCCGCGGCGGCCACGTCGCGGACGAGCACGGGACCGGTGACCTGGGCGACCACGATCGAGGCGAGGGCGAAGAGGCCGAACACGCCCCGCATGAGCCAGCCGTAGCCGATCCCCACCTCCCGCCGGCGCGTGGTGACCCAGGTGAAGAACAGGCCGCCGACCGCCCACTGCAGGAGGAACGAGGCGGCGTCGAGACGGATCATGCGAGGCCGAGGGTACGGACCGGGCCGGTCGAGGGGCCACTCGGCCGCCCCGGACGCGACGACGGCGCCCCGGAGGGCGCCGTGATCACCGTGCGAGGGCGGGTGCGGTCAGGCCGTGGCCCGACGACGCAGCAGGAGGGTGCCGACGCCCGCCGCCACCAGCACGCTCCCGAGGGCGACGAGCTGCGCGGTGTCCGAACCGGTGATGGCCAGGCGCTGGCGGCTCGCCGCCGAGGCCGAGGCCGCAGCGTTGGCGGCGTTGGCCGCCGGTGCGGCCGCAGCGCGGGGGGCGACCGCGCGCTCGGCCACGAGCGCGGGGTTCTGCACCACCTGGGTGGGGGCGGGCGCGGTGTAGTCGGGGTTGTCGACGGCACCGGCCGCGGAGCCGATGAGCAGGGAGGCGGCCACCGCGAGGGAGGCGGCCAGGACCTTGAACGGGGTGCGCATCGACATGCCTCGACCCTACGGCGCGGACCACCCCCAGGTCAACACGCTGCGTGGTGGGTTCGTGAGTTCGCTACGGAGCGTGTGGGCGCTCGCCGACCCCCGCCGGGCCCTTCCGGCATCAACCGGCGACGGACACCGTCCGGCGGTGGTCGATCTCGTGGACCTCGCCGTCGACGGTCCACCGGGTGCCCGGGATGCGGGCCGACGGCTCCAGGGTGAGCCGGTCGACGCCCTCGGGCAGGACGGCGTCGACCGTGACCTCCACCGTCTCGCCGCGACGGACGGTGACCTCCCCGGCCACCACCACCGTCGGCCCGTCCGGGCCGGTCAGCGTCTGGCGTGCCCCGCCGAGGGTGACGTCGGTGGCCGCCACCGGGAGGTTCACCACCACGATGCCCCGGTGGTCGCCCGCGGCCAGACCCTCCACGAAGGGGCCGAGCTGGTACCGCGGGCCGTCGGGCGGGGCCCGGTTGGTGATCCGGTAGGTGAGCGTGATGGCCCGCCGTCCGCCGTCCGCCGCCGACGAGGTCACCACCGCCTCGGTGTCGAGGAAGTAGTCGACCTTCGTCCCGGCGCGGTTCAGCATCGCGACCGACAGCGAGTCGTCGCGCAGGTGGCCGTCGGCCCCCGCGTCCGCCAGGGCCTCCTGGACCTCGGCGTCGGCGGACCAGGCCAGCAGGTGGCGGCCCTGCACCGCCTCGACCAGGGCGGTGGCCATCTCGTCGAGCTCCCAGCTCCCCGCCTCGATGCGCTCGAAGACGGCCTCGGCCACGGCCCCGAGCTGGTCGCGGCGGGCGCCCGAGTCGTCGCCGTAGCGGGCGTACTGGTTGGCGAGCAGCTCGTAGGACACCGTCTCGGCGCTGTAGCTCACGCCGTCGACCTCGACGGGGCCCACCACCTCGAGGAGGCGACGGACGGCCTCCACGTCGACCACCAGCACGCCGCCGACCTCGGCGCCGCCCGGCACCCGGGACCAGTTGTCGGCGGCCAGGGCGGCGCTCTGCGGGAAGTCGGCCGTGAGGCCCATGCTCCGCAGGTCGCGGCCACCGTCGATCCACGGCCAGTTGCGGGCGACGTCACCCGTGACGGGCACCTCCCCGGCGGGCAGGACCACCTCCTCCGACGGCCGCACCTCCCCCAGCTGCAGGGCGCCACGGTCGAACCCGAGCGTGGTGGCGGAGAGGAACATGCCGCTGCCCGCGCGCATCTCGGCGTTGTTCGCCCCCAGCAACAGGTACGGCGTCGGCCCCTCCAGGACGCGCGCCACCGCCCCGACGGCCTGGTCGGCCCGGGCGAGCGACGTGGACGCCTCGGCCTGGGCCTCGCCGAGGTCGGCCACCGCGTCACCCAGCAGGCCCAGGAGGTCGTCGGGCGAGCCGGGATCCAGCGCGTCGAGCCCGGCCCGGGTCCGACCGAGGACCTCCGCCAGCTCCTCCAACACCGCCAGGCGCTCCGGGCCGGCGGCGAGTGGGCGCTCGGCCAGGGCCCGCAGGTCGGTGACCGCATCCCCGGCGAGGTCGGCGGCGCCCTGGGAGGTGGACACGACCCGGTCGAGGGCCCGGACGTGGCGACCCACGACGGGCAGCACCCGCAGCGGGGTGACCACGGGGCTCCGCACCCGCGACCGGGCCCGGTCGAAGTGGTCGCCGGCCCGGTCGATGGCCCGTCCGGTGTCCGGATCGAGCAACGTCGACGTGGTGGCGCCGTGGCGGACCGCGTCGAGCTCGTCCTGCCCGGCCTCGAGCTCGTTGGCCGCATCGACGAGCAGGTAGGCCACCGCCCCGGCCCACACCACCAGCCCGAGGAGCACGGCCGCCACGACGGTACGGCGACGAGGGGCCCGGAGCATGGAGGCCGAGCGTAGGCCCGGCCACGGGCGGCCCGACCATCGGGCCGAGCCCACCCGACCGTGGCTCAGGCGTCGACGACCACCAGGGCGTGGTCGGCGCGGTTGAGGGCGTCGGGCCCCGCCTCGCTGGCCACCACGATGTCCTCCAGCCGGAGGCCCCACCGACCGGCGGTGTAGATGCCCGGCTCCACCGAGAAGGCGTGGCCCGGCACCAGCGGGGTGACGTTGCCGGCGACCACGTAGGGGTCCTCGTGCTCCTCCACCCCGATGCCGTGGCCGGTGCGGTGGAAGAAGCGCTCGCCGTAGCCCGCCTCGTCGATGATGCGCCGAGCCGTGGCGTCGACCTCCTCGCACGAGGTGCCCACCGTGGCCGCGGCCACCGCGGCCTGCTGCGCCCGGTGGAGCACGGCGTAGGCCTCGGCCACCTCGGCCGGGGGCTCACCGACGGACACGCAGCGGGTGATGTCGGAGCAGTACCCGGCCCCCCCGTCGGTGGCCATGGTGCCGCCGAAGTCGCAGAGCACGACCTCGCCGGCCACGATGACGCGCCCCTCGGCGTCGTGGTGGGGGCTGGCGGCGTTCGGCCCGCTGGCCACGATGGCGAAGTTGACCCGCTGGTGGCCCTCGTCCACCAGGCGACGGCCGATCTCCGCGGACACCTCGGCCTCGGTCCGGCCCACCAGCGCGATCTCGCCGCCCTGGAGCTGGGCGGCCACCCGGTCGGCCGCGGCGGCCGCCCGCCGGAGCGCGGCCACCTCGGCGGCGTCCTTCACGGCGCGGAGCGGGCCGGTGACCGTGCTGGCCTTCCGCCACCCGGCACCGGGCAGGGCGGCCTGGAGGTCGAGCACGAAGCGGGCCCAGGTGCGGTCGCCGACCGCCACGGTGCCCGCCGCCCCGGCGAGCTCGGCCACCAGCCGGATCGGGTCGGTGGCCTCCTCGAACGGGCGGATGGCGAAGAGCCCGGGCCGTTCCACCACGCGCGGGGCCTCGAGGCGGGGCACCACCAGCGTGGCCTCGCCGTCACGGGGCACCACCAACATGGTGAGCCGCTCCAGCGGCATGGCCTCGTACCCGATCAGCCAGGGCAGGTCCGGGCCGACCGACAAGAGGAGGGCGTCGACCCCCTGCGCGCCCATGGCGGCACGGACCCGGTCGAGGCGCTCGGCATGCATGGCGTCAGGCTACGCGGCAGCCGCCGAGGACGCGCCCGCGGGCGCGCGTCGGTGACCCGTTGACCTGGGCGTTCGCGCTGGGCCGGTGCTCGCCCGGGCTTCGATGTCACCCTCCCTCGGTAGGCTGATCGAACACCAGTTCCCCCCTGCGATCAGCCTACCGAGGTGACCCCATGCCCTCCCTCGCCACAACCACCACCGCCCACCACCCGGCCGCCGACCCCGGCCTCGATGCCCACACATCTCCTCGGTCGACGCGCCCGCGGGCGCGTGCCCGACTCGTCGATCAGCCGGCCGAGCGGCTCGAGGCGGAGGTCATCGACCTCGCCGGTCGCCTCGCCGCCGGCACCTATGAGCTGCTGGTGCTCGTCGGTGAGCTCGACCAGCGAGGCTCGTGGGCCACGTGGGGGTCGCTGTCGTGCGCAGCCTGGCTCGCCGATGTCTGTGACATCGAGATCTCCACGGCCCGGACCCAGGTCCGCGTCGCTCGTACCCTGCGCCGGTTTCCCGAACTGGATGCGGCGATGGCGTCGGGTGACGTCTCCTACGCCAAAGCCCGGGTGCTGGCCACCTGCCTCACCGAAGCCAATGCGTCCGCGCTGCTGGCCATCGCCGAGACCACCCCCGCAGGCCGACTGGGCGCGGCGATCGCAGCTTGGTCGCGGCGCCACGAGGGCCCTGACGAGGTCCGGCGCCGCCAACACGAGGCTCGCTCGGTGGCATGGCGCACTGAGCCCGACGGCGCCGTCATCGTCACCGCCCGCCTCACCCCCGTAGCCGCCGGGGCGGTGTGCGCCGTGATCGACACCGCCGTCACCCGCACCCATGCGCCCGCGGGCGCGTCACTCGCCCAACGACGCGCCGACGCGTTCGTCGCCGCCGTCACCGAAGGCAGCGGACCTCCTCCGATTCGGATGCGCCGACGACCTCGAGGAGGCCGGTCACGGCCTCAGCCCTCGGGGACGTAGGGGGGGTCGGGTTCGGTGCGCAGGGCGGTGGCGCAGGGGCCGGCCTTCACGTCGAGGGAGGCGGCGCCGTCATCGGTGACGAAGAGCTGGACGGTGACGCCCTCCTCCTCGTTGACCCCGTCGAGGATGCGCGTCTCGGACCCGGTGGACTTGTAGCGGCGGACCACGAAGCCGTCGTCGGCGAGGGCGGTCTCCAACCGGTCGAGCAGGGTGGCCTGGGCCACCTCCCCCGGGGGCAGCCGGGACCGCTGCGCCCCCCACCACCGGTCGTCCTCGGGGAGCCCGGCGCAGGCATCGGCGCCGGGCCGCTCGGTCCGGCCGTACGCCAGGACCTGGACGGCGGCGGGGTCGGCGCCGACCGCGGCCCACACCGCGTCGATGCGGGTGCGGACCACGGTCTCGTTGCCGCCCCCGTCGTCGGAGGAGCAGGCGGTGGTGGACGTCATGGCGAGGGCTCCGAGGGCGACGAGGAGGAAGACGAGGGAACGGACGGGTCGGCTCGGCGCGGCACCGCTCAACGGGCCACCGCAGCTCGCTGCTCGGCGGGGAGCCAGTCGAGGTCGAGGCCGCCGCGCAGGTCGCCGGTGGCGTAGAGCGACGGGTCGGTGTGGAGCTGCTCGAAGAGGCGGGTGAGGTTCCACATGCGGTCCTCGTAGTCCGGCCAGCTGTCGGCGCCGGTGCCCTCGAGCGAGTGGTCGGGGTCGATCGCCTCCGGCACCGCGACCGGCCCGCCTCGGCTGTAGGTCTGCACGTAGGTGGTCCCCTGGCCCTTCTCGTCGAACCACTCGCGGGTGGACACGTCGAGCTCGTCGCCCCAGCCGGAGATGTCGGCGAGATCGACCGTCGAGGGCGAATCGCCGGTGCCGTAGCGGATCCCGTTGCCGGAGAGGTCGGCGTGGTCCAGGTCGGCTGGGTCGAGCCCGAGGATCGGGACGTCGTCGACCAGGTTGTGCCGGTTGGCCATCGGATCGAGGTCGTGGTTGACCTCGATGAGGTGCTCGCCCATCTGGACGTCGATGAACTCGGTGGCGACGGAGTCCGGGCCGGTGGCCACCTGGGAGAGGTAGGGGTCGGCGCCGGCCTGCTCGTGGGTGGCCACCAGGGTGTTGGCCTGGAACATCAGCTGCTGCCGGCGGGCCGGGTCGGGCTCCTCGAGTGCCGCCACGTAGGCCTGGAAGCCGGTGCGGATCTCGAGGTCGCCGTCGTCGAAGTTGTCGGCGAAGAACCGCTCGAGCTGGGCCGTGGACGGGTGGCCGCCGCTGGCCTCGTAGAGCTCCACGAACGCCGCGTAGCGCGAGGTGATGTCGTCGAAGATCCACTGGTTGCCGTCGGCCGCGCCCTGCCGTCCGCCGGCGGTGGGACCGATCATCCCCATCACCCGGAACTCGCCGGTGATGACGTCGTGGACACCGCTCGAGGCCCAGGGGGCGAAGATGAGCCAGTTCACGCCGGGGTGGCCGGCAGATGTGGGGTCTCCGGCGGTGGCGCCCGTGGCGTCGGCGAACACCCCGTCGGCGCGCTGGGCGAGCAGGTCGTAGAAGCCCGTGATCAGGTCGTTGCGGCGGGCCGAGGTGGTCTCCGGGAGGTGGGAGATGACCGTCTGCGTGTCGGTGAGGTCGGTGCCGGTCCCCAGGAGCGCGGCCCGGGCCAGGGCCTCGAACCCGTCGTCGGCCACCAGGGTGATGGGCAGGCCGGCACCACCCCCCGAGGCCACGGGAAGCGTTTGGACGAAGGACGCCGCGGCCTCGGGGTCGTCGGCGTAGGCCTGCCCGTTGATCAGCCGGCCGAGGACCTGGTCGCGGAAGCCGTCGACGAAGTTGAAGTCGTCGCCGGCGCCCAGGGACAGGGAGAGGCGGGCCGACGGGGTGTCGAGGAGGAACCGGGCGGCGTCGCGCACCGATTGGGGAACCGAGTCGTCCGAGGCGACGGCCTCGAGGTCGTCGTCGGACACGTGGCCGTCGCCGTCGCCGCCCTCGTCGGCGGTGTCGAAGTGGTCGGCCCAGCCCGACCAGGCGACGAGGTCGCGCAGGTGCTCGTTGGTCTGCAGGAAGGTCTCGATGTCGGCCCGCTTGATGTCGCCGTCGGACGACCAGGGACCACCGCCGTCGGCACCGCTGTCCACCAGCGTGTAGAGCGTCGGGTTGTCGAGCAGGTAGCGGGCGGCCGCCTGGAGCTCCCACGGTGCGGTGGGGTCGGCGGCCACCGCCTCCACGTCGTCCCGCGAGACCAGGCCGTCCGGGTCGCCGCCGTCGTCGGCGGTGTCGAGGCGGTCGAAGTGCTCCAGGAGCACCGACACCGCGGTGTCACCGACCCCGAGGCCCTGGGGGAAGAGGAACGGCAGCAGCTCGGGGTGATCGCTCACCAGCACGCCGTCGGCGGCGCTCAGGGCGCCGTCGCCGTTCTCGTCGAGCGAGCGCAGGGCGACCGCCAGCGCGGTGGGGAGCCCGTCGAGGTGGACGACCTCGGCCAGCAGGGAGGCCACGTCGGCGTCCTTCGAGAGCGGGGGGCTCAGCGGCGGCACGAACGGCCCGGCGGTGAACGCCAGCCAGGCCGTGCGGTAGGCCGCCACGTCGTCGACCACGAGGTCGTCGGCCGCCTGGGTGACCTCGGTGTAGGCCTCGAGGGACTCGGGGTCGGCTCGGACGAGGTCGGTCACCGGCGCGGCCTACCCGGGGGCGGGGTCCACCGAAACCCCCCGACGCGGGATGGACCCACCCCTCAGGGGAGCCCGGCGTGGGGGACCTCGACGGTGGTGGTGAGCAGCACCGCCTCACGCGCCGTGGCCCGGTTGTGCTCGAAGAAGTCGGGCGCGCCGCACAGGAGGAGCG
Source organism: Acidimicrobiales bacterium (assembly GCA_038241315.1). Taxonomy (GTDB): domain Bacteria; phylum Actinomycetota; class Acidimicrobiia; order Acidimicrobiales; family Iamiaceae; genus Aquihabitans. Next base: position 2,422 of record JBBRFU010000139.1, on the reverse strand, counting down.
TCCGGCCGTCGTCGCCCCCGAGCATCAGCGCGTAGATGCCGAGCCCGTCGGGCCCGGGGATCTCGTCGACGATCTCCCCGCCCGGCGCCACCCGGACGGCCCGGTTGCCGAGCGCGTCGGCGGCCCAGATGTGGCCCTCGGCGTCGAGCGCGCAACCGTCGGGTGCCACCGTGATCTCGGCCAGGCTGTCGGTGAACGACTCGGCGGTGGGGACGGGGGCGAACTCGGCCCACACCCGGCGATCCGTGAGGGTGCCGTCGTCGGCCAGGGAGAAGGCGGTGTAGCGGTTGCCGGTGGTCTCCCCCACGATCAGCGTCCCGCCGTCGGGCGTGATCACCGCACCGTTGGGGAAGTGCAGGTCGGTGGCGGCGACGGCGACGGTGCCGTCGGGGTCGACCCGGATCAGCGACGCGGTGGACGGCGTGCCGCCACCCATCAGGTCGAAGCCGAAGTTCCCCACGAAGGTGTGGCCGTGGCGGTCCACCACCAGGTCGTTCAGGTGGCCACCGGCGTGCTCGGAGACGTCGGCGAGGGTGGTGAGGGCCCCGTCGGCGAAGCGCAGGACCCGCTGGTCCTTCATCGACGAGATCACCAGCGAGCCGTCGGGCAGCCACCCGAGGCCGGAGGGCTGGTGCTCCACCTCCACCACCACGGTCTCGACACCGTCGGTGGTCACGGTGGCGACCTGGTGCCGGTAGAAGTCCGACACCCACCAGGTGCCCTCGTGCCAGCGGGGCCCCTCGAAGAACCCGCCCCCCTCCACCAGCGTGTGCAACGCGCGATCGGCCATGGCCCGGACCGTACCGCCGACGGCGCCGGCGCGCGGCCGGACGAGCCGGTCAGTCGGCCAGCGCGGGGAGCCCGTCGATGCTCGTGGCGTTCTTGCGGTCGCGGTAGGCCACGATGCCGTCGGGGCCCTGGCGCTCGGCCCACTCGTCCATCATCGGGCGGGGCCCGGCCAGGGTCATGAACGGCACGCCGTAGCCACAGGAGCTGGTGACCGACTCGACCGCCAGGCGGATGACGCTGCGGGTGGAGAGCTTCTCGGGGAAGCGGGCCACCAGGCCGGCGAAGTCGGGGTGGTCGGGCAGCACCGCCTCGCCCCGGCCGTAGAGCCGCACGATGTTCGGCTTCTCGTCGAAGGAGCAGAACATGATGGTGAGCCGACCGTTCTCGCGCGTGTGGGCGATGGTCTCGGCGCCGCTCCCGGTGAGGTCGAGGTAGGCCGCCGTGTGGGGGTCGATCACGCGGAAGGTGTCGTCGCCCTTGGGGGACACGTTGACGTGTCCGTCGGCGGCGAGCGGCGCGGTGGCCACGAACCACACCGGCTGGGCCGGCATCCACTCGGCCAGGTGGTCGGGGATGGCGTCCCAGGTTCGTCCCATCGCCTCAGTCTGCCCGCCGGGGTGGGTGCGCTCGCAGCCGGTTCCCGCCGGCCCTCAGCGGGCCGCCACCGGGGCGGCCGTCGGGGCCTCGGCGGCGTCGGCCGCCTGGCGGGCGTGGTAGCTGGAGCGGGTGAGGGGGCTGGACTCGACGTGGTCGATGCCCATCGCCTCGCCGATGCGCTTGAGCTCGACGAACTCCTCGGGCGTCACCCACCGGGCCACCGGGAGGTGGTGGGTGGTGGGACGGAGGTACTGGCCGATGGTGACGATGTCGACGCCGATGCCCCGCAGGTCGGCCAGCGTGCCGACGAGCTCGTCGAACGTCTCGCCCATGCCGACGATCAGGCTGCTCTTGGTGGTCAGCCCGGCCGCCTTGGCCCGGGCCAGCACGGCCAGGGAGCGGGCGTAGGAGGCCGAGGGCCGCACCGCCCGCTGGAGCCGGGGCACCGTCTCGATGTTGTGGTTCAGGACCTCGGGGCGGGCCGAGAAGATCACGTCGAGCGAGGCGGGGTCGCCCTTGCAGTCGGAGATGAGCGTCTCCACCTGCACGCCGGGGGTGCGACGCCGGATGGCGGCGATGGTCTCGGCGAACGAGGAGGCGCCCCCGTCGGCCAGGTCGTCGCGGGCGACGGTGGTGAGCACCGCGTACCGGAGCCCCATCTGCTCGACCGCCTCGGCCACCCGCTCGGGCTCGCCGGGATCAGGGGCGGCGGGGTGGCGGGTGTCGACCAGGCAGAAGCCGCACGCCCGGGTGCAGCGCTCGCCGTTGATCATGAACGTGGCGGTGCCGTCGGACCAGCACTCGTAGATGTTGGGGCAGCCGGCCTCCTCGCACACCGTGGTGAGCTGGAGGTCGCGCATGGTCTTCTTGAGGCGCAGGTAGTCGTCGCCGATGCGGGCCTTGGCCCGCATCCACTCGGGCTTGCGCTCCCCGATGGCGAGCCCCTGGGGCACCCCCGCCTCCGCGAGCCGGCCCAGGAGGCGGACCGAGGTCCCTTCCCCGGCCGCCTGCTGGTCGATGGCACCGGCGGCCGCAC
>JBBRFU010000138.1:0-10228 GCA_038241315.1 Acidimicrobiales bacterium | reverse complement strand
GGTCGGTCGGTGCCGACCTCAGGCGTGGGGGAGGGTGAGGCGGGTGCGGGCGGCGGCGAGGCGGGGCGGGGTGTCGCCGAGGGCGCCGAGGGTGCGCAGCACCACCCGGCAGCCGGCCAGCTCGAGGGTGGACGGCATCGGGAGGCGCAGCAGCTCGCGGGCCACGGGCGGCAGGCAGGCCACGGCGCCGGCCCAGAGGGCCCGCCAGATCGGCTTGGCCGGGCCAGGGATGATCGGTGGGTCGTCGAGGAAGCTGACGCCGGCGGCCGCGTACTCGCCCACGGCCAGGTTCGGCCGGTGCCGCTCGAGCGACTCGTTGATCTCGACCCAGCTGCGCGGCGGGGCCACCACGCCGGTGCCCTCGCCGACGCGCGCCACCTCCGCCACGTAGGTGTCGAGCTCGTCCCGGCTCATCGGCTGCACGCCGAACCGGCGGTTCGCCGCCGCGATGGCCAGGTACTCGGCGATGTGGACCCAGTCGAGCAGCTCGGGGTCGTTGGCGGCGTAGGGCCGGCCGTCGGGGGCCACCCCCACCACCCGCTCGTGCACCTTGCGGACCATCCGGCAGAGGCGCTCGGCCTCGGCGGACGACCCGAACACCACGCCCTGCACGAACTCGCCGGTCCGGCGCGTGCGACCGAGGAAGTCGTCGCTGAACGCCGAGTGCTCGGCCACCCCGGCCATGGCCAGCGGGTGCAGGGCCTGGAGGGTGAAGGCGGCGATGCCGGCCACGAGGAGGGAGTGGTCGGCGTGGACGCGCCACGCCACGCTGTCGGGCCCGAACCAGCCGGGATCGCCGAGCTCGTCGGGCGTGGGCTGGAAGGTGGACGGGTCGCTGCCCAGCGGGCGGAGGGCCGTGGCCAGCGGCCAGAGCAGCAGCGGTGACGCCAGGGCGGCCGCGGTGCCGCTGACGACCCCCACCGAGAGCTCGAGGGCGCTGGGCGTCGGGGGGACCCACACCGGCTTGGGCGCCAGTAGGGCGCGGGCCGCCGGCGCGATGGGTCGGTCCTCGGCGGGCCGTCGAGGGCGAGCGGTGGCGGTCATGGGTGGCTCCGAGCTGACGACGGGGTGGCGGCCGGGGGGAGCGGGTGGTGGTGCCGGGTCGGCGTACCCCCCACAGCGTGCCGTGTCCGAGGGCCGACGCGGTGCCGGCTCTGCGGTCGCGGTGCCGCCGTGGTGCCGCGGCGGTGCCCGTCGCGGTGCTGGGTCTCCCACCTGCGGAGCGGCGTGGTCACCCAGCGTGGGGACGGTCGACAACCCCCACGTCCTGGACGACACTCGCCGAAACCCGAGCGTTGGCTCAGGTCGGGACCGAGGGGGAAGTGCCGTGCGACGGATGCTGGCCGTGCTGTGCCTGGTGGGGACCGTGGTCCCGGTGGCTGCGGCCGGGGGTGCGGCGGCGGCGGCGCCGCTGGCCCCGGTGGGCGTCGCCCAGGCGCCACCGACGTTCACGGCCGGGGGCAGCGTGGAGCAGGTGTGGACCACCGGCCACGAGCCGGGCGCGCCCGTGGCGCTCCTCGACGCCGCCGGCGCAGTGGTCGAGGAGGGGGTCGCCGACGCCGCGGGCGCCCTGCTGTTCCGCGAGGTGGACCCGGGCGCCGGCTACGCGGTGCGGGCCGGGGCGGAGCAAGCAGGTGACCTCACCGTCGCTGCGCCCGACGACCACCCCGACGACGCCCACTACGCCGAGCAGGCCGCCGCCGACCCGCTCGAGGCCGGCTACGGCTACCTCCCCACCCGGGACGGCACCACCCTGTCGGTCAACGTGACCCTCCCGCTCGACGGGAGCACCGGGCCCTGGCCGGTGGTGGTCAACTACTCGGGCTACGACCCCTCCCAGCCCGGCCTCCCGCCGCGCGAGTCGCTGGTGTTCGCGGCTCAGGGCTACGTCGTGGTGGGCGTCAACATGCGCGGCACCGGGTGCTCGGGCGGCGCCTTCGACTTCATGGAGACCCTCCAGAGCCTCGACGGCTACGACGTGGTCGAGAGCCTGGCCCACCAGCCGTGGTCCAACGGCGACGTCGGCATGGTGGGCATCTCCTACTCGGGCTACAGCCAGCTCTACGTGGCCGCCACCCGGCCCCCGCACCTCGACGCCATCACCCCGCTGTCGCCGTACTCCGACACCTACAGCGGGATCCTGTACCCGGGCGGCATCCTCAACGACGGCTTCGCCTACGAGTGGGCGTCCGAGCGCGAGGCGAACGCCCGACCGCTGGCCCGCGGCTGGGCCGGGGACCGCGTGGCGGCGGGGGACACCACCTGCGCCGACAACCAGGCCCTGCGCCTCCAGAGCAAGCCGCTGCTCGAGCAGATCCGCGCCACCCCGTTCGCCGACCACGACCTCGACCACCTCAACACCGAGACCTTCGTGGATCGCATCGAGGTGCCCACGTTCCTCTCGTCGCAGTGGCAGGACGAGCAGACCGGCGGCAGCGCCGCCAACCTGGTGCCCCTCTTCGACCCCGACACCAAGGTGTTCGCCAACCTGACCAACGGCACCCACGTGGAGCCGATGTCGCCCTCGGAGGTCGCCGAGGTGATGGCGTTCGTGGACCTGTACGTGGGCCACCGCGTGCCGCGGATCAACCCGCTCCTCCAGGCCATCGTCCCCGGCGTGCTGGCCGACCTGTTCCAGGCCGGCGACCGCGACGCCGACTTCGTGCTCCCGGCGAGCGACTGGGACACCACCGGCACCCACGCCGCGGCGCTGGCCCGCTACGAGGCCCGCCCGCGCGTTCGCATCCGCTGGGAGACCGGCTCGATCCCCGGTCGGGAGGGCCTGCCCCTGTCACCGGTCACCACCCGCCACGCTGACTGGCCGGTCGCCGGCACCCGGGCCGCGGCGCACCACCTCCAGCCCGACGGCGCGCTGCGCCCGGCCCCGTCGCGGGTGGCCGACACGGCCGCTCGGGCGGCCTCGGCCTACACCTACGACCCCGCCACCAAGCGGTCGCGCACCTCGAGCAGCGGCACCGACTCGCAGTGGGCGCCGCACCCCGACGTGCGGTGGGACCCGTTGGCCGAGGGCCACAGCGCGAGCTTCCTGTCGGCCCCGTACGAGGCCGAGGTGGCCTACGCCGGTGCGGGCAGCGCGGACCTGTGGGTGCGTTCGTCGGCCGCCGACACCGACCTCGAGGTCACCCTCACCGAGGTGCGTCCCGACGGCCAGGAGGTCTACATCCAGAGCGGCTGGCTGCGGGCCAGCCACCGGACCCTCGACCCGGATCGCAGCACCGAGCTGGTGCCGTACCACGACCACCAGGAGGCCGGCGCCTCGCCCCTGCCCGCCGGCGAGTTCACCCCGGTGCGGGTGGAGCTCTTCCCGTTCGCCCACGTGATCCGGGCCGGGTCGCGCCTGCGGGTGAACGTGGAGGCGCCCGGTGGCAACCAGCCGTTCTGGGCGTTCGACGCGCTGCCCGGGACCGCCACCAACGAGATCGGCCACAGCGTCGGCCGCCCGTCCCGCGTGGTGGTGCCCGAGCTCCCGGCTGCCGCGTCGCCCGACGTGGCCGAGGCCCCGCCGGCGTGCGCGCTGCCCGGCGTGACCACCCAGTCGGTGTCCTCCCGGAACCAGCCGTGCCGCCCGTACCGCCCGGCCCGGGTGGCCACCGGGGTCCACGCCACCCCGTACCGCGACGGCCTCACCGTGCGCTGGGACCCCCCGGCGGGCGCGGCCCCGACCCGCTTCCGGGTGGTGCCGTCGCTGGGTCACGGGGCGCCGGCGGGGGCGAGGGCCCCCGCGCCGGTGGAGGTGGCCGGCACCGAGTCGTCGGCCCGGCTCGCGGCGCCGCCGGGGGTCCCCCTGGAGGTGCGGGTGGTGGCGGTGTACGCCGACGGCGCGGGCCCGCCGTCGAGCGCCTCGCCGCCCGCGGTGGCGCCCCCGTCGGCCCTGCGGCTGTTCGGCAGCTGGGAGGCGTTCGCCCGCCGCCAGCTCACCGACCTCACCGGGATCGTGCGGGCCGACTGGCTGCGCAACGACGTGGCCCGCCTGGAGGCGGGGTTGTCGCCGGAGGACCACGTGGTCAGCATCCGGCGCGGCCGCGACGCCCGGGCCCACGTCGACCCCATCGCCCGGCTGTACCTGGCCTACCTCGAGCGGCCGCCCACGCCGGCGGGCCTCGAGCCGTGGGTCGCGAAGGCCCGGGCCGGCCTGTCGCTCGACGCCATCTCCCAGCGCTTCGCCACCACGCCCGAGTTCGTGAGACGGCACGGCAGGCTCTCCAACCAGGAGTTCGCCGAGCTCACGCTGCGCAACACCGGCAAGCCGGTCGAGGAGCGGGAGGTGGCCTACCTGACGTCCCAGCTCGACCTCGGCGAGCTCACCCGGGGGGAGGTCATGGTGCGCGCCAGCGAGTCGACGGCGTTCCGGGCCTCGTCGGCCCACTGGGTCCACACGGCCGTCCTCTGGAACGCCCTGCTGCGCCGGGCGCCCACCGGCGACGAGCACCGGGCCACCGTCGCCCGCCTCGCGGCGGGCACCCCGCTCACCGACGTGGTGGCCGAGATCCTGGCGTCGCCGGCCTACGCCCGCCGGGTGGCGGTGCCCCGGCCCCGGTGACCGTGGCGCCCCCCACGCGGCCCGGCTGCCGGTAGCTTCCCGTCCGAGGAGGTCGATGCCGTGGCCGAGTTGATCCAACAGGACCTGTCGTTCGCCGACACCGCCCCCGCCCGGGCCGAGGGAGCCGCGGTGGTGACCGCCAGCCCGGCGGAGGTGTGGGCCGTGCTGGCCGACCACGACCGCTGGCCCTCGTGGTTCGCCGGGGTGTCACGCTGCCGCGGCACGTCCACGCCCGCCAGCGGGGTGGGGTCCACGCGCGAGGTGGTGCTGTCCGGTGGGGCGCGCTTCCAGGAGCGGTTCATCGCCTGGGAGGAGGGGGCCCTGTGGGCCTTCACGGCCACCGAGATGACGCCGCCGGCCTTCCGCTCGCTCGTGGAGCGGGTCACCATCGAGGCGGTCGACGCCGACCGCACCCGCGTGACCTACCGCATGGCGATCGATCCGAAGCCCTTCCTGAAGCCGGTGATGCCGGTGGTGACCAAGGCGATCAGCCGGCGGCTCACCAGCGCCATGGGGTCGCTCGGGCGCGAGGCGGCCGCTCGGCGCTGAGGCCCGGGCCGTCTTCGCCGGCTTCTGGCCCGACCCGGTCACCACCTGACGGGTAGTCAGGTCCGTCGGCAGCGCCCGCTACGGTGCGCCCCATGGCCGACGAGCGACGCAACGAGCTGGGCTTCTACGTGTTGGCCGGCGGCCCCACCACGCCCGAGCCCCTCTTCGAGGAGGTGCGGGAGGCCGAGGCGATCGGGCTCGGGTCGGTCTTCGTCTCGGAGCGCTTCAACGTGAAGGAGGCGGTGACGCTGTCGGCGGCCGCCGGTGCCGTCAGCCAGGAGCTCGGGGTGGCCACCGCCGCCACGAACCACAACACGCGCCACCCGCTCGTGACCGCGTCGTTCGCCACCACCATGCACCGCCTCACCGGGGGCCGCTTCACCCTCGGCCTCGGTCGCGGCATCGCCCCGCTCCAGGCCGCGTACGGGTTGCCGCCCATCACCACCGCCCAGCTCGAGGACATCGCCGGGCTCTTCCGACGCTTGTGGCGGGGCGAGGCGATCTTCTCCCACGACGGCCCCGCCGGGAGCTGGCCGGTGCTGCACCTCGACAGCGCCTTCGACGAGGACATCCCGCTCCTCCTGGTGGCCTTCGGCCCGCAGAGCCTGGCCCTGGCCGGCCGGGCGTTCGACGCCGTGGTGCTCCACACCTTCTTCACCGACGAGACCACGGCCCGGGCGGTGGCCACCGTCCGTCGGGCGGCCGAGGAGGCCGGCCGGGACCCGGCCGCGGTGCGGATCTGGTCGTGCTTCGCCACCGTCCCGGACCCGGTCGACGACACCGACCGGCTGCGACGCACGGTCGGTCGCCTGGCCACCTACCTCCAGGGCTACGGCGACCTCCTGGTGGCCACCAACGGCTGGGACCCGGAGGTGCTCACCCGCTTCCGCGCCGACGAGGTGGTGGCCTCGGTGCCGGGGGCCCTCGACCAGCTGGCCACCCACGACCAGCTGGCCCACCTGGCCGACCTGCTCCCCGACGAGTGGCTGGCCGCGTCGGGCACCGGCAGCGCGGCGTCGTGCGCGGCCTCGGCCCGCGCCCAGTTCGACCTCGGCGTCGACGGGGTCATCCTCCACGGGGCCACGCCCCACCAGCTGGCGCCGGTGGTGGCGGCCTACCGGGACCTGCCCGCCCCGCCCGGGGCCGACCGCTGGGCACCCAACCCCGGCCGGGTCGGCTGAGCGGTCGTCAGCCGGCGTTCGTCGGCCCGACGTCGTCGGCGGGCGCCACCAGCTCCACCTCGAAGCCGTCGGCGTCCTCCAGGTAGCCCACCGACAGCTGGGGCGACAGGGGGTGGCGGGGCTCGTCGCCGAGCAGCGACCAGCCGTGGCGTGGTCCCTCGGCCAGGATCTCGGCCAGCGCCGCCGTGCTCGCCACCGTGAAGGCCACGTGGTTCATCCCGGGCCGCAGGCGGGAGTGCAACATGCCCGGGACCATGTCGGGCGAGGCCTCGATGACGATGCCGGTGTCGCCGTCTCGCCAGACGCAGCCCGTGTCCCAGCGCCGGGCCGGCTCGAAGCCGACCTGGGCGAGCAGCCAGCCCCACGAGCGCTCGGCCCGACCGAGGTCGGGGACCCAGAGCTGCAGGTGGTGGATCGGCACCCCGGCGACTCTACGGGGGCGCCCGGGCCGACGAGCCGACCGGACAGTCCGGTCAGACCGCCTCAGTGGCCGAGCGGGCGGGGCCAGTCGTCGGGCCGCAGGGCCGCCTCGGTGCCGCCGTCCATCACCAGCACCGAACCGGCGAAGTAGGCCGCCTCGGGCGAGAGCAGGTAGGCCAGCAGCCCCGCCACCTCCTCGGCCTTGCCGGGGCGACCGGCGGGCATGGGGTAGACCCGGTCGAGCGACGAGACGAAGTCCCACTGGCCCTCGGTGAGCGGCGTGTCGATGAACCCGGGGGCGATGGCGTTGAGGCGGATGCCGGCGCCGCTCCAGTCGGCGGTGGTGGCCTGACGTCGGACCCACAGGGCGAGCGCCAGGTTGGTGGCCGGGTAGGCGCTGGCACCGTCGCCCGCGCCGGCGAGGCGAGCGCGGGGCTCGTCGTCGGCCAGGCACCACTCGGCGATCTCCAACCCGTACCCGGGCTGGGTGGTGGCCGAGTTGGAGCCGATGACGACCACGCTCGGCGAGGTGCCGTGCTCGAGCATCGGGCGCAACCCGCGCAGGGTGGCCACCGCGCCGAAGAAGTTCACCGACACGGCGGTGGCGCCGTCCTCGCCGGCGATGCCGGCCCCCACCACGAGCCCGTCGAGGATGCCGCCGCACAGCTCGTCGACCTCGCGCAGCATGGCCCGGCGGCCCCCGGCGGTGGAGAGGTCGGCCACCACGTCGGCGTCGCGCAGGTCCACGCCGATGACCTGGTGACCATCGGCCTGGAGGCGTTCGACGGTGGCTCGGCCGATGCCGCCGGCGGAGCCGGTGATCGCGATGGTTGCCATGAGTGTCGTGGTCCTCCCTGGTGCACGTCCGGCCGCTTCCCCCAGGAGTCCCCTGTCGGCCGGACACTGGGACCGTACGCGCCGGACCCGGGTCGGCGCAGCATCGAGTGGGTTCGCCGTCGACGCCCCCCGCTCCTGCGACGGGGCCCGGCCGCCCGCCGCCGAGGTGGGGGCGGGGTCAGATGATGCTGGGGACCACGGCCTCGATGACCGCCGGACCGTCCGCGGCGAGGGCGGCCTCGAACTGGGCCACGAACTCCTCGGCGGTGGTGGCGCGGGTGGCGGGCACGCCCATGCCGGTGGCGAGGGCCACGAAGTCGAGGTCGGGCCGGGAGAGGTCGAGCATCTCCTTGGCCTTGTCGCCCACGCTGGTGGCGCCCACGCGCTGCAGCTCCATGTTCAACACCGCGTAGGAGGAGTTGTTGAAGAGGATGGTGATCACGTCGAGCCGCTCGCGGGCCATGGTCCACCAGGCCTGCAGCGTGTAGAGGGCGGACCCGTCGGACTCCAGGGCGATCACCTGGCGGTCGGGGCACGCCACCGCCGCGCCCACGGCGACCGGGAGCCCCTGGCCGATGGCGCCGCCGGTGAGGGTGAGCCAGTCGTGGGCCGGCGCGCCGGCGGTGAAGCCGGCGGCGAACAGGCCCGACGTGTTGCCCTCGTCGGACACGATCGCGCCCTCGGGCATGAGGGCGCCCAGCGCCGCGCACACCGCCTCGGCGGTGAGCGGGCCGGTGGGGAGGGGCGGACGGGCCGCCGCCTGCAGGGAGGCGCCGTCGGCCGGCGCGCCGACCGCCTCCGCCAGCGCGGCGAGCGTGCCGGCCACATCCGCGGTGCCGCCGTCGGGTGCCAGCACGTGCACGGTGCACCCCTCGGGCACGAGGTCGCTGGCCTTGCCCGGGTAGGCGAAGAACGACACGGGCGCCTTGGTGTCGATCACCACGAGGTGACGGAGGCCGTCGAGCTGCATGGCCGCGAACTCGGCCAGGTACGCCAGGCGGTCCACCGGCGCCCGGCCCGCGCCGCGCTCGAGGCGCGCCGGGAAGGTCTCGGCGAGGAGCTTGGCGCCGGTGGCGTTGGCGATCCGGCTGGCGTCGGCCAGGGCCTCGGCCCGGCAGGCCCGCCCGCCCACGAAGAGGGCGGCCGGCTCGTCGCCGCGCAGCACCTCGGCCACCGCGGCCACCAGGTCGGCGTCGACCGCGTCGGCGGCGGCGGGAGCCACCGGCGGGGCCGGCTCGGCGCCGTCGGTCCAGCTGACGTCGGCGGGGAGGATGAGGGTGGCGACCTGCGCCGGCGGGCCGGAGGCCACGGCGACGGCCTCGGCCGCGTCGGTGGCCAGCTCGGCGGTGGCGGTGGACGTGCGGATCCAGCTCGACACGTTGCGGGCCACCGTCTCGATGTCGGACTCGAGCTGGGCGTCGTAGGGCTTGTGGTGGGTGGCGTGGTCCCCGACGATGTTGACCACCGGGGTGTGGCCCTTGCGGGCGTTGTGCAGGTTGGCCAGCCCGTTGCCCAGGCCGGGCCCGAGGTGGAGGAGGGTGGCGGCGGGGCGGTCGGCCATGCGGGCGTAGCCGTCGGCCGCGCCGGTGGCCACCCCCTCGAACAGGGCCAGCACGCCGTGCATCTCCGGCACGTCGTCGAGCGCGGCCACGAAGTGCATCTCCGAGGTGCCGGGGTTCATGAAGCACACGTCGACACCGGCGTCGACGAGCGTCCGGATCAGCGCCTGGGCACCGTTCATGTGGGATCTGCTTTCTGGGAAAAGATGACCCCGGGGTTGAGGATGCCGGTGGGGTCGAAGGCGGTCTTGATGCGGCGCATGAGGTCGAGCTTGGCGGGGTCCTCGATGGCGGCGAGGTAGGCCTTCTTCTCGGTGCCGATGCCGTGCTCGCCCGAGACCGCGCCGCCGAGGTCGGCGCCGGCTCGGAGGATGCGGCCCACCACGTCGGAGCGGGTGGCGGGGTCGGGCTGGAACACCGAGAGGTGCACGTTGCCGTCGCCGGCGTGGCCGCAGCCCACCACGATCGAGCCCGTCGCGGCGCCCGCCTCCTGCACCGCGCCGAGGTAGGCCGGGATGGCGGCGCGGGGCACGACCATGTCGATGATGTCGTCGGCGTTCAGGGCCTTGGCGGTCCAGAACGCCTTCTCGCGGGCCTCGATGAGTGCGGCGCCCGACGCCGAGGGGAGCACGTAGAGGTCGAGGGCGCCGAGGGCGGTGACGAGCTCGGCCAGCTCGACGGTGTCCTCCTCCACGCGCTCGTCGCTGCGGTTCTCGAGCACCACCACCAGGTAGGCCAGGGCGGCGTCCTTCACCTCGGCGGGCACCCCCAGCTCCAGCCCGGCGCCGGCGGTGATGGCGCCCATGGTGATGAAGTCGATGTACTCGAGGATGGTGGGCTGGAGGCCCGAGCCCACGATGCGGGGCACCGCGGCGGCGACCTCGTCGAGCGACGGGAACGGCACCAGCACGGTGGCGCCGTGGGTGAGGCGGGGGTGGAGCCGCAGCGTGGCCTCGGTGGCCAGGGCGAGCGTGCCCTCGGAGCCGATGATCAACTGGGTGAGGTCGTAGCCGGACGTGGCCTTCACGTACTTGCCGCCGGTGCGCAGCACCTCGCCCGTGCCGAGCACGGCGGTGAGGCCGAGCACCTGGTGGCGGGTGACGCCGTAGCGGACCGCCCGC
>JBBRFU010000137.1:0-10237 GCA_038241315.1 Acidimicrobiales bacterium | reverse complement strand
GCACGACCGTCCAGGTCTCGTCCCGGAGGTCGAACCAGAGGTCGAGCCACGGCTCGTCGCTGTCGAGGCGCTCGCCGCCGGTGAAGAGGACGCCGTCGTCGAACGCCGCGGCGCGGGCGTGGAGCAGGGCGTGCGGGGCGGGTGGTAGCTCCCGCCACGACGCCGTGGTGGGGTTCCAGGCGACGCCACCGGCGTCCAGGGCGAAGGTGGGGGACTCGGTGGAGCCTCCCCAGATGATCGCCTCGGTGCCGGTCCAGACCGCGGCGGCACCGAAGCGGGGCGGCCCGGGCGCAGCGGGCAGGCTCGTCCAGCGCCGGGTGCCGGGATCGAACACGTGGCCGGAGTCGGTGCCGACGTTGCGCCCGCCCCACACCAACACGGTGCCGTCGCCCAGGGCCACGGTGGCCGCCTGCGACCGCAGCTCGGTCGGTCCGTCGACCGCCTGGACGGTGCCCCGGAGCGCCGGGACGTGGGGGTTGAGGGCCCGGAAGGCGGCGTAGCCGGCCACGCCGAGGACCAGCACGATCGCGGACGTGATCGGCCACCGCCACGCCGAGCGGCGGCGGCGTCCGTCCTCCCGGGACCGGTCCGTCGCCGTCCGCCCGTCGACCGCTGTCGTCGCCGTCATGCTCGCCCCGTCCGCAGTCCCCACCCGTGCCGGGCCATCGTGGCAGATGGCGGACCCGGCGACGGCTCGCGCTGACCTCGACCGATCCGGGATGCTCGCCCGGACCGGTCGTCGGCGGCGGTTCGGCCGAGGCGGCTGGCCCGGGCGGGTCAGCGGTCGGGGAGGCGCCAGTCGACCGGCTCGCGGCCGGCGGCTTCCAGGGCGGCGTTGGCGCGGGAGAAGGGGCGGCTGCCGAGGAAGCCGTTGTGGGCCGAGAGCGGCGACGGGTGGGCCGACTCGATCACCGCGTGGCGGCTCAGGTCGATCAGCGCCTTCTTCTTGCGGGCCGCCGCGCCCCAGAGGATGAAGACCACCCGATCCTCCTTGGCGTCGACGGCCCGGATCACCTCGTCGGTGAAGGTCTCCCACCCCTTGCGCTGGTGCGACGCGGCCTGGTGGGCGCGCACCGTGAGGCTGGTGTTGAGCAGCAGCACGCCCTGGTGGGTCCAGGCGTCGAGGCAGCCGTGGTTCGGCGGGTCGATGCCGAGGTCGGAGGCCAGCTCGGCGTGGATGTTGCGGAGCGACGGGGGCACCGCCACGCCGGGGCGCACCGAGAAGCACAGGCCGTGGGCCTGGCCCGGCCCGTGGTAGGGGTCCTGGCCGAGGATGAGCACCTTCACCGACGCGTAGGGCGTCTGGTGGAGGGCGGCGAAGACCTCGTCGGGCGGGGGGAAGACCTGGTGCCGGGCCCGTTCCTCGGCCACGAAGGTCTGCAGCTCGGCCCAGTAGGGCTTGGCGAGCTCGTCGCGGAGGAGGGGGTTCCAGTCGGTCCGCACGGCCATGGGCCGACGGTACCGCCGCGATCCGGGACGGCGGTGCACGGGTGGAGGCCGCCGGTCGTGGCAGGCTCGCTCGCCATGACCCCCGACGAGTTGATGGCCGAGGCCTGCCGCCTGGCCGAGGAGTCGGTCGCCCGAGACTGGGGCGGCCCCTTCGGCGCCGTCATCGCTCGCGGCGGCGAGATCGTGGCCCGGGGCCAGAACCGCGTGCTGCTCACCGGCGACATCACCTGCCACGCCGAGGTCGACGCCATCCGCAACGCGGTGACCGCCCTCAACCCGCGGGCGCCGGCCATCCCGGTGGCCGAGCGAGACGCCTCCACCCTCGCCCTGGTGGACCGGCCCGACGGCTCGCCCGATCCGGTGCCGGCCCGGGCGCGCATGCTGATGGGGTACGAGATCTACGCGAGCGGCGCCCCCTGCCCCATGTGCCTGAGCGCCATCTACTGGGCCCGCCTCGACGCGGTGCACTTCGCCAACGACTGGGAGGACGCCCGGGCCATCGGCTTCGACGACGCCTTCCAGTACGAGGACTTCGCCCGGCCGCTCGACGAGCGCCGGCTCCCGATCACCCGGCTGCGCCCCGACCTCGGGCGGGCGTCGTTCGCGGCGTGGGCCGCCAAGGCGGACCGTCACCCCTACTGACCATCTCGCCGGCCCACCTGGCGATCGGCCGCGATCCGTGGTCGGCTGGCGCCATGGACGAGAGCCTGCTGGGTACCGACGAGTGCATGACCATGCGGGGGATGCTGCGGTGGGAGGAGTGGGGTCCCGATGATGACCGGGCCATGGCGGGCCGCCACCGCACCGCCGGCACGCTCAACGGCGCCGACATCGACGACGAGCAGCTCGAGGACCTGGTGCGACGCAGCGGTCGGTTGCCGCTGGGCACGGGCGGCTGACCGCCGACTCCGGCCACCGGGTCTGACCGGGTCCTGATCGGCGCCTGACGCCCATCGCTTCGCGTGTCGCGGTGGCGCGCCGGCGGAACGCCGCGACACGGGAACGCCGCGACACGGGAACGGGCCGGCGGCTGGCACCACGCCTTCGGTGCGGCCGGGCTGGATCGCTCGGTGGGCCTCGCCGGGCGCCGGCCGAGGTCGGCGTCGGTTCAGAGGCCCAGGCCGAGGCGGATGACCCGGTCCTTGATGACGGTGGGCGTGAACCGCTGGGCGAGGAGCAGGGCCTGGGCGTCGATGCCCACCAGGTACCGGTTGCGGGGCAGCGACGTGGTGAGCGCGGTGGCCACCACCTTGGCGCAGCCCTCGGGGCTGCCCATGATCGGCGTCACGAGGCGCTGGAGCTGGAGGTATCGCCGGTAGGCCGGGCCGTGGCGGGTGCCGTCGTGCTCGCGCGTGGCGACGTCGCGCTCGAAGTCCTCCCAGATGCCCGTCTTGAACCCGCCGGGCTCCACGAGGACGACCTTCACCCCGTCGCCGGCCACCTCGATGCGGAGCGCGTCGGAGAGCGCCTCGAGGGCGTGCTTGGCACCGGTGTAGTGGCCGGCGAAGGGCGCGGTGGTGAGCCCGGCGATCGACGAGATGTTGACGATGCGGCCCCCGCCCTGGTCGCGCAGGCCGGGCAGCGCCAGCCGGGCCAGGCGCATCGGGGCGTGGACCAAGGTGTCGAAGAGCTGGTGGGCCTCCTCGTCGCCGACGTCCTCGATGGCGCCGGTGAGGGCGTAGCCGGCGTTGTTCACCAGGCCGTAGAGGGGCGGGAGGCCGGTGACGGCCCGCTCGCACTGCTCGGGATCGGTCACGTCGAGCAGCACCGTGTCGACCGCAACCCCGGCGGCGTCGGCCGCGGCGTGCACCACCTCGGCCTTGGCGTCGGAGCGGACCGACCCGACGGAGTGGAAGCCGCGCCGGGCCAGCTCCAGCACGGTGGCCAGCCCGATGCCCGAGTTGGCACCGGTGGTGAGGACGGTCTGGCCCGCTCGATCGGTCATGGCCCCCACCTTCCCACCTGCGCCGACCCACGTGTCGGGCGCGAGGGATCGCGGTGCACCAACCGCACGGTCCGGGTGAGGTAGGGGTACTCGAAGCTCTCCGGGAGGGTGGCTGCGAGGGCCTCGGCGCGGCGGGTGACGGCCGACCGGGCGTCGTCCTCGAGCGCGGCCACGAACGAGGTGGAGAGGATCCGCTGCACCAGGCCGGCCCGGGTGGTGGGCGTCGGGTTCGGGTGGTCGACGTCGTCGAGCACCCGAAGGGCCGGTGCGCGCGCCACCACCCGCTCCCACGCCAGCGACGCGTAGCGCGGCGCGTCGCCGGCGTGGGGGTCCACGAGGGCCGAGTGCGCCGCCACCAGGGGCGACGACGGGTCACGCACGTTCCAGACCAGGGCCACGACACCGCCAGGGGCCACCACCCGGGCCAGCTCGGCCAGCACTGCATCGGTGGCGAACCAGTGGAACGCGGTGGCCACCACGACGCCGCCCGCCACCGCGTCGGGGAACGGGAGCGCGTCGGCGACCGCCCGCACCCGGGCCGGTCCCGGAGGGATCCGCGCCGCCATGGCGCCGACGGGCTCGACCGCCACCACGCGGAGGCCCGCCTCCTGCAGGGGCACGGTCATGAGCCCGGTGCCGGCGGCCACGTCGAGCACCGGTCGTCCGGGCAGCATCGCCGCGGCGAGGTGCGACACGGTCGCCATGGGGTACGTCGGACGCCCCGCCACGTACGCCGCGGAGCCGTCGGCGTACCCGGCGGCCGCCGCCCGGTGGACCGGTCGATGGGTGTCGGCCGGTTCGTGGGTGTCGGCCGGTTCGTGGGTGTCGGCCGGCTCGTGGCCGTCGGCGAGCTCGTGGTCGCCGCTCGACCCGTCCGTCCGTCCCGGGGTGTCTGCCGCCACGGCGCCATCCTCCCACCACGTCGGCCGCCGGTCCCGGGTCACGGGCCACGGGCCACGGTCACGGGTCCCGGCCACGGGTCCGGGGGCCGGGGTCCCGGGTCACGGGTGGCCGGTCGCCGTAGGGTCCGGGCGAGGAGGGCACCATGGTTCGCAGGGGCATCGAGGAGACGGTCGACCACGTGGCGATCACCCGGCTGCAGCGGGCGTACGCGGACATCGTGAACCGGCGGGCGTGGGCCGAGCTGGTGGAGGTGTTCGTGCCGGGCATCACCATCGACCTCGACCTCGTCACCCGGCCGCCGCAGCGCCTCGTGGGCGCCGAGGCCTTCGCCTCCTTCGTCGGTCCGGCGATGGCCCGCTTCACGTTCTTCGAGTTCGTCATCCTCAACAGCCACGTCGAGCTCTGGCCCGGGGGCGACCGCACCGCGGCCACGGCACGCGTCTTCATGTGCGAGCTGCGCCAGGGCGAGGGGGAGGTCGAGCGCACCGACGCCTTCGGCCTCTACCGCGACCGCTACGTCCTCGACGGCGACGAGTGGCGCATCGCCGCCCGTCGCTACCGATCGATGGGCCGCTTCCCGCCGGGCGAGTCGTTCCCCCTCCCCGCCGACCTGGACGCCTGACCGAGCGCCCCTCCTCCCGCAACCGGCCGCGCCCCGTTCTTCACGGCGTTCGGGTCGGTGGGTGGCGCGGTGAGCCGGAAGAAGTGGGGCGTTCGGTTCTTCACGGGATTCGGGTCGGTGGGTGGCGCGGTGAGCCGGAAGAACCGGGGTGCCGGTCAGCCGCGGTCGCGGTCGCTGTCGCGGGTGGGGCGAGTGACGGGCTCGGGGAGGGGGTCGGGGCTCGGGGGCGAGGTCGTCGGTTCCGGCTCCGTGGGCGTGGATGTGGGCGTGGGGGGCGTCGGCGGCTGGAGGTGGAGGGAGCGGAGCACGACGGGGACGGCGACGACGGCCAACGCGACGAGCGCCCAGATCGGGGCGCCCTCGCCCTGGCGGGCCACGAGCACGCCGATCAACGCCGACGAGCCGGTGCCGCCCACGTTGGCCGCCAGCAGCTGGTACCCGGCGACCCGACCAGTGGCGGCGGCGCCGACCCGCTCCGTGGTGGTGATCACCAGCGTCGGCACCATCACGGCCAGGGTCCCCCCGGCCACCACCACGGCCACCAGGGCGGCGGGCGTGGGCAGGAGCGGCACCGCCAGGTACGAGGCGGCCACCAGCGGGGCGCCCACCGCCAGGATGCGGTGGGGCGGGACCGTGAAGCGGGACAGCGCGAGGCGGCTCAGGGTGAGCCCCGCCCAGAACCCGCTGACCGCGAGCCCGGCCCAGCGGCTGCTCGTGCCCCGGTGCTCCTCGAAGTAGGTCGACGCCCAGTTGCCGGTGGAGACCTCGAGGGCGATGTACAGGGCGAAGCACAGCAGCGACACCACGAGCGGACCGGTCGGCACCCGAGCCCGGTCCCGTCGTTGGGCCCGGTCGGGTCGGGCCGCTGCGGTGGTGGGCGACTCGATGCCGGCGGGCCACGCCACCCGGGGTGAGCCGGCGACGAGCGCGGCCCCAGCGGCCACCACGGCGGCGGCGAGGTAGGCCGCGGTCCACGTGGTGAGGGCGACGACGGCCGGGCCGACCGTGGCGCCCACGCCGTAGGCGCCGAAGATGAGGCCGGCGTCGCGGACCCGGCGGACCACCGTCTGGTAGCGCGTGCCCAGCGAATCGAGCGATCCCGACGCCAGGCCGATGACGGTGAAGGCCCCCACGAGCGCCGGGAACGAACCGGTCAGCGCCACCGCCACCTGGGCCCCGGCCAGCACCGCCAACAGGCCGCGGTTGGCCTGGCCGATCCGCCACCGCCGCAGGATGGCCAGTCCGCTGGCCGAGGTCGACAGCCGGCCCAGGCCGTAGGCCATCGCCACCACGCCCAGCGCGCTGCTCGGCCGGTCGAACCGCTCGCGGGCGTCGGGCCAACCGGCGCCGAGCATGGCGATCGGGATCCCGAAGGCGGCGTACGACGCGCACCCCGCCAGCAGCGCGGATGCCCGCCGGTCCGTCCTCGTCACCCGGCCACGCTAGGTCCGCGCCGGAGCGGGCGTAGCGTGCGGCGGTGGCCCAGCAGCTCGATCTCGTCGCCGTCCTCGTGCCCGACTACGACGAGGCGATCGCCTGCTACTGCGGCGACCTGGGCTTCGAGCTGCTCGAGGACACCGACCGGGGCGACGGGTCGCGGTGGGTGCGGGTGGCCCCGCCCGGGTCCACGGGGACGGCGCTCCTGCTGGCCCGGGCCGTCGGGCCGGAGCAGCAGGCGGCGATCGGCGACCAGGCCGGCGGGCGGGTGGGCTTCTTCCTCCGCACCGACGACTTCTGGCGCGACCACGCCCGCTACGCCGCCGCCGGCGTCACCTTCGCCGAGGAGCCCCGCGTGGAGCCCTACGGCACGGTGGTGGTCTTCGTGGACCGCTTCGGCAACCGCTGGGACCTGATCCAGCCCGCCTGATCCCCGACCCCTCGATCCGGCCCGGCTGGTCCCGACTCGATGCGGCCGACCCGATCCCGCCCGGCTGATCTCCCACCGATCCCGTTGGCTCGATCCCACCCGCGGATCCGCTCGCGTCGAAGGCGGTCGACGGGCCCGTCAGGTGGGAGCGTCGGGGACGAGCGTGGCCCAGCCGAGCGGCGTGACGGTGAGCGCGGCCCAGGCGTCCGGGAGGGTGGCGTCCTCGCCCGGGGGCGCGGCGGCCGGTGCCTCACCCTCGATGTCGAGCAGCGAGTCGGCCGAGAGCCGGCCCAGGGTGGCGGCGATCGCGCCGGCGTCGACCCCGTCGGAGCTCTCGACCGCCTCGAGGGCGGCGACGACCGCCGCCACGTCGGTGCTCTGGCCCTCCCCGGCGAGGTTGGCGATGGTGGCGAGCACGTCGAGGTCGGCCGAGTCGGTCATCCCCGCCGACTACCCACCGGCCGGTCCCCCGACCCGCCAGCCTCCGACCCGACCCGACCCGACCGACCGACCGACCGACCCGACCCGACCCGACGACCCTTCGGGCCGGCTCAGCCGACGATGGTGACCGTGACGTCGTCGGCGCCGCGGGTGGCGGCGACGTGGACGGCCTCGGCCTCGATCGCCGCCCGGACCGTCGCCGGGAGCGTGGTGAAGGCCTCGACGGTGAGCGTGAGCGCGCGTCGGGTGGCGCGGGTGCGCCAGGCGCCCGCCACCTCGCCGTCGACGAAGACGGCGCCCGGCCAGCCGAGCGCCGGCCAGAGCACCTTGCGGGCGGCGGCGTCGGGCACGGTCAGGGCGCGGTCGCGGGCCAGCAGCCAGGGGTCGCTGCGGGGGAGGAGGCGCACCACGCCGCGGGTGGGCTCGGCCCCGAGCAGGTCGTCGAGGTCCTCCTCGGGCAGCCAGGCCCGGGTGCCCTCGAGCGACACCTCGGCCAGGTGGTCCGGCCACACCGCCTTCACCGCCCGGCCGGTGGTCTGGAGGTAGGCGCCGACATCGGTGGGCACCGCCGGGCCGTACTGGTGCAGGTGGGCGCGGATCAGGCCCTCGGTGCCCACGGGGCCGTCGGGTACGCCGGGCCAGCGGGGGAGGGGCTCGAGGGTGGCCGGGGTCGCCCCCGGCACCAGGCGGAGGCCCGCGGGCAGCGCCGCCAGCCGCATCAGCTGATCGCCGAGGTGGTGGGCCTGGCAGGGCCGGCACCAGGCGAGGTAGTCGTCGGGGAGCCGGGCCGACACCTCGGTGCTGGCCTCGCCCTTCGTCATCGGCGCGGTCACCACCGCCCGCATCACGTCGGCCGTGGTCCGGATGGCCTCGATCGGGTCCACGCCGCTGGTGCGCAGCTGCTGGCCGTTGGCCGCCAGGCGGGCGACGGCGTCGGCCTCGTCGAGGGGCCAGAGGGCAGCGGCGAGGGCGGGCGCATCGGCCGCGTGCACCACGAGCGGCGCCCCCCGGGTCCCCCAGACGGTGGCGTACCGACCTCGGTCGGCGAGGTCGGGGACGTCGGCCGAGCCTCGCGGGACGCGGGCGGCGAGGGCCTGGGCCGCGGCCCCGGCCGGCGAGTCCTGGAGGCCGAGCGCCCACACGTCGAGGTCGTCGGCGGCGGCCCCGGGTCGATCGAGGGCCTGGACGCGCAGGCGGTGGGCCAGGGCCTGGGCCCGGGTGACGGCCGGTGGGGCGGGTGCGGTCACGGGGATCGGGTCATCGAGGGTCGGGTCATCGGGGACCGGGTGGCGGGCGGGGAGGGGCGGTGGTCGGCGTCATCGTGGCAGGTCGTAGGTGAGGGTGAAGGGCGTCGCCTCGAGGCCGTGGCGAGCGATCGCCTCCCCGCCCCCGGTGATGCCGGCCAGCCCGCCGGTGCCCGACCCCGGCTCGATCGAGTAGGTCAGCCGGACCTCCTCGGTGGTGAACACGTCCTCGTGGCGGAGGACGAACCCGCCGGCGACCCCGTGGAGGGAGCCCTCGACGACCTCGAAGCCGAGCGACGTGCCGGTCCCGTCGGGCCCGTAGGACAGGGCGGCCCGAGAGGACGACGTGGCCACCAGGTCTCCCTCGTAGGCGAAGCTCACGTCGGCGCGGGCGAGGCGGGGGAGCGGGCTGTCGGGGCCCCAGCCGGGATCCTCGTCCCAGCTGGTGGTGGTCATGGTGGCGGCGGCGGTGCGGCTGGTGGTCGTGGTCATGACCCCGACGGTAGGAACTGATGCGGACAGCATCGGTCCGCATCGTCGGCCACACTGGACGGGTGGCCGACGCAGGGGACGACGGAGGGCTGAGCACGTCGGCCCGGCTGCTCCGGCTCCTGTCGCTGCTCCAGGCCCGACCCACCTGGTCCGCCGCCCAGCTGGCCGAGCGGCTCGAGGTGACCGACCGGACCGTGCGGCGAGACGTCGCCCGCCTCCGCGAGCTGGGCTACCCGGTGGACGCGGTGCCCGGCCCGCTCGGCGGGTACCGCCTCGGACGGGGCGCCTCCCTCCCGCCGCTCCTGTTCGCCGACGACGAAGCCGTCGCCGTCGCCGTGGGCCTCCGCCTGGCTGCCGACGGGAGCGTGGGCGGGCTCGACGACGCCACCGTCTCGGCGCTCGCCAAGCTCGACCAGGTGCTGCCCACCGCGCTCGCGGCGCGGGTTCGATCGGTGCACGAGACGGTGGTGGACCTGCCCGGCCGATCACCGGACCGGGTGGCCGGCAGCCTCTTCCTCACCCTGGCCCAGGCCTGCCGCCAGGGCCTGCGGGTCCGGCTGACCTACACGCCGCGCGACGGCGCCCCGGCCGAGCGGCGCGTGGACCCGTACCGCCTGGTCCGGTCGGGACCCCGCTGGTACCTGGTGGCCCGGGACGTGGACCGAGCCGCCTGGCGCACCCTCCGCCTCGACCGCATCGGCGACGTCGACGTGACCCGCCAGCCGGTGGACCTGGTCGACCCGCCCGACCCGTTGGAGCTCGTGGCGCGGGGGATGGGGGTGGACCCGTACGCGGTGCAGGCCCGGATCCGGCTCCCGATGGACCTCGCCGCGGCCCAGCAGGTGGTCCCCCGCACCGCCGGGCTCCACGAGGCCGACGGCCCCGACGCCACCATCGTCACCGTGGGCGGACCGACCGTCGCCCAGATGGTCCGGTGGATCGCCGGCCTGGGGCCCGCGGTGGAGGTGCTGCACCCACCGGAGCTCCGGGTCGCCCTCCACGACCACGTCGCCGCCCTCCTCGCCGCCAACCCCTGACGAGCGGTGGGCCGGTTCCTCCGGCGGGGGGCGCGGTGGGTTGCTCGCTGGGCCGGGAGAACGGTGGGGTCCCCGCCCGCCTCGACCGGTGCGAGTGGTCGGTCGGTGCCGACCTCAGGCGTGGGGGAGGGTGAGGCGGGTGCGGGCGGCGGCGAGGCGGGGCGGGGTGTCGCCGAGGGCGCCGAGGGTGCGCAGCACCACCCGGCAGCCGGCCAGCTCGAGGGTGGACGGCATCGG
>JBBRFU010000136.1:0-10238 GCA_038241315.1 Acidimicrobiales bacterium | reverse complement strand
GTGGTCCGACCGGGGAACGAAAGGAACCCTGTCTCGGGGAGACAGGGTTCCAACGTGACCTTCTGGTCGGGGTGGCGGGATTTGAACCCACGACCTCTGCGTCCCGAACGCAGCGCTCTGCCAAGCTGAGCCACACCCCGGTGTCTGTGCGGAGGACGATCGTAGCCCACCCCCGCGCCGCCCGGTCCATCCGGATCGGGGGTCGGCCGCCGGTCAGCCGGTGACGGAGTCGGCGGTCCGGGCCCGGCCGCCGGCCCAGGTGCCGCCGCCGAGGATCGCGGTGGCGGCGCTGCGGAGCACCAGCGGGTCGAGCGGCTTGACCACCCAGCCGTCGGCGTCGCACCGCTCGGCCAGGAACACGTCGGCATCCCGGTCGAGCAGCATCAGCACGGGGACGTGCGGCAGCTTGTCGACGCTCTCGTCGAGGCGGATGCCCATGCAGGCCGCCATGCCCCCCATGTTCCCGATCTGGAGGTCGAGCACCACGAGGTCGGGGGCGCCGGCGTGCACCGCCGGCAGCACCTCGACGCCCTGGCGCACCCGGAGGACCTCGATGTCGTCGCCGGCGATGGACGCGTCGACCTCCTCGTGGATCCAGTCGGCGTCGGTGGCGAGCAGCACGCGGGGCACAGCGCGACCCTAGTGCCGGGCCTCCGCACGGCTCCACGCCGCGACGGGCGCAGGGCGGCCGCTCGCGGTGGAGCGGGGCCGTGGGGAACGTGGGAACCTCCGACCGGGGCCGGGCGTCGGGTGGGTTGGGTACCATCGCGGTCCACGCGTCCACCACCCCCCTTGATCGGAGCTTGCGTGCTCGAGATCGAAGTCGACGAGACCGAGGCCTACACGTTGTGCCGCCCGGTCGGTGAGCTCGACGCCTACACGGTGACCAGCTTCCGGGAGACGCTCGGTGAGCTGGCCACCCGGCCGCGGGTGGTGATCGACCTGTCGGAGGTCCCCTTCATGGACTCGGCCGGGCTCGGCGCGCTCATCGGCGGCATCCGCCGGGCTCGCGAGCACGGTGGTGAGGTGGCGGTGGCCTGCAGCCGCCCCACCCTCACCCGGCTCCTCCACACCACCGGGTTCGACCGCATCGTGCCGGTCACCGACACGCTCGAGGCGGCCGTCACGGCGCTCGAGGAGGCCGGCGGGAGCTGACGCCTCAGCTCGTCGGGGTGGCGGGGGCCAGGCCGCGCTCGGCATCGACGCGGTGGTGCACCACCTCGTGGAGCGCGAAGCGGCCCAGCAGCTCGATCGTGAACGGCTCCACGCCGCGACGGGTGGCGGCGCGGGCGAAGTCGTCCTCGGACACGGCGCGGAGGGCCTCGGACAGGTGCGAGCTGTTGCGGGCCAGGTCATCGACCACCGCGCTCACGTCGGACTCGTTGGCCAGCCCGTCGGCGATGGCCGCCTCGTGGTCCCACCACCCCAGCTCGGGCACGTCCTGGCGGAGGGTGCGCACCACCCGGTCGCCGAAGAGCCGCAGCACGTCGCGGACGTGCACCGCGTACTCGAGGGGCGACCAGGCGTCGGGCGTCGGACGACGGCGGAGCGCGTCGTCGTCGGCAGCCGTGAGCAGCAACCCGAAGGCGTGGACCTCCTCGCGCACCGTGGCCCCCAGCGCCCGCGCCGGGGTGTCGGCCACCCGGAAGCCGCACCCGGGGCAGGCGTCGTCGCCGGCCACCACCGCGTACCAGTCGGTCTCGGCGGAGGCCGCCTCGGCACCTCCGCTTCCGTCTCCGCCACCGCCGTCGGTGGATGCCCCCTCGGCGCCGGCGTCGGTGCCACCGCGGTCCGACGTGGCGCGTGCGGGGACGACCAGCGGCGAGCCCACCCGCCAGAGGTTGCCGTCGGGGTCCTCGGTGGCGAACTCGCGCATGCCGTGGGGTTGGTCGGCGGGCGGGGTGATGATGGGCGCCCCGAGCGCGGACCAGCGGGCGTGCAGCTCGTCGGCGTCGACCACGCGCAGGTAGCAGCCCGAGAACGACGACCCGGGCGGCGGTGCGTCGTCGAACCGGGCGAGGTGCAGCTCGGTGCCCTCGAAGCCGAGGATGGCGTAGCCCGACCCCTCGAACAGGGCCCGCACCGCGAAGCCGAGTCGCCCGTACCAGGCCACGGACCGGGCCAGCTCGGACACCGGGAGGACGGGGACGGCCGCCGGCACCGGCGCGTCGTCCCAGCGGTCGGTCACGCGCGGCCGAAGAGGTGGTCGCCCACCAGGCCGAGCCCGGTGAGGTCGTGCACGTCGGTGCGGAGGAAGGGCACGCGGGCCACGGGCGCCGGGGCCACCTCCTCGGCCAGGCCGGCGAGGTGCGCCTCCTCGCGGCTGGCCACCAGGGCGAAGTCGGCCAGGTTCCGGTAGAGCCCGCCGAGGTCGGTGCCCGCCAGCGTGTCGGCGCGAGCCCGGATCGACTCCGGCAGGGCGTCGGTGAAGGTGGGGTGCATGCGGTTCACGACCAGGGCGGCCACGGGGATGTCGGCCTCGCGCAGCTTCTCGGCGAAGAAGTGGGCCTCGGCCACGGTGTCGCGGTTCGGGGAGGCCACCAGCACGAAGGCGGAGGCCGGGCTGGTGATGAGGTCGAGCACCAGCTCGGCCCGTTCCTTGAACCCCTGCTCCATGCCGTCGAAGGCCTGGAAGAAGGCGATGGCGTCGTCGAAGGCCTCGCTGCCCACCACCTTCGACACGCTGCGCATGAACGCCTGGGCGGCCACGTTGACCGCCTTCATCATCCCCCGGGTGGGCGCCATCAGGACCCGGTAGAGGCGGTGGTCGAGGAAGCGGGTGAGCCGGCGCGGGGCGTCGAGGAAGTCGAGGGCGTTCCGGCTCGGCGGCGTGTCCACCACCACCACGTCGAAGCCCTCGTCGGCGTGGAGGTCGAAGAGCTTCTCCATCGCCATGTACTCCTGCGTGCCGGAGAGGGCGCCGGAGATGTTCTTGTAGAAGCGGTTGCCGAGGATCCGCTCGACCTGCTCGGGATCGGTGGAGTACCGAGCCACCAGCGCGTCGAAGGTGCGCTTGGTGTCGAGCATCACGGCCCACAGCTCACCCGGCCACGGGCCGTCGATCCGCTTGGGCTCGTTGCCGATGCCGTCGAGGCCGAGGGCGTCGGCCAGGCGCTTGGCGGGGTCGATGGTCACCACGACCGCCCGACGGCCGGCGGCGGCCGCCTCGATGGCCAGCACGGCCGCGGTGGTGGTCTTGCCCACGCCGCCGGAGCCGGAGCAGATGAGGATCTGGCGCTCCGCCACCAGCCGGCGGAGCTCGTCGGCGGCCACCGTGGGGGCCGGGCCCGGGGTCACGACCCGCCGCCGTCGGCCGCGGCCACCGCGGGGGCGTCGAGGGCGTCCACGCCGGCCAGGAGCGCGGTGGCGAGCTGGTCGAGCCCGGACGGGCCCACCTCGGCGTCGAAGAGGTACGGGAGGTGCAGCTGCGGCAGCGGCAGCGCCTCGGCCAGTCGGGCCACCTGGTCGGCCTGCAGCGCGGTGCGCTCGCGGCGGAAGGCGGCGGCGTCGGCCAGGGCGGCGGCCTCGCCCTTGCGCAGGCTGGTGCCGGCGGCCTTGGCGGCCGCCGTGGGGCTGGTGTCCATGCCCGGGAGCTCCGGGTAGAGCCCGTTGACCACCACCGGGCCGAGGCTCACGCCCACGCGGTCCTCGAGCTGGTACGCGGTCTCCACCAGCTCGTTCACCGGCGTCTCCTCCGGGAGCGTCACCAGCACCACCTGGCAGCGCGCCGGGTCGGCGAGGAGCTCCAGCACGTCACGGGCCTGCTTGTGGATGGGCCCGAGGCGCACCGCGTCGGCCAACCCGCTGGCCGACTGCAGGAACGAGATGGCGTGTCCGGCGGCCGGAGCGTCGAGCACCAGCAGGTCGGCGGTGGCCCGCACCTCCAGCTGCTTGACCTTCCCCAGCACCAGGATGTCGCGGATGCCCGGGATGGCCGTGGACACCACGTCGAGGGCGCCGCTGTTCATCAGGCGCTTGGAGATGCGGCCCATGCCCGAGGACTCGAGGTACTCCACCAGGGCCTCGTCGGGGGTGAGGGTGCGCGCCCGGACGAAGGCCCGGCCCGTGGCGGGGTCGGCCTCGGCGAGGGTGACCTCGTCGTAGGAGAACGCCGGCCGGCCGTACATCGCCGCCAGGCCGGACTTGCCCTCCACCTCGATGATGAGCGACGACCGGCCCCGTTCGGCGGCGGCGCGCGCCAGCGCCGCCGTGACGGTGGTTTTGCCCACCCCGCCCTTGCCCGCAACGATGACCACTCGGGATGCAGCGAAGAACTGCGCTGGATCCACCCCAGTCCCCTCATCATCGGCTTCGTTCGGAGCACTCGCGTTGCGCAGACTACCCACCCTCGGCTTCGCCTTCGCCCTCGTCGGGGTGCTCCTGGGGCTGGCCGCGCCCGCGGTCGCGGGAGCCGTCGCGCCCGCTCAGGCCTCCGACGAGCCGGGCCGGGTGAGCATCATCGAGGTGGAGGGGCTGATCGACCCGGTCACCGCCGACTACATCGAGGAGTCCATCCAGGCCGGCGAGGACGCCGAGGTCATCGCGGTGGTCCTCCAGCTCGACAGCTCGGGTGCGGTGGTGAGCGACGACCGCCTGGTCGAGCTGGCCCGCCGGATCCACGAGGCCACGGTCCCGGTCACGGTCTGGGTGGGCCCGAGCGGCTCGCAGGCCGTGGGCGGCGCCGCCCAGCTGGCCGGCGCCAGCGAGCTCATCGGGCTGGCGCCGGGCGCGCGCCTGGGCAAGACCGGTGACCTCGTGGTGCCCGACGAGCTGCTGGCGCCCGCCTTCCTCGCCGCGGCCGAGCGCCTCGAGAACGGCACCATCGACGACCGCCAGGCCCGGCAGCTCGAGATCGCCCCGGACCGGCGGTCCGCGGTGATCGGCGAGTTCATCATCGAGCTCGAGGGCGTGGAGACCCGCGTCGTCGAGGTCGACGGCCGCCCGGTGCGCGAGCCCGTGTCGGTCCCGGTCTTCTCGTCGCTGCCCGTCCAGGACCAGCTGTTCCACACCGTGGGCAGCCCGCCCGCGGCGTACCTGCTCTTCGTGATCGGGCTCGCCCTCATCGTGTTCGAGCTCTACACCGCCGGTGTCGGCGTCGCCGGGCTGGTGGGCGCCGGCTGCTTCGTCCTCGGCTGCTACGGCTTCGCCGTGCTGCCCGTGCGCCCGATCGGCGTCGCCCTCCTGGTCCTCGCCATCTTCGGCTTCACCGTCGACGTGCAGACCGGCGTGCCGCGCCTGTGGTCCGCTCTCGGGGTGGTGGCCCTGGTGGCCGGCTCGCTGGTGCTCTACGACGGCTACGGCCTCTCGTGGATCACCCTGCTGGTCGGCATCGTGGGCACCTCGGCGTTCATGGTGGCGGGCATGCCGGCGATGGTCCGGACCCGCTTCAGCACCCCCACGATCGGGCGCGAGTGGATGATCGGCGAGGAGGGCGAGGCGGTCACCGACGTCTCGCCCGAGGGCGTCGTGCGGGTGCGGGGTGCCCTCTGGCGGGCACGCACCAACCGGGCCACCCCGGTGGCCCTGCGCGGCGGCGTGCGGGTCGTGGAGGTGGCCGGCCTGCTGCTCGAGGTCGAGCCCCTCGAGGGCGGTGCCGTGGACTACCGCGAGAAGCGGCGCGGGGCCGGCGAGGACGACGCGGCCGACGACGTGGTGCTCGTCGACGGCGAGCCCCTCCGTCCGGCCGACGACGACCGCTGAGGGCACCGCCGACGCCGGGGCCGCAACCCGGCTGGCCGCGGGCCTCGCGGGCGCGGACCCACCCGAAGCGAACCTCGACCACCACGCTCCGTGGCTACTCCGCAGGTTCGCGGGGCTGCACCTCTCGCCCGATCGCGGCCCCGCGAGGGCCAGAACCGCTGCTCAGCAAGGTCTGCTCGCGATCGTTGCCGGGTTGCTCGCGAAAGTTGGGGCTTGTTCCCGCCCCGAGACGGCCCTACCTTCCGTGGCACCGAAAGGGGGACTTCCGGTGAGCGCACAACGAGTCGATGTCGACTGGCAGCTCCGAGCTGCCTGTAGGGGTCCGCAAGCGGCGGTGTTCTTCCCGCCAGGGACCTTCGAGCGAAAAGAAGAGAAGATCAACCGCGAGGTTCGGGCCAAGGAGATCTGCCGGACGTGTCCGGTGAAGCGCCCGTGCCTCGACTACGCCGTCGCCATCCGGGAGCCGCACGGCATCTGGGGTGGCCTCAACGAGGCGGAGCGCAAGGGGCTGCTCACACAGGCCAGCTAGGCGTCGGTGCCCGGCCGCTGGGGGAGCGGCCACCATCCAGACCCGACCGCGAAGGCCCGCTCTGCCGCTGGCAGCGGGCCTTCGACGCGCCCCGGGTCGGTCAGGGGCCAGGGGGCGCGTCGTCGGATGCCTCGGGCGGCGGCGCCGCGACGCCGAGCTCGGCGCGGATCTGGGCCAGCCGGGCGGCCGACTCGCGCTCGCGCCGCTCGAGCTCGAGGCGGGCCCCGGCCTGCTCGGCATCGGCCGCCGTGGCGGTCCCGGTCCCGGTCCCGGCCGAGGTCGAGGCCGGGGGTGTCGACGCGCCGGCGCCGGTCCCTGCCTCGGACCCGCCGTCCGAGCCCGAGGTCGCGCCCCGGCTCGCGGCCAGGGTCCGCTGGTGCTCGGCCTCCCACTCGATGCGGGCCCGTGCCTCGTCGAGCGTCGGCGCGGCACCGTCGGCGCGCAGCCAGGGCCGGTCGGCCAGCTCCACCTCCCGCTCCGCCTCGAGGCGGTCGAGCTCCTCGTTGCCCTGGCCGACGGCGCGCTCGATCCGAGCCTTCGCGTAGTGCAACCACCGATTGACGTCCAGAGCCATGGCCCCATTGTTCCCCGTCGGGCACCCCGTCGCCGGGCCGGTCAGCGCAGGGCGTCGGTGGGGAGGGGGTCGGGCTTGGTGAGGATGTGGTCCACCAGCCCGTAGGCCACGGCATCGGGCCCCCGCAGGATGAAGTCCCGATCGATGTCGGTGGTGATCTGCTCGGGCGTCTGGCCCGTGTCGTCGGCCAGCGCTCGCGTCATCCGGTCCCGGAGCAGCACCATCTCCCGCACGGCGAGCTCGAGGTCCGTCGACTGCCCCTGGGCCCCGCCGTGGGGCTGGTGGATGAGCACGCGGGAGTTGGGGAGGGCGAACCGCTTGCCCTTGGTGCCGCCGGCCAGGATCACCGCCGCGGCCGAGGCGGCCTGCCCGATGCAGTAGGTCGCCACGTCGCAACGCAGCAGTTGCATGGTGTCGTACACGGCGAACAGCGCGGTCATGTCGCCGCCCGGCGAGTTGATGTAGAGGCGGATGTCCTTGCCCGGGTCGGTGGCCTCGAGGTGCAGGAGCTGGGCGATGATCAGGTTGGCCACCGTGTCGTCGAGCGGGGTGCCGAAGAACACCAGGCGCTCCTGGAGCAGGCGGGACCAGATGTCGAAGGCACGCTCCCCGCGAGGGGTCTGTTCGATGACGGTGGGGACGAGCAGGCTCATGGGGCTCCTCGGGTCGGGCCGGCGGCTGCCGACGACAGCGTCGCGATGTGCAACTGAGTGGTTGCGAATCTAGGCCGGCCGGATCGGCCCCGCAACCCGCCGGTTGCAGATCGTCGACCGGGACGCCAGGCTGGGGGAACCGACGAGCCGGAGGCCCTGTGGACCCGTTGACGATCACCCGCTCCATCCGCATCGAGGCCGGGGCCGACGCCGTCTGGGCGTCGGTCGCCGATCCCGACGGCCTCGCCGGGTGGCTGGGCGGCTCGGTCGACGTCGACCTCTCGCCGGGCTCGGCCGGGTCGTTCGTCGACGACGACGGCACGCGTCGACTGGTGGTCACCGAGGTCGCCGAGGGCCGCGCGCTGGGCTTCGTGTGGTGGGACGATGCCCGACCCGACGATGCCTCAGCGGTGCGCATCGACATCGCTGCCGACGGCGAGGGCACGCGCGTCACGGTGACCGAGACCCTCGACCCGGTGGGCGTCGAGGCCACCGGCCGGTCCGGGGGTCGGGCCAGCGCCCGGTCGGTCGCCGAGGTCGGTGACCTCGCCGCGCTGGGCGGGCGGTGGGACGATCGCCTCGGTGCCCTGATCGGGCGGGTGGCGCCGGCCCTCGTGGTCGGGTGACCACCGGCCCCGACCCGGTCTTCGCGGCCCTCGCCGACCCCACCCGGCGCCGGATCCTGCTGGCGGTGGGCCGCCACGGCGCCACCACCGCCACCGAGCTGGCCGGCGACCTGCCCGTCAGCCGCCAGGCGGTGGTCAAGCACCTGCAGGCCCTCGCCGCGGCCGGCCTGGTGGGCTCCGAGCGGATCGGGCGCGAGCAGCGCTTCCACCTCACGCCCGCCCCGCTCGACGAGGCCCTGCGGTGGATGGTCGAGGCCGGTGCCGCCTGGGACGGCCGCCTCGCCCGTCTCCGCCAGCAGGTGGAGGCCCGCCCCGCCGAGCGCTGAGCCCGAGGCGATCAGCTCCGGGTCAGGGCGAGGTGGCGGCGCGGTCGATGCGCCGCAGGGCCACGGCGCAGACGGCCGCGTAGGGCGCCGCCCACGTCGGCACCTCGAACCCCACCCGGCAGCGCCGGTCGCCCAGGCGCTCGACGCGGTGGGACGTGGCCGGGACGCCGGCGACGCGCCACGCCCACCACCGCCCCTCCTCGAACCCGGTCACCGCGAACGGCACCCAGGGGCCGACGACGGCGCGGACCTGGCCGGTCGCACCGGCCGAGATGCGGTGGGCGACGGCGACGGCGCCGGAGGCGGGGTCGGGCGTGTCGAGGCGGGCGCCCGCCACCGTCGGGCCCCACGCCGGCCAGCGACGCACGTCCACCAGCTCGTCCCAGGCCCGCTCGGCGGGCGCGGCGATCTCTCGGGTGATCCACACGACGGCCACGTACCCAGGTCCGGGGCCGGGCACCCTCGGGCGGTGCCCGGCCGGTCCGATCGGGTGGGGCGCCGATACGCTGTGGACATGATCTGGGTCGTCCTGCTCCTCGTGGTGGCACCGCTGCTCGAGCTGTACGTGATCATCCAGGTGGCCCAGGTGATCGGCGGGTGGGAGACCATCGCCCTGCTGGTGCTGGAGAGCATGGTGGGGGCGTGGCTGCTCAAGCGCCAGGGCCTGTCCGTCCTCGCCCGCATCTCGCAGGCGGTGGACCAGGGCCGGGCGCCCGGGCGCGAGCTGGTCGACGGCTTCCTGATCCTGGTGGCCGGCGCGCTGATGTTGGCGCCGGGCTTCATCGGCGACGTGATCGGCTACCTGCTCCTCCTGCCGCCCAGCCGGGCCCTGATCCGTGCCCCGATCGCCGCCCGGTTCGAGCGTGGCGTCCACGGGCGGTTCTTCACCGCCATGGGGTCGTCGGCCGGCGGGCGCTTCGTGGGCACGTTCCGGGCCGGCTCGGTGTTCGACGCCGCCGGCCAGGACGCCACGCCGCCGGACCGCCGGCTGGAACCGTGATCGGCGCCCACCCGGTGCCCACCCCGGATCCCCGGTGACCGACCTCACGGCGGTGGAACTCCGCACCGCGGCCACCGTGCTCATCCTGCGCGACGGCGTCGAGGGCCTCGAGGTCTTCATGCTCAAGCGGAACCTGCGCTCGGACTTCGTGGGCGGCGCCTACGTGTTCCCCGGCGGCGCCGTCGACCCCGACGACCGCCACGTCGACCTCGAGGCGATCTGCGAGGGCCGCTCCGAGGCCGACGCCTCCCGCCGCCTGGGGATCGATCACGGCGGCCTCGCCTACTGGGTGGCCGCCATCCGCGAGAGCTTCGAGGAGGCCGGCGTCCTGCTGGCCTACGACCGCGACGGCAACGAACTTCGGCTGGAAGACCCCGCCGTGATCGAGCGGTTCACGACCCATCGCGCCGACGTGGACGGCAGCCGCCGCCGCCTGGTCGAGGTGTGCGCCGACGAGAGCCTCAAGCTGGCCGTCGACGGCATCCACTACTTCGGCCACTGGATCACGCCCGAGGGCGCACCTCGCCGGTACGACACCCGCTTCTTCGTGGCCGCCGCCCCCGCCGCCCAGACGCCGCTGCACGACGACCACGAGGTGATCGCCAACGAGTGGGTGCGCCCCGCCGACGGCCTGGCCCGGGTCGAAGCCGGCGAGCTCACGATGATGCCGCCCACCACCGCCAGCCTCCGGGCCATGTTGCGCTTCGCCACCGTGGCCGACGCCCTGGCCGCAGCCCAGGTGGTCACCGACGTGCCCGCCATCCTCCCGCGCATCGTGGCCGTCGATGGTGCGGTGCGGCTCGTGCTCCCCGGCGAGCCCGGCTACGACG
>JBBRFU010000135.1:0-10243 GCA_038241315.1 Acidimicrobiales bacterium | reverse complement strand
CGGGGGTCAGCCCGGTGCGTTCATCCGATCGATGAACTCGCCCACCGGGATGGCCGTGAGCGTCACCGTCTTGACGGTGCCCCGGGCCGAGAGGGTGGTGGCCACCTTGGCCATCGTCGCCTCGTCGGGGGCGTCGAGGATGTTGAGGAAGTCGTAGGGGCCGAGCAGGGCGTACTGCTGGAGCACCCGCACGCCCATCGACTCCACGTCGCCGTTGACCTCGCGGAGCCGCTCGGGGCTGTCCCGGAGGCGGGCGTGCCCGTCGGGACCGAGCGTGGAGAGCATCACGAACTTCGCCATGCCCCGGACTCTAGGTGGGCTCGAGCCGTCCGATGTGGGGGACTTCGTCCGGATCCACCTCGACGTCCGACAGGAAGGCGTCGATGATCTCGGCGCCGACCGTCGGCGAGGTGAGCCGGAGGCCCAGCGCCACCACGTTGGCGTCGTTCCAGCGGCGGGCCCCGCGAGCCGTCTCGGCGTCGGTGCACAGCGCGGCGCGGACGCCCCGCACCTTGGAGGCGGCGATGCTGACGCCGGTGCCGCTCCAGCAGCACACCACCCCGCGCTCGGCCTCGCCGCGGGCCACGGCCTCGGCCACGCCCCGACCGACCCGGTCCCAGGTCTCGCCGGCAGCCACCACCACGACCTCGTGGCCGGCGGCCGCCAGGTGCTCGGTGAGCGAGGCCGTCACCGCCGTCACCTCGTCGGTCCCGAACGCCACCCGCATGCCCGCATCCTCGCGCGCCGGCCGTCCCGGCGCTCCCGATGACCCACCGCCCGGCGGCGACGGGGCCACGCCCCCAGGACGGACGAATCGGACGAGGCGAGACCTCTAGCGTGGGCCCATGGCCCGCCGCGTGCACGTCGTCCCCCACACCCACTGGGACCGGGAGTGGTACAAGCCGTACCCGGTGTTCCGGATGCAGCTGGTGGAGCTGCTCGACGGCCTCCTCCCCACCCTGAGCGCCGACGAGGGCTACGCCCACTTCCAGCTCGACGGGCAGATGGCGGTGGTCGACGACTACCTCGAGATCCGGCCCGAGCAGCGCGAGCGGCTGATGGCGCTCACCCGCGCCGGCAAGCTCACCATGGGCCCCTGGTACACCCTGCCCGACGAGTTCCTGGTGTCGGGCGAGACGCTGGTGCGCGACCTCCAGCTGGGGATGCGGCGGGCCGCCGAGTTCGGCGGGGCCATGGAGGTGGGCTACCTGCCCGACATGTTCGGCCACGTCGCCCAGATGCCGCAGATCCTGGCCGGCTTCGGCTTCACCGACGCGGTCGTGTGGCGAGGCGTCCCGTCGGCGATCTTCGCGCCCGCCTTCGACTGGGTGGCGCCCGACGGCAGCACCGTGCGCGCCGAGTACCTGGCCGACGGCTACAGCAACGGGGCCCGCCTCCCGGAGCACGGCAAGGAGCTGGTGGAGCAGGTGGCGGTCTTCCGTGCGGCCCAGGGCCCGCTCGTCGGCGACCCGGTGCTCTGGATGAACGGGACCGACCACCAGCTGCCCCAGCCCCGCCTGGGTCGGGTGGTGGCCGAGGCCAACGAGGCCCAGGGCGACGACGTCTTCACGGTGACCTCGCTGGCCGCACACCTCGCCGCCGCGCCGCGCGACGGCCTCCCCCGGTGGAGCGGCGAGCTGCGCTCGGGGGCCCGCACCAACCTGCTGATGGGCGTGGCCTCGTGCCGGGTCGACGTGAAGCAGGCCGCCGCCGAGGCGGAGCGCTGGCTGGAGCGGGTGGCCGAGCCGGCGTTGGCGTGCTGGTTCCCGGCCGAGGACTGGCCCGGGGCCTTCCTCGACGTGGCCTGGCGCGACGTCATCCGCAACGCCGCCCACGACTCCATCTGCGGGTGCTCCGCCGACGAGGTCAACGCGGCGGTGCTGCACCGCTACGCCGAGTCCACCCTGGTGGCCCGGGCCCTCACCGAGCGGGCCCTGGTCCGCGTCCTCGCCGCCTCGGGCCAGGGCGCCATCGCGCTGAACACGACCGCGCGCGACCGCGCCGGCACGGTCCGGGAGGTGGTGGCCGGCGAGGTGGCACCACCGCACTCGCAGCAGCTGAGCTACCGCCCGGCCCGCGAGCGCACCGCCACGGTCACGCGGGAGGCGGCCGTGGCCGTCGTGCTCCGGGCCGCCATCGAGGACCCGAGGGTCTCCACGGCGACGCTCGCCGAGGCCGACGACGGCTCCGGCGACTGGATCGCCACCGTGGTCACCGACCGCGCGCCCAAGCAGGTCGACCCCATGGCGCTGCGGGCCCGGCTGGAGGAGCTGGCCGCCGCCGACCCCACCGGATCGGTCCACCTCGAGGTGGTCCGGCCCACCGCCACCCAGGAGGTGCTGTTCCGCTCCGCATCGGTGCCGGGCTTCGGTTGGCGGGGCCTGGCCCCGGCCGACCTCGGCGAGCACGCCGTGCGGGCCGAGGGGGCCGGCATCTCCAACGGCCTCGTCACCGTCGTCGCCGACCAGGGGTCGGGCACGTTCTCCGTCGACGGCCTCGAGGGCTTCGGCCGACTCCTCGACGACGGCGACGCCGGCGACACCTACAACTGGAGCCCGCCCACCGGCGACGCGGCGGTGGAGCGACCGACCCACGTCGACGTGCTGGTGACCGAGGCCGGGCCGGTGCGCGGTCGCATCGAGATCGTGCGCACCTACCGCTGGCCCACCCACGTGGCCGACGACCGCCGGGCGGGGGCCGTCGACGTCACCGTCACCACCGTGGTGGAGGTCCACGCCGGCGAGGACCTCGTCCGGGTGCACGTGTCGTTCGACAACGTGGCCGCCGACCACCGCCTCCGCATCCTCCTCCCCCTGCCCGAGCGCACCGACCGCTCGGTGGCCGAGTGCGCCTACGGCACCGTCACCCGCGGGCTCACCGCCGAGGGCGGCCCCACCGAGGTCGGGACCCCCACCTTCCCCAGCCGGCGCTTCGTCTCGGCCGGCGGGCTGCTGGTGGCCCACGACGGCCTCACCGAGTACGAGCTGGTCGACGTCGAGGGCGAGGCCCCCTCGGCCACGGCGGGCGCGATCGCCCTCACCCTGATCCGCTCGGTCGGCGTCATCTCCCGCCCGCCGATGGCCACCCGCGCCGTGCCCGCCGGCCCCCCGACGCCGACCCCAGCGGCCCAGATGCCGGGCCACCACGCCGTCGACCTGGTGGTGCACCTCGGCGGGCGCGACCCCTACGCGGTGGCCGACGAGGCCTTCACGCCGCTCCAGACGGCTCGGTTCCCCAACCAGGGCGGGCTCGGCGATCCCGACGCCACGGGGCGAGCCCTCGAGGTGACCGGTGCCGAGGTCACCGCGCTGCGCCGCACCACCGAGGGCCGGCTCGAGCTGCGGGTGGTCAACCCGACCGACGACCCCACCACCCTCTCGGTGGCCGGTCGCACCGGCGAACTGGTCGACCTCCGGGGCACGCCGACCGGCGACCGGTTCACCGGCACCCTCGCCCTGGCCCCCTGGAAGATCGCCACCGTGGTGCTCGACGACTGACGGCGAGCGAGCCCCCGCCCCCGTTCCCCGCCAGCGGGGGGCACCCGGCCGGCGGACCAAGTGACCAGTGGACCAGGCGACCGGCGGACCAGGAACCGGTGGATCAGGCGACGACGTCGACCGGCGTGCCGAGCGGGGCCAGGTCGGCGAGGCGGGTGATGGCGTCGTTCGAGAGGCGGACGCACCCGTTGCTCACGTTCTGGCCCAGCAGGTCGGGTCGGTTGGTGCCGTGCAGGGCGATCTGGCCGACGCCGCCGCCGAACGACTGCAGGACGTCGCTGAAGCCCGAGACGCTCACCTGGCCGGCGCCGTACGGGCCGGTGCCGCTGAGGGGGACGATCCCGTCGACGAAGAACTGCCCGAGGGGGGTGGGTGTGCGGTCCGACCCCACCGCTGCGGTCTCTTGGAGGAGGACCTGGTCGCCGCGGAGGACGGTGACCCGGCGGGCGCCCACCTCCACCAGCACCCGGTTGGGCACGGTGTCGAGGGTGACCTCGGCGCGCCGCACCCACGCCACCAGGTCGTTGGGCCGCGACGACACCCGCACCTGCAGCCAGTCGCCACGCTCCTCGAGCACGAGGAACACGACGGGCAGGCCCTCGTGGGTGGGGTGGTCGAGGCGGGGCTTCGGCTCGTAGGGCACGTCGGGCTCGGCGAAGAGCGAGACGGTGGGCCCCGCCGCGTGGGCCACCACGAACGAGGCGGGCTCGGCGGGCTTCGGCGGTGCCGGGGCCTGCCACGAACCGGTGAGGGTGGAGGCGCCGCTGACCCCGGTGGTGACGGTGGCCGCTCGGGGCACCGGCGGGGCCTCGGCGTCGGAGAGGCCGAACGCGGCGGCCGTGCCGACGACGCCGAGCGCCGCCACCACCACCAGCGCGCGCCTCACCCAGGAACCCATCGGGCCATGCTACGGGGGCGCCGGGTCGGTCTCCTCGCCGCCCCGACCGCGACGGCGGCCGCGGTCGCGCCGGGGGTGGGAGGCGAGCTCGCCCACCCGGGCCTCGCGCCGCTCGGCGCGTCGGGCCTCGGCCTCCTCCCGACTGGTTCGCGGCGGCACCGGGTCTCCCGCCCGGCGCAGCACGTAGAGCGGCACCTTGCCGATGTTCTTGAGGTTCCGTTGGCCGATCGACCTCCAGTGGAACGCGGGATCGTCGGCGAGGGCCTCGTGCAGCTCCGACCCGCAGACCACCGATCCCGGGAAGGCCAGGTTCACGATCCGGCTGGCCCGGTTGACCACCGGTCCGTAGAGGTCCGCCTCGCGCTGGAGCACCGGTCCGGCGGCCAGGCCCACCCGCACGTCGGACAGCTCGTCGTCGTCCCGGTAGGACTCGGCCAGGGTGAGGGCGATCTCGGCGGCCGCCCGCTCGTCGGGCACCGAGAACATCACCTCGTCGCCGATCATCTTCACCACCCGCCCGCCCAGGCGGCCCACCGTCTCGTAGGCGATCACCTCGAAGCGGTCCACCACCGCGGCGAGCTCGTGGGCCGTCACCTGCTGGCTGAGGGCGGTGAAGCCCACCAGGTCGGCGAAGCCCACCACCCGGTGGTCGGGGTCGGTCCCGGCGTGCTCACGGGCCATGCGGGCCCGGGCCTCGACCTGGACGTGGCGGCGCCACACGTAGTCCATGACCTGCAGGAGGGTGGGCAGCAGGGAGGGGGTGGAGGCGGCCAGGCGGGCGTGGCGGGCGTCCTCGCCCACCTCCCGGTTGGTGGGCTCGGCCGGGTCCACGGCGTCGATGATGGTGGAGGCCACCCGGGACAGCGAGGAGCCGATCACCCGGGCCATCTGCACCGTCAGGTCGTCGTCGATCAGGCCCAGGTCGAGGAACTGGCCGATGGTCCGCAGCATGTCGACGTCGACCGCGGTGAAGATGCGGTCGCCGGGCCCGGGCTCCACGAAGCCGAGCGACCGCCAGAGCTGGGTGATCTGGGCCGTCGACAGGCCGGTGGCGACGACCACCTCGTCCAGGTCGTGCTCGGCGGGGTCGGGCAGCACCAGGTGCTCGATGGCCAGCAGCTCGAGGTGGCGGTGCGCCCGCGCCTCGTCGATCTGGTCCGACGTCACCCCGGCGACGCGGAGCGACTCCACCAGGGCGGCGTCGTCGAGGACCACGGCCGGGAGCCGGGGGCGGGCGGGGGGACCGGTGGCGGGCGCATCGGGCCGCCCCGCCTGGCCCGACGCGTGCGCCTCCGTCGGCTGGTCCGTCGGTTGGTCTGCCGGATCCGGGCGGGGCCCGTCCGCCTCGGCCGACGGTCCCTGCCGGTCCTCGGTCCCGCCGGGCCCGGTCACGAGAAGGTGCCGCCCTCGGGCAGGTCCGGCGGCGGCGCGTCCGACGCGGTGCCGGGTCGACGCATCTCCGGGTCGATGTCGGGGTGCTCGGAGACGAGGGTGATGGCCTCGAGGCCCGCCGGCGGTGCCACCTCACCGAGCAGGGCGTCGCCGCGCCGCTCGGTGGTGGACCACGACGGGTCGAGCGACGGCACGGTGAGGCGCACCGGGCCCACCCCCTCGTGCGGGGTGAGCTCCCACAGCAGCGCCGGCCGGGTGCCGTGCCAGCGGATCGCGTAGGAGATCGGGCCGAAGGCCGTGGGGGCGTCGTGCAGCTCGATCCCGCCGCCGTACCACCCGTCGGGGTGCACGGGCAGCAGGGCCAGGCCGTCGGGCCGCTCGGCCACCAGCAGGTTGCGAGCGGCGATGACCAGGGCCGCGGCGGCGGCGAGGTCGTGGCCCGAGGGGCGACCCGCGTGGCCGGGGCCGGCCCAGGTGCCGGTGGCCGAGGCCAGCGCCACCTCGGCGTCGAGCAGGGCCACGCCACCGGCGTCGCCTGCGGCCACGGCGACCCCGGCCACGAGCAGGCGCTCGGCCGCCGTGGTGGGCTCGGGGGCCGGGAGGTCGCGGGCGATGCCGGCGGCGAGCTCCGCCACCCGGCGGCCGGCGTCGGGCTGGCCGGCCCGGGTGAGCATCTCGGCGGCGCCGGCCAGGCCGGCTGCGGCCCGCCGGCGCGACGCCGTGCTGTCCAGCCGCCCGCGCCGGTCGGCGCGAGCGATGCGCTCGACCGCCGCCGCGACCTCCGGGAGCATCCAGTCGAGCAGGGCGTCGACGCGGTGGAGCAGCCAGTGCCGGGAGACCACCGTGAGCACGAGGGCGTCGATCTCGGGGTGGGGGTCGGCGAGCCGGTCGGTCCAGCGGGCCACCACGGTGCCGACGTCGGCGGGCCGGTCGAGGAGGTCGAACGCCCCCAGCAACAGCTCGGTGGCGC
The DNA here is from genome assembly GCA_038241315.1 of Acidimicrobiales bacterium. Taxonomy (GTDB): domain Bacteria; phylum Actinomycetota; class Acidimicrobiia; order Acidimicrobiales; family Iamiaceae; genus Aquihabitans. Next base: position 3,486 of record JBBRFU010000135.1, on the reverse strand, counting down.
CGGGCTCGAGGTCGGGCGTGCGGTGGCCGTCGCGGCGCACCGCCTCGCCGTCGTGGGCCAGGTGGATCTGCGCCCGGGCCCGCTCCACGGCCACGGCGAGGCGACGCTCGGGGATCTCGAAGCGCGGGCCGCGACGGTGCACGTCCCAGCCCGAGGCCACCGAGGCCGCCGGCGGGACCACCGACGGGTAGGCCAGCGCCTCGTGGCGGTCGACCTCGCCCACCGGCACCGCCACCCGCAGCACGGCGGTGTGGGCCAGGGGGAACACGAGGGCCAGGCTGGCCAGCCCGTCGGGGCAGTCGACCGACACCAGCTCCTGGCCGGCTTCGCCGTTGGTGACCACCTGGGCCACCTCACCCGACCGACGGGTGCCGCCCGCCAGGCGCGCCGGCCGACGGGGGACCACCAGCGCGGGGCGTCCGTCGACGCGCACCAGGTGGGCCGCCTCCCGGCCGGTGCCGCCCTCGGTGGGCTCGATGGTGATCCGCGACGCCTCGCCCACGCCGTCGGCCACGAACGGCCGGATGACCAGGGCGATGGCGAACGGGACGGGGGTGGCGTTCTCGATCTCCACGATCACCCACTCGTCACCGACGGCGCGCGGCGCGCGGATGCCGTAGGCCCGGTGGACGGCGTCGCCGCCGGGGATCCGCACCAGGGTCTCCACCACCGGTGCCTCACCGAGCAGCTGCTGGCGCACGGCCGGCTCCCGCGCCGGCAGGTGCCAGCGGTCGTCGCCACCGATCCACCAGTCGAGGCTCCAGCCCTCCCCCACCACCAGGCCGGCCGGGTCCACCGGGGTGGCGGTGGGCGACGCCACGGTGCCCACGAGCGTCCACTGCGGCGGCCCGCCGGAGGTGAGCCCGCGGGGCAGGACCCAGCCCTCGGCGGCCAGCGTGGCGCCCAGGTCGAGGTCGGCCGAGCTGGCGGGGCTGGCTGCGTAGGAGGTGGCGGCGTCGGAGGTGGCGGCGTCGGCGGTCGGGGTGCGGCGGCGGAACATGTCGGCCCGGGTCTACCGGGCGGGGGTGATCCCGTCCATCTCGCGGCTGGCCCCACCCTTGAGCAGCCCGGCGTAGGCCTCGGCTGCGGTGCGGCCCTCGTGGCACACGGCGTGGACCTCCGTGGCGATGGGCATGTGGATGCCCAGCTCGTCGGCCAGCTCCATCACCACCTTCGAGGTCTTCACGCCCTCGGCCACCATGTGCATGGCGTCGATGATCTCGGCGATCGACTGGCCCTTGCCCAGGCACTCGCCCACGTGGCGGTTGCGGCTCTGGGTGCTGATGCAGGTGGCCACCAGGTCGCCCATGCCGGCCAGGCCCGAGAAGGTGAGCGGGTGGCCGCCGAGGGCGACGCCCATGCGGGTCACCTCCGACAGGCCCCGGGTGATCACCGCGGCACGGGTGTTGTCGCCCGCCCCCAGGCCGTCGGCCATGCCCGAGGCGATGGCGATGACGTTCTTCAGCACGCCCCCCATCTCGCAGCCCACGATGTCCTCGTTGGTGTAGACGCGGAAGAGGTCGGCCTGGAAGATCCGCTGGATCGCCCGGGCCACGTTGTCGTCGTCCATGGCGATCACGCTGGCGGCGGCGTTGCCGGCCAGGATCTCCTTCGACAGGTTGGGGCCGGTGAGGACGCCCACCGGGTGGCCGGGCAGCACGTCCTCGATCAGCTGGGTCATCCGCAGCCGGGTGTCGAGCTCGAGGCCCTTGGCCAGCGAGATCACCGGGACCCACGGGCGGAGGTAGGGCTTGACCGACTCCAGGGCGGAGCGGAACCCGGTGGACGGGACGCCCATGACCAGGAGGTCCGCCTGGGAGACGGCTCGCTCGAGGTCGGCGGTGGCCCGCAGCTGCGACGGCAGCCGGAAGCCGGCGAGGTAGGTGCCGTTCTCGTGGTCCCGGTCGATCTGCTCGGCCAGCTCCTCCCGGCGGGCCCACAGCTGGGTGGGCGCGTTGTGCGAGGCGAGGGCGGCGACCGTGGTGCCCCACGAGCCGGCGCCGATGACGGAGACCCGGATGTCCATGGCCGCGCACGTTAGGCGGTCCCGATCCCTGTGACGTCCGTCGCACGATGGTCCCGTGCGGCCGACCGACCGCTCGGCCGCCGCTCGCCCGCCCGTCAGCGGCGGACCGGTAGCGTGACCGTGTGCGTGCCGCCGTCGTGATCCCGGTGAAGGGGTTCCACGCGGCCAAGCTCCGGCTGGCGCCGGCGCTCTCCCCGGAGGCCCGGGCCGTCCTGGCCCGCCACATGGCCACCCAGGTGGTGCGGGCGGCGGGCGACCTGCCGGTGATCGTGGTCTGCGAGGACCCGGTGGTGCGCGAGTGGGCCGTCGGGGCCGGCGCCACCGTGCACTGGACGCCCGGGCTGGGCCTCGACGGCGCCGTCACCGCCGGTGTGGAGGCCGCCGCCGCGTCCGGCGCCGAGCGGGTGGTGGTGGCCCACGCCGACCTGCCCTTGGCCACCGGGCTCGACCACGTGGTCGGCCACGACGGCGTCCTCCTGGTGCCCGACCGGCGCACCGACGGCACCAACGTCCTCGCCATCCCCGCCGCCAGCGGCTTCCGCTTCGCCTACGGGCCGGGCTCGTTCGCCCGCCACCAGGCCGAGGCGGTCCGCCTGGGCCTGTCGGTCCACGTCCGGGCCGACGTGGAGCTGGGCTGGGACGTCGACATCCCCGACGACCTCCTCCTCCCCGGCGGCGCCGACCTGGCCGCCGGCCGCACCTGCTGAAGGACCGACCGTGCCCTCGATCGACCTGCCCGTCCCCGACCGCGCCCTCGCCGTGGGGGCCCACCCCGACGACATCGAGTTCGGGGCCGGGGCCACGTTGGCCAAGTGGGCGGCGGCCGGCTGCGAGGTCTCCTTCGTGGTCTGCACCGACGGCTCCAAGGGCACCTGGGACCCGACGGCCGACCTGGCCCGGCTCGTGGCCACCCGCCAGGCCGAGGCCCGAGCGGCCGCGGCCGCCCTGGGCGCCACCGGCGAGGTGGCGTTCCTCGGCCGTGTCGACGGCGAGCTCGAGAACGACCGCGAGACCCGGTCCGAGCTGGTCCGGTGGATCCGCGTCCTGCGCCCCGACGTGCTGCTGGGCCACGACCCCTGGAAGCGGTACCGCCTCCACCCCGACCACCGCGCCGGCGGCTTCCTGGTGACCGACGCGCTGGTGGCCGCCCGCGACCCCCACTTCTTCCCCGAGCACGGCATCGCCCACCACCGGCCCGCCGGGCTCCTGCTGTTCGAGGCCGACGAGCCCGACCACGCCGAGGCCGTCACCGAGGCCCACGTGGCCGCCAAGATCGCCGCCCTCGAGTCGCACCGCTCCCAGTTCGAGTCGACGATGTTCATCCCCGCCGGCGTGGCCGACGCCGACGCGGGCTCGGCCGATGCGGGCGCGGTCGATGCGGGCGCGGTCGACGGCGACGCTGGCGCGTCCGCCCTGTCCCCGGAGCAGGCGCGCTTCCGAGCCGAGGTGCGCGACGGGGT
>JBBRFU010000134.1:0-10309 GCA_038241315.1 Acidimicrobiales bacterium | reverse complement strand
CCCCGCCCCTGCGCCGGCCCCCGCGCCGAGGCCCGCTCCGGCTCCGGCTCCGGCCCCCGCCCCGGCCCCGCGTCCGGCGGCCAGCTTCGACAGCCCGGCCAGCGCCCAGAGCGTGGCCAGCCCGGCCAGCGCGCAGAGCGTGGACAGCCCCGATTGAGCCCCGAGGGCCACGTGCGGTGAGGGGAGCCCGGACCTCGGTCCGGGCTCCCGCCGCGCGCCCGGCGGCTCGGCTCCACATCGAGCGGCACGACCGCATCGGCGCACCGGGAACCGACACCTCCCCGGCGCCGCCGCAGTACGGTTCGGCGGCTGGCGGATCGGGACCAGCGGCGGCAAGAGGGCGGATCGCGGTCGCGGCGTTCGTGCGTGGCATGCCTCCGTCACTCGTCGCCACGTCCTGGCACCGTCCGACCCATCCAGACCCCACTCCCTGAGGTGAACGACGTCCATGTCCTCCGCGCTGTCTCGATCCGGTCCCCGATGGCTACGCGTGGCCTCGGCCTGCTCCGGTGTGGCGCTGGTCGCCAACGGTCTGCGCCTCCGTCAGCGCGCCCACGGGTTGGCGACGGCTCCGCCTCTCGCCTCCGCACCGGCAGCGACCGTCGGCGAGCGGTCGGTCCGGGAGGGGTCGCTCACGGCCGAGTGGCGGCTCATCACCGTGCGCGGGGTGGAGGTGGGAGCCGGCGCCACGAGTGCGGCGGTGGCCTGGGCGGAGGACCAGGACCTCGACGCGGCCGACCTCGTCCCCGGCGACCTGACCGTCGAACGCGCCCTGGACCTCCTCCGCCAGGTGGACCCCGAGGTGTACCGGACCAACCCGCTGGTCGAGGGTCGCACCGCCGGTCACGCCGTGCTGGTGCGCGACGAGTTGGCGAAGCGGGCGCAGTTCCCGGCGGGCCCGGTCGAGCCTGCCGAGCTGGTCGAGATCGCCCGTCAGGTGAAGCGGTACGCGCCGAGGAGCAGCGACCTCGTCGTGGTCCCCGGTCTGCGAGCGCGGCCCGAGGACCCCGCCGACCGGCGTGCGGTCCATCACGCCGTCTGGGACCGCTACAGCTCCCTGTCGCTCGGCATCTCGGCCGCGCAGCTCGGCCTGCTGGGCGTCGGGGCGGTCGCCGCTCCGGCGTTCGGCCTGCCGGCACTGGCTGCGTACCTCGCCCAACCCCTTCTCGTCCACGGCGGCCACACCGGCGGCCTGCGGCCCCCTGACCTCGTCGGTCACAGCGCTCGGCGCTGGGTCGACGAGGTGGCCAGGCTCGTCCGGACGGTGCGCGCACCGTCCGGAGCGCCGCCTGCCGTCCGGGCCGCAGACGAACTGCGACCGCAGTACGCCGCCGAGGTCGAGGCCGGCCTGGACCGGTTCTTCGAGGAGCGGGTTGAGGCGTGCCCCTGGTGCGGGTCCGGGGACCTCACGCAGCGGATCGAGGCCCCGGACCTCATCCAGCACAAGCCGGGGCGCTTCGTGCTCGACGAATGCGGCCGGTGCGGCCACGTCTTCCAGAACCCGCGTCTCAGCCTCGAGGGGCTCGACTACTACTACCGCGACTTCTACGACGGCTTCGGCGGCCCCGAGTTCGATCGCATGTTCGCGGCCGGGTCACCGCTGTACGACGAGCGGATCGAGTTCGTCGGTCGGTACGCGAGCGATCCCCGACGCTGGCTGGACGTCGGCACCGGGCACGGGCACTTCTGCCTCGTCGCCCAGGGACGCTGGCCCGACACCAGCTTCGAGGGCATCGACATCGGTGACGCCGTCGAGGAGGCGGCCGACCGGGGATGGGTGGATCGGGGTCACCGCGGGCTCTTCCCCGAGCTGGCGCCGCAGCTCGCCGGGCGCTTCGACGTCGTCAGCATGCACCACTACCTGGAGCACACGCGCGACCCGAAGGCGGAGCTCGACGCCGCCGCGACCGCGCTCGAGCCCGGCGGCCACCTGCTCATCGAGGTGCCCGACCCCGAGAACGCGTGGAGCCGGATCCTCGGGAACCGCTGGATCCACTGGATGCAGCCCCAGCACCAGCACTTCGTGTCGATCGACAGGCTCGAGGAGGCGCTGCGCGAGCGCGGCTTCGCTCCCGTCGCCCGCGATCGCGGACGGTCGAACGAGGTGCTCGACGTCGCCGGCGCCATCTGGCTCAGCCTGGGTCAGATCGCGCCCCGCCCGGGCCTGCCGTGGCTCCCACCGCCGACGCCGGCGAGTCGCGTGCGTCGAGCCGCCGCCGCGGCCGTCGCCGTGCCGCTCATGGTCGTGGTCGCCGTGGCCGATCGTCTCGTGGACACGTTCGGGAGACCGACCGGAGCAGGTCCCGCGTACCGCGTCCTCGCCCGGTACGACGGCCCACCGGACGGGCCCACTCCTCCCGATCGCACCGACTCCCCCTGAGACCCGCGGAGCCCGCCGGGCCGTCAGTCAGCCGCCGCTGGTGACCGCGTCGGCGGCGCGACCGAGGGGGGTGGGGTCGTCGCGGTCGTGCCAGAACCCCTCGGGCACGGTGACCGGCTTCGGGCCGTGCTGGTGGCCTCGGGGGAGGCCGACGGCCTCGGGCGGCAGCTCGATGGTGGGGTCGAGCTCGTCCAGGCGCGCCTCGAACTGCTCGAGCGAGTCGGCCTCCACCAGGCGGCGGCGGATGGCCGGGCCCACGGGGTAGCCCTGGAGGTACCAGCCCACGTGCTTGCGCAGGTCGCGCACGCCCACGGTCTCGCCGTGCCACTCGACCAGCCGCCGGGCGTGGTCCCGCATGGCCTCCACCACCCTGGCCACCGGCGGCGCCGAGTCGACCGGTCGGCCGTCGAAGGCGGCGGCGAGGTCGCCGAACAGCCAGGGGCGACCCAGGCAGCCCCGGCCGACCACCACGCCGTCGCAGTCGGTCTCGGCCATCATGCGGAGGGCGTCGGCGGCCACCCAGATGTCCCCGTTGCCGAGCACCGGGATGGTGGTGACGGTGGCCTTCAGCTCGCCGATGGCGGACCAGTCGGCGGTGCCCGAGTAGGCCTGCTCGGCGGTGCGGGCGTGGAGGGCCACCGCGGCCACGCCCTCGGCCTCGGCGATCGGCCCCGCGTCGAGGTAGGTCAGGTGGTCGTCGTCGATGCCCATCCGGAGCTTCACGGTCACCGGCACGTCGCCGGCGGCGCCCACCGCGGCCCGCACGACGTCCTGGAAGAGGCGTCGGCGCCAGGGCAGCGCCGAGCCACCGCCGTGGCGGGTGACCTTGCGCACCGGGCACCCGAAGTTGAGGTCGACGTGCTCGGCGCCCAGCTCGGTGACGAGTCGCTTGACGGCCAGGCCGAGGATGGCCGGGTCGGTGCCGTAGAGCTGGATGGAGCGGGGCGACTCGTCGGGGCCGAACCGGGCCAGGTGGAAGGTCTTCTCGTGGCCCTCCACCAGGCCACGGGCCGCCACCATCTCGCTCACGTAGAGCCCGGCGCCCTGGGCCCGGCAGAGGGCGCGGAAGGGGGCGTTGGTGACGCCGGCCATGGGCGCCAGCACCACCGGCGGCCACAGCTCGTGCGGCCCGATCCGCAGGGGGGCCCGCTCGACGGCCGGTGCGACGGCGTCGCTGGGCGCGTCGGGCGCGGAGGTGAGCGTGTCGGCCATGGCCCCTCCAGGGTGGCAGACGCCTCGGCGGTCGCGGCAGTCCGGCCGGCGACGGTTCAGCCGGCGGCGGGCGCGCTTGGTCGAGCCGACGGGCCCGGCGACGAGCCGTCGGCGGCCGGTGGCCCGGTCGGGCGCTTCTTCACGTACTGGCGACCGAGGAGGAAGATCACCGGCAGCGTGAGCACGAGTGGCCCGATGAAGGCGAGGGGCCGGGTGAGCCACCACTGCAGGTCGGGCCGGCGGAGCTGCTCGTTGTCGAGCACGAAGTGCCCGAACGCCGCCCACAGGGCCATGCCGGTGGAGTGGAACAGGAAGAGCGGGAGCGAGAACCGGTTGATGACGTCGCTGACCGTGGCCCACCGGGCCGACGTGCGCAGCCGGTGGAGCACCCACGGCCGCACGAGCAGCGCCACGCCCGCCTGGAACAGCAGCAGGGCCAGGATGCAGATGGTGGGCGGGGCCATGTTGGAGAACCGCTCACCCGGCACGCCCACCATGGACCCCGGGTAGAGCTGCGAGCCCACCAGCGCCGCCAGCGTGAACAGACCGCCCCACATGAGGCCCCACGCCACCCGGCGGCCCATGGCCACCAGGTCCTCCCAGAAGTAGCCGAGCTGGTGGCACGTGGCCCACACCACCACCATGTTCACCCAGCCGGCCCACGACACGTCGTGGCTGAAGCGGGCCACGTCGACGATCACCGAGATCCCCACGCCCCACACCACCACCAGCCCGCCGAAGCGCTCGTGCAGCCAGCGGGTGAGGGGGAACAGCAGGATCAGCAGCAGGTAGACGCCGATGAACCACAGCGGGCTGAGGATCAGCTTCACGGCCCGGGGCACGCCGTCGAGCTCGAACATGGCGACCGCCACCGAGCCGATGAGCCACCAGACCGCGGCGAGGGCGAGGGCGGGCCGGGCCAGCTGCCCGGCGCGGCTCCACGCGAAGCCGATCGTGCTGCGGAAGCGGCCCTTCTCCTCGGCCGCCTCCCACGACTCCGAGTGGGCGTAGCCGCCCACGAAGAAGAACAGCGGCATGACCTGGAACAGCCAGGTGGCGATGAACAGGCCCCGGGTGAAGCCGATCGGGTTGGAGGCGTGGGGCCCGTCGGGCTTCCAGATGATGATCGTGAAGACCCAGTGCCAGGCCACCACCACGAGCAGGCTGAAGGCCCGCACGAAGTCGATGAAGGCGTCGCGCTCCGGAGGGGCGGCGGGGGTCGCCGGGCGCCCGGAGGCCGCCGAGGTGCCGCTGGTACCGTCGTCCGCCATGGGCCGAACTCGCGGTTGGTGGCCCATCGGCGTGATCGTACTGGCCCTGGTGCTGGTGAACGTGGCCTCCAACCGGCTGGTGCCCGACGCCTGGTACGTGCCGTGGGCGGTGCTGGCCGCCGTCGCCCTGGTGACCTTCGCCGTCCGCGTGGACGGGCGGACGGCGGAGGAGCTGGGCCTGGCGGCGCACCAGGCCCCGCGGGGGCTGCGGTGGGGCGGCCTGCTCGCCGGCCTGGTCCTGGTCGCCTACCTGGTGGCGATGGCCTTCCCCGACACGCGCGAGCTGTTCCGGGACGACCGGGTGGCGGGGTGGTCGCTGCCCCGGACCCTGTACGCCGCCCTGGTGCGGGTGCCGCTCGGCACGGTGCTGCTCGAGGAGGTGGCGTTCCGCGCCGTGCTCCCCGCCATGCTCCTGGTGCGGACCCGGGCGTGGGTGGCGGTGGCGGTGTCGGCCGGGCTCTTCGGGCTCTGGCACGTGCTGCCGTCGCTGGGCCTCGAGGCCGTCAACCCGGTGGCCGAGGACACGGTCGGTCGGCTGCCCGGCTGGGTCACCGTGGCCGGATCGGTGGTGTCCACCGCGCTGGTGGGCGTGTGGTTCCAGTTCCTCCGCCGGCGCACCGACAGCGTGCTCACCCCCATGGCCCTGCACTGGGCCACCAACGGCCTCGGCTACCTGTTCGCCTGGTACGCCTGGCGGTGACCGCCGAAGTGGTGGATCCGGGCACGGCGCGTGCGAGGATGGGCGCCGTGCACGAACCCGTCTCCGACGTCGTCCCGGCCCGCGACCCCGACGACGATTCGCCCAAGGACGCGTGCGGCGTCTTCGGCGTGTACGCCCCGGGCCAGCCGGTGGCCCACCTGACCTACCTCGGCCTCTACGCCCTGCAGCACCGGGGCCAGGAGTCGGCCGGCATGGCCGTCAGCGACGGCGAGCAGGTGATGGTGGTCAAGGACATGGGCCTGGTGTCGCACGTCTTCGACGACCGCACCCTGGCGCCCCTCACCGGCGATCTCGCCATCGGCCACGTCCGCTACTCCACCACCGGCTCGAGCACCTGGCGCAACGCCCAGCCCGTGTACCGGGGCGTGGGCGACACCCAGTTCGCCCTCGGCCACAACGGCAACCTGGTGAACACCGCCGAGCTGGCCGAGGAGGCCGGGATGCTCCCCGGCACGGTGGCCTCCGACTCCGACCTGGTGGCCGAGCTGGTGGCCATGGAGCTGGAGGTGGCCGATCGGGCGGTGGCCGACGGCGCCGAGCCCACCAGCGCCGACGCCTCGCTCGACGCCGCCGTGGCGTCGGTCCTGCCCCGCCTCCGGGGCGCCTTCTCGCTCATCTTCATGGACGAGAACCGCGTCATCGGCGTCCGGGACCCCAACGGCTTCCGCCCCCTGTGCCTCGGCCGCCTCGACAGCGGCGGGTGGGTCCTGGCCTCGGAGAGCCCCGCCCTCGACGTGGTCGGCGCCCACTTCGTCCGCGAGGTCGACCCCGGCGAGATGGTCATCCTCGACGAGAGCGGCGTGCGGTCGGTCATGCCGTTCCCCCCGGAGCGCCTCGACCCCAAGCTCTGCGTCTTCGAGTTCGTCTACTTCGCCCGCCCCGACACCCGCCTCTACGGCAAGAGCGTCCACTTCGCCCGCGTCCGCCAGGGCGAGCTGCTCGCCGAGCAGGCCCCGGTGGCGGCCGACATGGTCATGGGCGTGCCCGAGTCGGGCCTGCCCGCGGCCGAGGGCTACGCCCGGGCCAGCGGCATCCCCTACGGCCAGGGCCTGGTGAAGAACCGCTACATCGGCCGCACCTTCATCGCCCCCAGCCAGGAGCTGCGCGCCCAGGGCGTGCGCATGAAGCTCAACCCGCTCCGCGAGAACCTCGCCGGCAAGCGGGTGGTGGTGGTCGACGACTCCGTGGTTCGCGGCACCACCCAGAAGCAGCTGGTGAAGATGCTGCGGGAGAGCGGCGTGGTGGAGGTCCACCTCCGCCTCACCTCGCCGCCCATCAAGTGGTCCTGCTTCTACGGCATCGACACCGGGCGGCGCTCCGAGCGGCTGGCCCACAACCTCACCGTCGACGAGATCCGCGACTACCTCAACGTCGACTCCCTCGCCTTCATCACGCTCGACCGCCTCATCTCGTCCACCGGCACCAGCGGTGCCGGGTTCTGCGACGCCTGCTTCACCGGCAACTACCCGGTGGAGGTGCCGCTCTCGCTGAGCAAGGGCGTCCTCGACGGCACCGACCGCGTCGGCAGCACCGGCGAGGCCCTGCCCGTGCCGGCCCCGGCGCCCGACCTCTTCACCAGCGATCGGTCGCCGGCCGACGACGCCCCGCAGGGCCGCTGAGACCTCCCCGCACGACCGGACAAGGACCACAGACCTGATGGGTGAAACGTACGAAGCCGCGGGGGTCGACATCGCCGCCGGCGAGGAAGCCGTCCAGCGCATCAAGGACAAGGTGCGCTCCACCTTCCGGCCGGAGGTCATCGGCGACATCGGTGGGTTCGGCGGGCTGTTCAGCTTCGCCAACCACCGGTTCCGCCACCCGGTGCTGGTGTCGTCCACCGACGGCGTGGGCACCAAGGCCCTGATCGCCCAGGCCGCGGATCGCTTCGACACCATCGGTGTCGACCTGGTGGCCATGTGCGTCGACGACCTGGTCTGCCAGGGCGCCGAGCCCCTGTTCTTCCTCGACTACATCGCGGTGGGCAAGCTCGACCCGTCCCACATCGAGCAGCTGGTGGAGGGCGTGGCCGAGGGCTGCCGCCAGGCCGGCTGCGCGCTGATCGGTGGCGAGATGGCCGAGCACCCCGGCGCCATGGAGCCCGGCGAGTTCGACCTGGTGGGCTTCGCGGTGGGCGTGGCCGAGCGCGACCAGCTCATCACCGGTGAGCACGTGCGCCCCGGCGACGTGCTGCTGGGCCTGCCGTCGCCCGGGATCCGCTCCAACGGCTACTCCCTCGCCCGCCACGCCCTGCTCGAGACCGCCGGCCGCTCGCTCGACGCCCCGGCGTTCGACGGCGCCCACCACACCCTGGCCGAGGAGCTCCTCGTGCCCTCGGTGATCTACGCGCCGTCGGTGCTGGCCCTGCTCAAGCAGGTCGACGTGCGGGCCGTGGCCCACGTCACCGGCGGCGGCCTGGCCGGCAACCTCACCCGGGTGCTCCCCAAGGGCCTCGACGTCACCGTCGACCCCCGCTCGTGGGAGGAGCCGCGCATCTTCGCCGAGATCCGCGCCGCCGGCGACATCGCCGACGAGGAGATGCGCAAGGTCTTCAACCTCGGCATCGGCATGGTGGTGGTGGTCCCGGCCGACGAGGCGTACCGCGCCCTCGACGTCCTCCGCAGCAACGGCCAGCGCGCCGTCGAGATCGGCACCGTCCACAAGGGCGACGGCTCCGTCCACTTCGCCTGACCCCCTCGTCCGCTCGATCGCTTGACCTCTCGACCTCTCGACCTCTCGTCCGCTCGACCGCTCGTCCGCTCGTCCGCTCGTCCGCTCGTCCGCCTGACCGCTCGACCGCTCGTCCGCTCGTCCGCCTGAGCCCCGCCCGGGGGTCCGTGCTCGGGTGCGTCGAGTCGCCCCGTTCTTCCGGCTGTGGGAGCGGCGGGGTGCCCCGTCTGCCGTGCAGATGGGGTGGCGTCCGGTTCTTCCGGGTGTGGGAGCGACGGGGTGCCCCGTTTGCCGTGCAGAAGGGGCGGATGAGGTGACCGGGTTCGTGCTGCTGCACCGCTACGTCGGTCGCGCCCGTTCTTCCGGTTGCGGGCGCCGCCGGGTGCCCCGTTTGCCATGGAGAACGGTGGTGGTCCGGTTCTTCCGGCGGTGGGCGCAGTCGGTGGATCCGTTTGCCGTGCAGAAGCGTCGGGCAACGGTGACCGAGCGCCGGGAATTGTCACCCCCCTGCGATGGACTGTCGGCATGCGAGAGGCACGGACGTTCGTCAACCAGCGGGGCCGAGCGCAGCGAGGCCTGATCACCAGGGACGACCTCCGCGGCGCGGGCCTCGCCAAGCACCATCGCCGGACGCTCGTGCGGGAGGGGACCCTGGTGCGGATCGGGCCGCGCACGTTCCGCCACGGGGTCGTCGAGCTCGACCACCGCGGCAAGGCGCTCGCGGCTGCGCTGGACACGGGAGGAGTCGTGTCGCACCGGTCGGCGGCCTGGCTCCATGGGTTGCCGGGCTTCGGCCCCGGCGATCCGCCCGAGGTGCTCGTCGCCAACCCGAGGCCCCATCACCGGACGCCCCTGGCCCGGGTGCACTCGACCACGTGGTTGCCGCCCGACGACCGCTACGAGGTGGATGGCATCCCCTGCACCAGCGTCGCCCGCACGCTCTTCGGGTTGGCGGCGCTGGTTCCCGAGGTGCCAGCGGCCGACCTGCGTCGGGCGGTCGACGACGCGATTCGACTCGGCCTGGCCTCCGACCAGTGGCTCTGGTGGCGCCTCGAGAAGCTTCGCTGTCGCGGTCGGAACGGCGTGACGGCGTTCGAAGCGGTGCTGTCGGCCCGCGCCGGCGGGGCGGTCACGGAGAGCTGGCTCGAGCGGGAGTTCCTGCGGATCCTGGCTGCCGCCGGTGTGCCGCTTCCCCGATGCCAGGCGCGGATCGGGCCGAAGGGTGCGTTCGTGGCGCGTGTCGACTTCCTCTACGCCTCGGCCGCTGTGATCGTCGAGGTGACGGGAGCCGTCGGGCACAGCTCACCCGAACAGCGCGCTGCCGATGCCCGGCGCCGCAACGGCCTCTCCCGCGCCGGCTTCGTGATCCTCGAGTTCACCTATGAGCAGGTGGTCGCCGCGCCGCAGGCCGTGATCGCCGAGGTGCTCGGCGCCCTCGCCGAACGTCGCGCGGCCTGACCGTCGCAGCCGGCGCCTCCACGCCGTCGCCGCTCCCGGAGTCCCGACCGACCCGTGGCCGCTCGGTCCTCCCTCCACCGACGCCGTTCTTCCGGCTGTGGGCGCAACGGGGTGCCCCGTTTGCCGTGGAGATGGGTGGCGTCCGGTTCTTGCGGGTGTGGGCGCGGTGGGGTGCCCCGTTTGCCTTGGAGAACGGGGGCGCTGCTGCCCCCGGCGGTCGGATCGGGGTCAGTCCTGCCAGCCGATGGAGCACCAGGTGCGCTGAGCGCAGCTGGGGCAGCGCATCCAGTGGCCGTTGCGACGGCCCGGGATCCAGATGGTCCCGCTGAGCCAGCGGAGGCCGAGGTCGGTGAGGTTGATGCGGGATCGGGCGGCGCACGACGAGCAGGTGACCACCACGGTCCCGGTCTGACGGGGGCCCGAGGAGTAGAGGGCGTCCTTGCCCTCGCGGGGGGTGCCCGAGCGGATGGTGTCCCGGGCGGCGCTCACCGGCGTCTCGAAGAGGGCCCGGCGGCCCTGGGGGTCGAGCGACCGGCGGCGCTCGGATCCGGCGCGCTCGGACTCGGGCCGCTCGGATCCGGGGCGCTCGGACCCGGGCCG
>JBBRFU010000133.1:0-10357 GCA_038241315.1 Acidimicrobiales bacterium | reverse complement strand
AGGCGCCTTGTCGATCATGTCGAACGGCGTGAACGCCGTCGTCGGATCATCATCGTGCAACGTCTTGGTGATCGCCGCCGTCAACGTCGTCTTGCCATGGTCGATGTGACCCATCGTGCCGATGTTCAGGTGCGGCTTGTTGCGCTCGAACTTTTCTTTGCCCATGGCGGGTGCCTGGAACCTTTCTTGACTGATCGATGTGTGTCGGGGAGAGCGGGAGGAAGGGGAGGAGAAGGATTACTCGCCGCGGACGCGGGCGACGATCTCTTCTTGGATGTTGCTCGGCATCTGCTGGTAGCTGTCGAACTGCATCGTGTAGTTGGCCCGGCCCTGGGTGCGGGACCGCAGGTCGGTGGAGTAGCCGAACATCTCCGAGAGGGGGACGTCGGCCCGGACCACCTGGGCGTTGCCCCGCTGCTCCATGCCGCCGACCCTGCCGCGGCGGGACGAGAGATCGCCCATCACGTCGCCCATGTACTCGTCGGGCGTCACCACCTCGACGGCCATGATCGGCTCGAGGAGCACGGGCTTGGCCATGCGGGCGGCCTCCTTGAAGGCCATGGTGCCGGCGATCTTGAACGCCATCTCGGAGGAGTCCACGTCGTGGAACGACCCGTCGAGGAGCACGGCTCGGACGTCGACCAGCGGGAAGCCGGCCAGCACGCCCGAGTCGAGCGCGGCCTGCATGCCCTGGTCCACCGGGCCGATGTACTCCTTCGGGATACGACCACCGGTGATCTTGTCCTCGAAGGTGTAGCCCTCGCCCGGCTCGGCCGGGTGGAGGGCGATGGTGACGTCGGCGAACTGGCCCGAGCCACCGGTCTGCTTCTTGTGGGTGTAGCGGTGCTTCTCCACGTCGCGGGTGATGGTCTCGCGATAGGCCACCTGCGGCTTGCCGACGGTGGCGTCGACGCTGAACTCGCGCAGCATGCGGTCCACCAGGACCTCGAGGTGCAGCTCGCCCATGCCCGAGATGAGGGTCTGGCCCGTCTCCTCGTCGGTCTTGACCTTGAAGGTGGGGTCCTCCTCGGAGAGCGAGTAGAGGGCCTTGCCCATCTTGTCCTGGTCGGCCTTGGTCTTGGGCTCCACGGCCACCTGGATCACCGGCTCGGGGAACTCGAGGTTCTCCAGGATGATCGGGTGCTTCTCGTCGGAGATGGTGTCACCGGTGCGGGTGTTCTTGAGGCCGATGCCCACCGCGATGTCGCCGGTCTCGACGAAGTCGAGGTCCTCACGGTTGTTGGCGTGCATCAGGAGGAGGCGACCGACGCGCTCCTTCTGGCCGGTGCGGCTGTTGAGCACGCTGTCACCCTTGCGCAGGGTGCCGGAGTAGACCCGGAAGTAGGTGAGCTTGCCGTGGGGATCGGCCACGATCTTGAACGCCAGGGCCGAGAACGGCGCCTTGGGGTCGGGGTCGCGGGTGAGCTCCTCGCCCCCCTTGAGGGCGGTGCCCTTGGTGGGCGGGAGGTCGAGCGGCGACGGCAGGTAGTCGACCACCGCGTCGAGGAGGGGCTGCACGCCCTTGTTCTTGAACGCCGAGCCGGTGAGCACCGGGACGACCTGGTTGGCGAGGGTGGCGGTCCGGATGGCCTTCTTGAGGTCGGCCTCGGTGATCTCCTCGTCGCCCATGAACTTCTCGAGGATCGTGTCGTCGAACGACGACACCACGTCGAGGAGCTCCTGGCGGGCCTCGCTGGCCTTGTCCTGCAGGTCGGCCGGGATGTCGGTGACCTCGAACTTGGCGCCCAGCTCCTCGCCGTTCCAGACGAGGGCCTTCATCTTCAGCAGGTCCACCACGCCGGAGAAGTCGCCCTCGTAGCCGATCGGGATCTGCAACACGGCGACGTTGGCGCCGAGGCGGTCCTTGATGGACTCGACGACCTTGTAGAAGTCGGCGCCGAGGCGGTCGAGCTTGTTGACGAAGCACATGCGGGGCACGCCGTACTTGTCGGCCTGGCGCCACACCGTCTCGGTCTGGGGCTCCACGCCGGCCACGCCGTCGAACACGGCGACGGCGCCGTCGAGGACGCGCAGCGAGCGCTCCACCTCGACGGTGAAGTCGACGTGGCCCGGGGTGTCGATGATGTTGATCCGGTGCTCGCGCCAGAACGTGGTGGTGGCCGCGGAGGTGATCGTGATGCCACGCTCCTGCTCCTGGACCATGTGGTCCATCACCGCGCCGCCCTCGTGGACCTCACCGATCTTGTAGGTCTTGCCGGTGTAGTAGAGGATCCGCTCGGTGGTGGTGGTCTTGCCCGCGTCGATGTGGGCCATGATCCCGATGTTGCGGTATCGGTCGATGGGGACGACTTCTGGCATCTGATCAATCTCTGTTCGGTGTCGTTCGGAAAGTCCGGGTGCGAATACATGCCACGACCGGGCACCGCTGGCGCGGACCCGGTCGAGGTGTGGAGTCGGCCCTGAGGGCGCTCCGGTGCAGTTGGGTGCCGGCTACCAGCGGTAGTGGGCGAAGGCCTTGTTCGACTCGGCCATCTTGTGGAGATCTTCCCGCCGCTTGGCGGAGGCGCCGATGCTGTTGCTGGCGTCGAGGATCTCGTTGGCGAGGCGCTCGGCCATGGTCTTCTCGCGGCGCTGGCGGGAGTACCCCACCAGCCAGCGGATGGCCAGCGTGTTGGCTCGGCGGGGCTTCACCTCCACCGGGACCTGGTAGGTGGCGCCACCGACGCGGCGGCTGCGCACCTCGAGCTGGGGCTTCACGTTCTCGACGGCCCGCTTGAGCGTGGCCACCGGATCGTCGCTGCCGGTCTTGGCGGCCACGATGTCGAGGGCGCCGTAGACGATGCGCTCGGCCGTGGAGCGCTTGCCGCGCTGCAGGACCTTGTTCACGACCTGGGTGACCACGACCGACCGGTAGATCGGGTCGGGCATGAGCTCGCGGCGGGGTGCGGGACCCTTGCGGGGCATGTCAGCCTTCCTTCTTCGCGCCGTAGCGGCTGCGGGCCTGCTTGCGGTCCTTCACCCCGGAGGTGTCGAGGGTGCCGCGGATGATCTTGTAGCGCACGCCGGGGAGGTCCTTCACCCGGCCGCCACGCACCATCACGATGGAGTGCTCCTGGAGGTTGTGGCCCTCGCCCGGGATGTAGGCGGTGACCTCGACCCCGCTCGAGAGGCGCACGCGGGCGACCTTCCGGAGCGCGGAGTTCGGCTTCTTCGGGGTGTTGGTGTACACCCGCGTGCAGACGCCGCGGCGCTGGGGAGCGCCCTTGAGGGCCGGGGTCTTGCCCTTGGTGGGCTTGTCCTGGCGGCCCTTGCGGACCAGCTGCTGGATGGTGGGCACGAACGAACCTCTCAACGACTTCGGCGATGGCTCCGAGCGACGAGATCCGTCACAGGGCCGAGGGGACATGCTAAAGGCGCGCGCCGCCAACCTGCAAGATGGCGCACCCCCTGCTCACGGCGCCCGCCCCCCGAGGCCGGGCGGGGGCGCTCAGGCGACGTTCACCACCGTACCCAGTCCCGGGATGCGGAGCAGGTGCGCACCGTCGATCAGGCGGGCCACCGCGGCCGCCCCGGTGATCCCGGTGGCCATCTCCCTGGCCAGCGCTCCGGCCACCAGCGGTGCCGCGAACGAGGTGCCGCTCCAGCGGGCGTAGCCGTCGAAGCGGTCGGGGTCCTCGGCGCCCCCGACGGCCACCGAGGTGCCGTCGAACCCGCGGAAGAACGTGCTGACCAGGTCGACGCCCGGGGCGCAGGCCCGCACCCAGGGCCCGAAGTTCGTGAACGGCGCCGGGCCGCTGGGGCCGACGGCGCCCACGCCGACCACCTCCGGCAGCGCCGCCGGGAAGGTGGGCCGGCAGGTGCCGTCGTTGCCGGCCGAGGCCACGACCACCCCGCCGGCCCGCTGGACCGCCCGGACGGCGGCGGCGAGGAGGGCGGGGTGCTCGAGGGTGTAGCCGCTGAACGACAGGTTCAACACGTCGACCTTGCCCACCAGGTCGAAGATGGCCCGGGCGATGGCGACCTCGTCGCCGTCGCCCAACCCGGTGAGGACCCGGTGGACGCGGATGTCGGCCTGGGGGGCCACCTGCAGGATGAGCCCGGCGATGAAGGTGCCGTGGCCGGCGGCCGGGTCCAGGTCGAGGTCGCCCGCCGGCGCCGGGGCGGCGTCGGGCACGTCGTCGGCGACCTGCGGGTCGCACGAGACGCAGCTGGCCAGCAACGGCTGGTCGAACGGCGCGGCGGCCAGGCCGGTGTCGAGCACCACCACGCGGGGCCCGCCGCCCTGCGCCGCTTCGAGGCGGCGCACCACCTCGGCCACGGCATCGCCGGTGGCGGAGCGGGCGGAGCTGGCGCGGATGCCCGTGGCCTGCTGGGCCGCGCTCCACGAGGGCGAGGCGTAGACCGGCGAGGCGTACACGGGTGAGGCGTAGACCGGCGACGCGTGCACGGGCGAGGCGTAGACCGGTGAGGCGTAGACCGGTGAGGCGTAGACCGGCGACGCGTAGACCGGCGACGCCCCGGGGCCGCAGGGCGCGGACGGGTGCGGCGGGCAGGCGCAGCCGCACCCGCTGGCGCAGTCGGCGAAGAAGACGTGGTTGGGCTGGGCGGTGAAGCCGGCGTCGCGCAGGTCGGCGATCAGGGACAGCACGTCCACGTCGGACTCGGCGCTCAGCTCGAGGATCGTGAACGCCCCCAGCTCCTCTCGTCGCACCAGCTCGAGGCCGAGGCTGTTGGCCAGCTCGACCGCGGCGTCACCACCGGTGGTGATCACCTGCCCCGGGACGTAGGCGACCCCGCCGCCAGCCGCGGAGAACTGGACGCGACCGGACCAACCTCGGGGCTTGCGGCCCCCACCATCGATGTCGGACATCGGATCTCCTCTTCGGTGCTCGGACGGAACGGGCCCATCCACAGACGGACGACGACCCACCCGGATACGTCGACGACCAGGACCTGGCCTCCCGCTGCTGCCCGCGGCCCCATCCTCCTACGATGCGGCCATGCAGGGCCAGGGGTTGGTGGATCTCGAGGCCGCCGCCGACCTGCGCCACCGCGACCCCGCCCGGGCCCGTGAGCTGGCCCGACCGGCCACCAGCTCCGACGATCCGGAGGAAGCGACGGTCGCCCACTGGATCGTGGGGCTCGCCGAGCACGAGCTGGGCAACCCCACCGCGGCCATCGAGTCGTTCGATGCCGCCATCGAGCAGGCGACGGTCGCTCGCCTCGACGGGCGGGCCGCCACGGCTCGGGCCAGCAAGGCGGTGTCGCTGCTCGGGCTGGGCCGTCGGGACGAGGCCCTCGCCGCCATCTCCGAGGCCCTCGCCGGGGCCACGGGGCCTGAGGAGGGCTTCGTCCGCTTCCTCCACGGCCTGGTGCTCCAGCGCAACGGCCAGCTCGACGCGGCGGGCGAGGTCTACGGCCACGCCGCTCCCCTGCTGGAGCGAGCCGGCGACGAGGCCTCGCTGGCCCGGCTCACCCTCAACCAGGGCACCCTCCAGGCCTACCGGGGCGACCAGCCCGGTGCGATCCGGGCGTTCGGACGGTCCGAGGAGCTGGCCCGTCGCCTGGACCTCCCGGTCCTCACCGCCATGGCGGCCCACAACACCGGCTTCGCGCTCGGCCGGTGGGGGGACGTGCCGGGCGCCCTCCAGGCCTTCGAGCGCGCCGCCGACGCCTACCGGGAGCTGGGAGCGCCCGGCCGGCTGGTGGGTGTGCTGGCCGCGGACCGATGCGAGGTGCTGCTCGAGTCCGGCCTGGTGGCCGAGGCCCGCTCGGCCGCCGCCGACGCCCTGCGCCTCCTGAGCGAGGTCGACGAGGTGGCGCACCGCGACGAGGCACTACTGCAGGCCGCCCGGGTCGACCTGGCCGCCGGTGACCACGCCCGGGCCGCCGAGGCGGCGCAACAGGCCGCCGACGGCTTCCGGGCCAGCGGGCGCGCACCCTGGGCGGCCCTGGCCGACTACGTGGCCCTGCAGGCCGAGGTGGGGGCCACCGAGCACCGCCCGACGCCGCCGGCGCGCCTGTTGGCGCGGACCCGCCGGATCGCCCGGGCGCTCCAGCGCGAGGGCTGGCCGGTGGAGGCCGCCCACGTGCACACCTTCCTCGGACGGATGGCCCTGGCCACCGGGCGGACCGGGACGGCCCGGGCCGAGCTCACCCGGGCGGCCGAGGCACGGGCGGCCGGCGGCCCCCCGGCGCGCGTCCAGGCCTGGCACGCCCGAGCCCTCCTCCGCCTCGCCGACGAGGACCGCCCCGGCGCCGTGCGGGCCGTCCGCCGTGGCCTCGGGGTGGTCGACGAGTACCGCGAGGCGCTCGGAGCGAGCGAGCTGCGGGCCAACGCCTCGGCTCGCGGCGACGACCTGGCTCGCCTCGGGATCCGCCTGGCCCTCGAGGGCGGTCGACCCGCCGAGGTGCTGCGGGCCGCCGAGCGGCACCGCGCCGCGGCCCTCCACCCCCCGTCGGTCCGCCCCCCTGCCGACGCGTTGCTGGCCGACCGCCGGGCCGAGCTCCGCCACGTCCAGGCCTCGCTGCGGGAGGCGACGTTGGCCGGCGACGCCGACGGCGATCTCCGCCGAGCCGTGGCCGACGCCGAGCGCGCCGTCCGGGAACGGGCCCGACTGGCCGTGGGCCGCCCCGGCCCGCGAGCCGGCCTCCCCTCGATCGGCGACCTCCGTCAGGCGCTGGGCGACCGCGTGTTGGTGGAGCACGTGGCGGCCGAGGGCCAGGTCCACGCCGTGGTGGTGGGTCCCGGTCGCACCCGCCTGGTGGCGCTCGGGCCCCTGGCGACGGTCGACGCCGAGCGGTCCCACCTCCTCGCCGCGCTGCGCCGCCACCTCCGCGCCGCGCTGGAGGGCGACCCGACGCGGGTGGCCGCGGCCCGCCGGGCCGCGACGGCCGCCGCGGCGCAGCTCGACGCCCTCCTCCTGGCCCCGCTGGCCCTCGATCCCTCCCAGCCCGTCGTCCTCGTGCCCACCGGCACCGGGCACGGGATCGCGTGGGCCACGCTCCCGTCGCTGGCCGGTCGGCCCGTCACCGTCGCCCCGTCGGCGGCCCTGTGGTTCCGACCCACGGGGACCCCCCGGGGCCCGACGGCGCGGCCCCCGCTGCTGGTCGCCGGCCCGGAGCTGCCCGGCGCGGCACGGGAGGTCGCGGCGATCGCCGAGCGGTGGCCCCGGTCCCAGGTGCTCGCCGCCGGCGACGCCACCGCCGAGCGCGTGCTGGTGGCGATGGGGCAGACCGACCTCGTCCACCTGGCGGCCCACGGCACGTTCCGGGCCGACAGCCCCCAGTTCTCCTCGCTGCTGCTCGACGACGGGGCGCTCACGGTCTACGACCTCGAGGACCTCGACCGGGCGCCCGCCACGGTGGTGCTCCCGGCGTGCAGCGCGGCCCGCTCGGAGGTGCGCCAGGGCGACGAGCTGCTCGGCACCACGGCCGCCCTCCTCCGCCTGGGCGTCCGCACCGTCATCGCCCCCGTCATGGCCGTGGCCGACGCCGCCACCACCGACCTCTCGATCGCGCTGCACGAGCAGCTGGCCGCAGGCGCGGCGCCCTCGGTGGCCCTGGCCGACGCGGTGGCCCGGGCCTGCGCGTCGGGCGACCCGCTGGCGGCCAGCACCGCGCTCAGCTTCGTCTGCGTGGGGGCCGACGACCGCGTCAGCGGGTGATCCACGAGGTCACCACCGGCCCGGCGGCGGTGGTGAGGCGGAAGCGCACCGCCCCGGGACCGAGGGGCTGACGGAACCGACCCAGCTGGTCGACCGCCACGTGCTCCTCGTGGCTCGCGCCCTCCGGGTCGGCGACCTCGACCACCACCGTGGCCACGTCGGGCGGATCGAGCTGCCCCAACGCGACCGGCTCGTCGCCCGGCAGGTCGACCTCGATCGTGCCCGCCGCCCACACGAACGACAGGAGCCGATCCACCGGTTCGCCGTCGTGGCGGACCCCGGCCAGCTCGCGGCCCCCGGAGTCGCTCACCAGCCGGGCCAACTCGCCGTCGAGGCGGCCGACGTCGAAGGCCGCGAGGGCGGCGGCCACCGCCGCCTCGGGCACCTCGTCCGGGTCGCGGAGCGCCCGGGCCAGCAGGGCCTGGAGCTCGTCGTCGTCGTGCAGGTCGGGCGTCATGATCGCTCCTCCAAGAAGGCGCGCAGGTGGGGGCTCCGCCGGAGGCGCTCGAGGCAGCGCTGCCGGGTCGGCCCGATGCTCCCCCGGGGTCGGCCGGTGAGCGCGGCGATGTCGTCGTAGGAGAGCGGCGGCTCCGCGGTCAGCAGGAGCAGGAACCGGCGGCAGTCCGGGTCGAGCTCGTCCATCGCCCGTCGCAGGGCGTCCCGCAGCTCGTCGTCGAGGAGGTGCTCGTCGCTGGGGGCCATGTCGTCGGCCTCCTCGCCGAGCCGCTCCGATGGTCGCTCCCGGCTGCGGGCCCGGAGCATGGTCAGCGCCTCGTTGCGGGCCGTGGTGGCCAACCACCCCGGGAGCTTCTCCGGGTCGCGGATCGTGGCGAGGCGGTCGAAGAGGCGGAAGAAGGTGGCGGCGAAGATGTCGTTGCGGTCCTCGTGGCCGAGGTCGAACGTCGAGATCACCTTCCAGGCCACGCCCTTGTAGCGGGCCACGATCTCCTCCCAGGCCCCGCGATCGCCGGCGAGGGCCGCCTCCACGAGCGTGCCCGGAGGCGTGGCGTCACCGGCCGTCATCACGCCCCGGAGGCTACGGGGCGGGTCCAGGCGCGTGGCGCTCATCGGTCCCGCCCCTCGTCGCCCCGGGCACACGGCCCCCGAGGGTCGGGCCCCGGGAGCAGGCGGTGGGACGCTCGGGGCCAGGCTCGCGCCCCGGTCCCGGCGGCACCGTGCGGGGTCGCCTCGGCGCGGTGGGCCAGGACGCCTGCGGCGACGAGCCGGCGCACCGCGCCGGCGTCGGAGGCGGTGACGACGACCTCGACGTAGGGCCGGGCCCCGGTCACCACGTCGAGGACCCGGCGCTCGGCCCCGTCCGCCACCCGGAACCGCCCCTCGAGGCCAGGGCCCACGACGATGCTCCCGCCCTCGCCGTCGGGCGCCTCCGGGGGGAGGGGGGCACCGGAGACCAGGGCGCCCAGCAGGGCCCCGGGCGCGGCATCGGTGAGGATCTCGGCACCCCGGGGGTCCCGATCGAGCCACCCCGACGGCGGCCGTGCCGTCGGCGGCGCCCACGGGGCCGACGAGGCGTGCAGCGCACAGCGCTCGAGGGCCACGACCGTGGCCAGGTGGGGGTACCGGGGCGACGCCCGACCGACGAACTCGAGGAACTGGAGCCCCTCGGGCACCAGGTGGGGCGACGGTGCCAAGGTCGCCCGGAGGTACGCCTGGACCACCCGACGGTCGAGATCGAGGCGACGCAGCAGGAGCAGCGTGAGCGGGGCCGCGGCGCCGAGCTGGCGCGCTCGCCGGTCTGTGGCCTCCTGCACGGCCAGCGCGACCACGTCGCCGCTCACCACCCCGTCCCCCCACTCGAGCTCCCCACCCGACCGGCGCGACGCTCGCCGGGACCGGCCGGTGGCCAGGTCGATCAACGGCTTCGGCCACCCCGCCAGGCTCACGACGCCGCCGCCCCGACGGGACCGGCAGCGGGCTCGATCGACGGCACGGTCAGCGCCCGGCTCGACGGTCGGGCGCCATGGGGTTCGAGACGGCACATCGGTCTTCCTCCGCGAGCCGGTCGGTGGTGGCTCCCTGCACAGAGCGCCGGGGCCGGGCCCGGATACGCCGATTCCGCGACCGGCCGACCCCGAGGTATCCACGTCGGCCCGCCGCGCTCTGTGAGGTGCGGGCGGGAGCTGCGCACCGGGGGGCACCGGCGCAGCGGCGGTCGGCGGGCGGGCACCGGGAGGGCGCGGGTGCCCGCCCCCGCCGCGCACCAGGCTCGGCGGACACGGGCGACGGACGACGGCCAGCAGCCGGCAGCGGGCGGACGCGGGGCCAGCACCCAGCACCCAGCGGCCAGCACCCAGCACCCAGCACCCGGGAGAAGCGGATCGTGGCCAGCCGCCGGTGCCCGGGCGCGACGAAGGGCGCCCCGAGGGGCGCCCTTCGCGTGGTGCTCGGCGGGTGCCGAGCCGGGCTCAGCCTTCGGCGGGAGCCGCAGCGGGGAGGTCGATGACCTCGCCGCCGCCGTTGCCGGCGGTGGAGCGGGCGGCCTCGCCGGCCAGCCACTCGGCATCGTCGAGCTGCTCGCCGTCGGAGCTGTAGAACGCCATCGGCTGGTAGTCGGGGGCGTTGGTCTCGATGTCGCGGTACTGGTGCATGCCGGTACCGGCCGGGATCAGCTTGCCGATGATGATGTTCTCCTTGAGCCCGACGAGGGAGTCGGACCGGGAGTCGATCGCCGCTTCGGTGAGCACCCGGGTGGTCTCCTGGAAGGAGGC
>JBBRFU010000132.1:0-10456 GCA_038241315.1 Acidimicrobiales bacterium | reverse complement strand
GGTCGGGTCGGCGTCGAGCAGGTCGGTGAGGTGCACGCGGGCGGGGAGCGCGGCCACCGGGTGGGGGCCGTCGTCGGCGGTCCCGGGCGGGGACGGCTGTCCGGCCAGGCGCGCCACCGCGGCGGCGAGGCCGTCGGCCGGGCGGGCGACCTGGACCAGCGCGTGGTCCTCGGCGGACAGGGCCCGGCCCGGCACCAGGTCGGGCACGAGGCCCGCCGGGACGCCGAACGCCGCGTGGTCGCCGCGCTCGGCCAGGCGGAACACGAGGCGCTGGCGACACGCCGCCACCACCTGGTGGGGCGCGGCCCCGAGCCCTTCGGCCGCCACCAGCACGTGGATGCCGACCTCGCTCCCCCGGGCGAGCAGGTCGAGCAGCTGACGCCACGGCCCGTCCGGGCCCGGCCCGTCCCACCGGTCTCGGAGCGCGCCCAGGCCGTCGACCACCAGCAGGCGCCGCGGGGATCGGTCCCTGGCCCGCCCCGAGGCCCGTCGCGTCGCCAGCTCCCGCGCCAGCGCGTCCAGGAGGCGGCGGTGGCGCTCGAGGTCGTCGGCGCCCACCACCGCACCCACGTGGGGGAGCCCGGCCAGGGCGGCCAAGCCACCGGCGCCGAGGTCGACGACGTGGACGTGGCACTCGGTCGGCGACCACCGCCGGGCGGCTTCGAGCACGGCGGTGGCCGCGGCGGTGGTGGTGCCCGAGCCCGCCAACCCGACGAGCAGGAGCGGGCCCTCGTCCAGGCGCCAGGCGTGGGGTCGACATCGCTGCGCGTCGGGGTCGTCGGCGAGCCCGATCCGCAGGCGTGCCGGGCTCGCCGGTCCCGCCGCCTCGACCGGCCACGCCACCTCGGCGGAGAGGGGCGGCGGCCAGGCCGGGCGCGGTGCCCGACCGCCGAGCGCCACCCACGCCTCGGCCGCGGCGCCCACCAGGCGGACGAGGTCGGTGGGTGAGCGATCCTCCCGCGCCGGCTGGTCGGCCCCGGAACTCACGGAGCCCGGCACACCGCCCGAGGCGTCCGGGGCCCGGTGCCCCGCGGGCGGTCCGGCGAGGCCGAGGGGACGCACCACCACCCCCGCCGGGCCGGCGCCGGTGCGCGGGCCCACCGGCCCGCGGGACCCGGTGGCGAACGCCGCCTGCACGGCCACCAGCTCGCCGGGCCCCAGCCGCACGAGGGCGCGACCCGGGCGACGTCGGGGGAGCGAGGCGGCGTCGGGCACGTCGAGCACGTCGGTGCTCTCGGCCGGGCCCTGCACCCGGAGCGCCACGCGGAGCGCCGTGTTGGCGCGGATCTGTTCGCTCACCGAGCCCGACGGCCGCTGGGTGGCCAGGACGAGGTGCACGCCGAGGCTCCGGCCCCGCTGGGCGATGCCGACGAGGGCGGGGACGAACCCTGGCAGCGCGGCGGCGAGGGTGGCGAACTCGTCGACCACCACCACGAGGCGAGGCAGCGGCGGTGCGCCGCCCGGCGCCCGGCGGCGGAGGTCGGCGAGGTCGTCGGCCCCCACCTCCCGCAGGCGTCGCTCGCGGTGGCGGAGCTCGGCCTCCAGGCAACGGAGGGCGCGCTCGGCCAGGTGCTCGTCGAGGTCGGTGACCAGGCCGGTGGTGTGTGGCAGCCGGGCGCAGGCGTCGAAGGCGCTCCCGCCCTTGAAGTCGACCAGGACGAAGGTCAGGTGGTCGGGGCTGGAGCCTGCGGCCAGCGAGGCCACGAGGGAGCGGAGCAGCTCGCTCTTGCCCGATCCCGTGGTGCCGGCCACCAGGGCATGGGGACCGTCAGCCACCAGGTCCACCACCAGCGGCCCGTCGGTGGCCACGCCGATCACCGCTCGGGGCGGCGGGTCCTGGCCGGCCGCGGCCCAGCGGGCGGCCAGGCCCGCCGGGGTGGCCCGGTCCGGGCCGAGGAGGTCCAGCAGCGAGACCTCGTCGGGCAGCCCGCGTCCACGGTCGTCGACCTCGGGGTCGTCGTGGCGGGCCAGGGCGCGGGCCGCGTCGGCGGCGAGCGATCGGCTCACGCCCGCCACCACGGCCGGTCCGGCCGCCACCGCCGCGGGCGCCGCCAGCCGGCCCGCGTCGTCGACGTGGAGCACCACCCGGCACGCGGCCGGGACCTCGGCGGGCGAGCGCAGCAGCACCACCGGCACCAGGCCGGCGTCGGGCGAGGTGGCGGCGCGCAGGATGGTGCGGGCCGCGCTGCGTCGGGCCGCGAGCGCGCCCGGGTCGTGCAGCACCACGAGGGTGCGGCGGGAGGCCGGGGCCGCGCTCGGGTCGGGGTCGGCGCCGTCGGTCGGTGGCCGGGCGCGCGGGCGGAGCAGCGCCTCGGCCACCGCGTCGGCCGACGCGGGGTGGCCGGCGAGGAGGCTGCCGGCGGCCGGGTGGTGGCTGTGGGGGAGCCAGGCGGTCCAGTCCCACCCGATCGCCTCCTCCGGTCCGGCGAGGACGGCCACGGCGACGTCGGCCGGACCGTGCGCGGTGGCGGCCTGGAGCACCAGGCTGCGCACCAGCGACGACGCCGCTGCGGTGGGCCCCACCACGGCGATCGGGGCGCCCGGCACCAGGGTGAGGCCGAGCGGTGCCTCGGCCAGCACCCGTCGGCGGTCCACCACGGCGGTCACGTCGTCGGGCCAGGCCCCGGTCGCCGGGCGCACGGGTGGCTCCCACGGGGCCGGGCCGACCCCGACGCCCACCTGGAAGGCGTCGGGGTCCCCGGGGCGCCGCTCCCAGCAGCCCGGGTCCTGTCGGATGGCCCGGCGCACCGCCACCGCCGGGCCGGCGAAGCGCGCGCGGCGGTCGGCCAGCTCGGCGAGCCGGCGGGCGTCCAGCGCGGCCTCGAGGTCGGCCAGGTCGGCCGCCCGGCGCCGCCGGTCGCGCCGCCGGGCCCGGCCCCGGCGTCGGCGGGCGTCGGCGGCGTTGGCCAGCAGCACGACCGGGCCGAGGAGGGCGAACGCGGCGTGGCGCCAGGACCCCAGCGCGACCACCAGCGCCCCGGCGACGACGAGCGATCCCACGAGCGCCGCCGGCCCGACGGGCACGGGGGCGGCGGGTGGGTCGGGCGGGGTCGGGGCGTCGAGCAGGGGCAGCGGTGCGGGGGCCGGGGCGCGTCGGGTCCGATGCCACGGCCGGGTGCCCGCCGTGACCGGGCCGGCGTCCGGCGTCGTCGGCGGGGCCCCGGGTGGCGGGCCCACGACGAGGTGGGCCGCACCGCAGCGCACCGACTCGGGCACGGGGGCCCGGACGCCCGGCGGGACGGGCAGGCCGCCGATCCACGTGCCGTTGGTGGAGCCGAGGTCGGCCACCATCACCGAGCCGTCGGCCGCCACGTGCAACCGGGCATGGGCCGCCGACAGGGTGGGGTCGTCGAGCTCCAGGTCGGGCGGGCGTGGGTCGTCCGCGGGTGCCGTCCGTCCCAGCACGTGGGAGCCCGGCGCGAGCACCAGCTCCCGGCCGGCGTCGAGCCCAGCGGTCACGGTCAGCGCCACCACCGCCCCCAGGCGTGCGCACGGGGCCGACCGGGCGACCTCGGGCCGGGCCACCACCGCACCGTCGCCGACGCCGGCCCGGTCGAGCGGGGTGGCCGCGCTGACCAGGCGTCCGTCCACGAGGAGCGGTCCGGGCGGGAGGTCGGGGTCCAGGGCGGCCGCCAGGTCGGCCACGGTGGCGTCGGGGTCGGTGACCTCGACCACGAGGTCGCGGGGCGCCCCGGGGGACGGGACGAGGAGGCGGAGGTGCACGACGGCTCCGGGGACGACGGTGGCCGGCCGTCCGAGCAGCGGGGAGGGGGCCGGTGGCCTCCCCGGACGAGGGCGCCGACGCGGCCGCCGTCAGCGGCGGGATCGGCGCCCAGACCTTCGCGCGCGGACCGCCGCACGGCCACCCCTGCGGTCGGGTCGGCGGACGCCCGGGCTGCGGGCGCCGAGCCCGGCGGCGGTAGCGTCGGGTCCATGCCCGAACCGCTCGTGCCCGCCACCGGCCGCGGGGTGCTCCACCTCTTCTGCGCCCTCACCCCGCTCACCGACCGCACGGCGGTCGAGGCCGCCGTGAAGGAGGCCGAGGCCGACGGCATCCAGGTGGTGCCCGTGGCGGTGCTCGGTCACAAGGCCGACGTGGCGTTCATGGCGCTCGGCGACGACGTGTGGCGCCTCCGCCGCTTCCAGACCGCCCTCGCGGCCGCCTCGCTCGACCTGGTCGACTCCTACGTCTCGTTCACCGAGCTGTCGGAGTACGCCAAGGGCCTCCCCGAGGCCATGGCCCAGGCCCGCCTCTACCCGGTGCTCCCGCCCGAGGGGATGTCGGCGTGGTGCTTCTACCCCATGTCGAAGCGCCGGGACCCGAAGCAGAACTGGTACGCCCTGCCCTTCGACGAGCGCAAGGAGCTCATGATGGAGCACGGCGCCTCGGGCCGGAAGTTCGCCGGTCGGATCGTGCAGCTCATCACCGGTTCCACCGGCGTGGACGACTTCGAGTGGGGCGTCACCCTCTTCGCCCAGAAGCCCGACGACCTCAAGGAGGTCGTCTACACGATGCGGTTCGACAAGGCCTCCACCACCTACGCCGAGTTCGGCCCGTTCGTCACGGGCGCGGTGGGGAGCCTCGACGAGGTGCTCGACGCCGTGGGCCTCCCGGCCTGAGCGCCCGCCCGTGACGTGCGCCGTGCCGGACGAACCGGACATCGGTGCGCACCGACGCTCGCGATCGTCACTACAGTCCCGCCCCACATGAACCTGCCCGCCGTGTCGCGATCGCTCCGGGTCCTGCTGTGCCTGGTCGCGCTCGCCGTCCTCTGGCCGGCCGGCGCGGCCCACGCCCAGGACGCCCCCGCGGGTGACGCCGGTGAGCCCACCGAGGCCGAGGAGACCGCCGAGGCCTGCACGTTCGGGAAGGCCCAGGCCATCGAGGCCAACGGCGGGCCGCTCGGGCCGTCGATCTGGGGCCGGCTCTGCCAGGTGATCGACGGCGCGCCCGCCTTCGCCGAGGGCGTGGAGGTCGTGGTCAGCCAGGACGGCGAGGAGGTCGCCACGGCCACCACCGACGAGGGCGGCGTGTTCGTGGCCACGATCCCCGAGAACGGCGTCTACCAGGTGGCCATCGACCCGGAGACGCTGCCCGACGGCTTCAGCCTCACCGACGAGGACCGGGCCACCCTCGAGCGCATCCGGGTCAACCTCGGCGACCAGCAGGCGATCTTCCGCTTCGGGGAGGACACCCGGGGGCAGCGGGACGCCAGCGACTACCTCACCACCATGGCCAAGGGGCTCCGGCTCGGGTTGATCCTGGCCGTGGCCGCGGTGGGCCTGTCGCTGGTCTTCGGCGTCACCGGCCTCACCAACTTCGCCCACGCCGAGCTGGTCACCGTCGGCGGCATCGGGGCCTTCGTCCTCAACGACGCGGGCGTGCCGTTCTGGCTGACGGTGCCCCTGGCGGTGGTCCTCGGCGGGTTCACCGGCGTGGCCAACGACCGGCTGCTCTGGCGACCGCTGCGGGCGCGCCGCATGGCCCTCCTCTCGATGATGGTGGTGTCCATCGGCCTCAGCACCGCGGCGCGCAACCTGTTCCAGATCGGCTTCGGCCCCGAAGGGCGCCGCTACACCGCGTCGAGCGGCCAGTTCGAGCGGGCGTACGGGCCGTTCCGCCTCACCCCCAACGACCTCCTGATCATGGCCATCTGCGTGGTGGTCCTGATCGCCATGACGGTGCTCCTGCGCTCCACCCGGCTGGGCACCGCCATCCGGGCCGTGGCCGACAACCCGGACCTGGCCGCCTCCTCGGGCATCGCCGTGAACCGCATCGTCACGGTGGTCTGGGGCTTCAGCGGCGCCTTGGCCGCGCTCGGCGGGATCCTCTACGGGCTGTCGGTGAACGTCTCGTTCGACATGGGCTTCGTGCTCCTGCTCTCGATGTTCGCCGCGGTGGTGCTGGGTGGCCTCGGCAACGCCTACGGGGCCATCCTCGGGGCGGTGGTGATCGGCATCGTGCAGGAGACCAGCGGCCTGTTCGTCGACACCGCCTACAAGTTCGTGGTGGCGCTCGCCGTGCTGATCATCGTGTTGCTCGTCCGCCCCCAGGGCATCCTCGGCCAACGGGAGCGGTTCGGGTGACGGCGCCCGACGCACCCCGGTCCGCGGAAGGGGTCCCACCGTGTCCTGGCTGAGCATCCTCGCCCTCGCCGTCCAGGCGGCCCTCGGCTTCCAGGGCGCGTCCTACGCGCTGGCCGCCACGGGCCTGAACCTGAAGTTCGGCTACACCGGCCTGTCGAACTTCGGCCACGTCGGGTTCCTCCTGGTCGGCGCCTACGGGATGGCCATCGCCGCCGACAACGGCTGGTCGATCTGGGTGGGCTTCGCGCTCGGGATCGGCGCGGCGGTGGTGCTCGGCCTGCTCCTGGGCGTCCCCACGCTGCGCCTGCGCGGCGACTACCTGGCCATCGTCACCATCGCCGCCGCCGAGATCCTGCGGCTCGTGGCCAACGCCCGCCCCAGCGAGCCGGTCACCGGCGGCTCGAGCGGCATCACCGGCCTGAGCGGCAAGCTGGGCTTCTTCGAGCCGAACTTCATCCCGAGCGGCAGCTTCGGCATCGGCGACCTCTCGTTCAACTCCCGTCAGCTCTGGTCGATGCTGTGGACCTGGGGGGCGGTCCTGGTGGCCACCTTGTTGGTGCGGGCGCTGGTCCGCAGCCCGTGGGGCCGGGTGCTGCGGGCCATCCGGGAGGACGAGGACGCGGCCAAGGCGCTGGGCAAGAACGTGGTGGTGTTCAAGCTGCAGTCGTTCGTGCTCGGCGGCACCATCGGCGCCCTCGCCGGTGCCTTCATCGCGCTCGACTCCGGGGCGGTGAGCCCCACCCGGTGGATCGCGCCGCTGACCTTCGCCATCTACACGGTGGTCATCCTCGGCGGGGCCGGCACCATCTGGGGTCCCATCGTGGGCGCGGTGGCCTACTGGTTCGTGCTCGATGTCGTCGACGGGGTGCTCAACAACCTGTGGTTCGACGTGAGCGACACCACGGCCGGTGCCGTGCGCCTGGCCCTCATGGGCGTCGGCCTCATGCTCCTGATGATCTTCCGACCCCAGGGCATCCTGGGCTCCAAGAAGGAGATGCTCGCCGGTGCCCGCTAGCGGAGCGCTCGCGTCGGTGCCCGCCGAGGTGGGGGTGGCCAAGCCCGACCCCGTCCTCGTGGTCAACGGGGTGGAGCGCCGCTACGGCGGCCTGCTGGCGGTCGACGTGGACCACCTCGAGGTCCCGCGGGGCGTGATCACCGCGCTCATCGGCCCGAACGGCGCCGGCAAGACCACGTTCTTCAACCTGCTCTGCGGCTTCGATCGGGCCGACGCCGGGCGCTGGACCTTCGAGGGCGAGCAGGCCGACGGCGTGAAGCCCCACCTGCTGGCCCGCCGGGGGATGGTGCGCACGTTCCAGCTCACCAAGACGCTCGCCCGGATGACCGTGCTCGACAACATGCTCCTGGCCGGCCGCGACCAGCGTGGCGAGGGGTTCTTCCGGGCGCTGGTGCCGACCTGGCGGGCCGACGAGGCGGCCAACCGCGAGCGGGCCCTGGACCTGCTCGGGCGGTTCAAGCTCGATCGCCTGGCCGACGAGTACGCCGCCGGCCTGTCGGGCGGCCAGCGCAAGCTGCTGGAGATGGCCCGGGCCCTCATGGCCGACCCGACCCTGGTGATGCTCGACGAGCCCATGGCCGGGGTGAACCCGGCGCTGACCCAGAGCCTCCTCGGTCACGTCACCGCCCTGCGCGACGAGGGCCTGTCGATCCTCTTCGTGGAGCACGACATGGACGTGATCATGACCATCAGCGACTGGGTGGTCTGCATGGCCGAGGGCCGGGTGATCGCCGAGGGCCGCCCGGCCGACATCGCTGGCAACCCCACGGTGATCGAGGCCTACCTCGGGATCGACCACGGCTCGTCCACCACGGGAGAGATCCGATGACCGGCCCCCCGCCCGAGCCCGAGCCGGTGGTGGCCGGCGAGCCCCAGGTGGGGGTCGGCGACGTGCTGCTGCGGGCCGAGGACCTGGTGGCCGGCTACCTGCCCGGGGTCGACATCCTGAACGGGGCGTCGCTCGAGCTGCACCGGGGCGAGCTGGTGGGCATCATCGGCCCCAACGGGGCGGGCAAGTCGACGCTCATCAAGACGCTCTTCGGGCTGGTGCCGGTGCGCTCGGGCCGGGTGGAGCTCGACGGCGACGACATCACGGGCAAGCCGGCGCACGAGCTGGTGGCGCGCGGCGTGGGCTACGTGCCGCAGACGAAGAACGTGTTCCCCTCGCTCAGCATCGAGGAGAACCTCAAGATGGGGCTCTACCTCCAGCCGGCGCGCTTCCCCGAGCGGTTCGCGGCGGTGGCCGAGCTGTTCCCCCTGCTGGCCGAACGCCGGCGCGAGCGGGCGGGCCTGCTGTCGGGCGGCCAGCGCCAGATGGTGGCCATGGGCCGGGCGCTCATGACCGACCCGTCCGTGCTGCTGCTCGACGAGCCGTCCGCCGGCCTCTCGCCGATGAACCAGGACGAGGTCTTCGCCCGGATCGACCAGGTGAAGCAGGCCGGCGTCTCGGTGGTGATGGTGGAGCAGAACGCCCGCAAGTGCCTGCTGATCGCCGACACCGCGTTCGTGCTCGACCAGGGCCGCAACGCCCACGCGGGCACCGGCCGGGCGCTGCTCGACGACCCCACCGTCATCGAGCTCTACCTCGGCACCCTCGCCAAGGACCTCTGAGCCGGTCGCTGATCCGCACGTCGGACGCGGCCGGGGCGGGGCCGATCGGCCCCGCCCCGGTTCGGACGTCGTGCGTCGGTGGGTCGGCTACTCGCCGACGAGCACCTGCTCGTCGGTGGCGTACGTGCCGTCGTCACCGTAGGTGTAGACGTCGTACGAGCCGGCCGAGGGCTCACCGAACTCGGTGAAGTCGAGGGCGCCGGCGGCACCTTCGTAGTTGATGTCGGTGCCGGCCTCGAGCAGTGCCAGGCACTCCTCGTAGGTGCTGCACGTCTCGGCGTCCTCGGACTCACCCTTGGAGACGTTGATCATCTCGCTGGCGATGTCGAACGGGGCGTCGGACTCGGCCTTCTGCGCCGCCAGGGCGAAGAGGATGACGCAGTCGTAGGACTGGGCCGAGTAGATCGGCGACTCCACCTCGGGGGCGAACTCGGCGAAGGCGTCCGGGAAGAACGACGCACCGGCTTCGGGGGCGGCCGACGGGGCGGTGCCCCGGAGGCCGGAGGTGATCGAGGGGTCGGACTCGTCGATGGCCTCGAAGAGGGTGTTCGACTGCATGCCGTCGGTGATGAAGATCGGCAGGTCGCCGGGGCCGGCACCCTTCTCGATCATCGAGGCGAGGACCTTGCCGCCGTCCTCGGGGTAGCCGATGAGGGCCACGGCGTCGGGCTCGGCGGTGACCACCTGGTCGACCTCGGTGTCGATGCTGGTGGCGGCCTCGTCGTAGGTGATGTTGGCCACCACCTCGGCACCGGCGTCGGTGAGGGCAGGCTCCAGGAAGCTGACGAAGCCGTTCCCGTAGTCGGTGTTCTGGGCGATGATGGCCACGTTCTGCGAGCCCTCATCGGTGATCGCCTTGGCGAGCGCCTGCGCCTGCAGGTTGTCCGGCGGCGGGGTCCGGAAGTACAGACCCTGGTCGTCGGCCTCGGTGAGGGCGCTGCCGGTGTTGGACGGCGAGCACTGTGCGGTGCCCGAGGACACCACCCGGTCGAGGATCGAGTTGGTGGTGCCGGTGGCGGCCGCACCGACGAGGGCGTCGATGCCCTCGGTGTCGATGAGCTCGTCGACGGAGGTGATGGCGAGGTCGTCGTCGCCGCCGCCGCCGTCGTCCTTCACGATGAGGCTGATCTCCTCGCCGTTGACGCCGCCGGCGGCGTTGATGTCGCGCTCGGCCATCTGGGCACCGCTGATCATGGGCGGTCCGAGCTGGGCCAGGTTGCCCGACTGGGGGAGCACGGCGCCGATCACCAGCGTGCCGTCGCCTTCGGTGCGGCCGCCGTTGTCCTCGGGGGCCACCGCAGCGGTGCCCTCGGCTTCGGTGGTGGTGCTGCCCGCCTCGGTGGTGGGTGTGTCGCTGCCTTCGTCGCCGCCGTCGTCGTCGCTGCCACAGGCGGCGACGAACAAGGCCAGGCTGATACCGACGGCGGAGAGCCGCGTCATCGTGCTTCTGGTTCGCATGGAATCCCTTTCCCCTCTGGCGGCGAGCGTTCGCCGCCAGCGCGTCATCATATGGTCATGACCGGTTCGCCTGCCGCCACCCGCGGCTGGGTGCCCCGGCGTGGGGGGTGCCACGATGACCTCGTGGCCATCCCGACCCTGCACTCCGATCCCGACGCAGCCCCGGCCGCGCTCGATCGGCTGCGGGCGGAGATCCGGGAGCACGGGTCGCTCGTGGTCGCGTTCTCGGGCGGCGCCGACTCGGCGTTCCTCGCCTGGGTGGCCACCGACGAGCTCGGGCCGGAC
>JBBRFU010000131.1:0-10507 GCA_038241315.1 Acidimicrobiales bacterium | reverse complement strand
CACCGGCGGCGGCCATGGGGCACCATGGCCCCATGGAGGTGGGGTCGGGAACCGCTCGCATCGCGTACACCGCTCGGGGATCCGGGCCGGCGGTGCTGCTGCTGCACGCGGGGGTGACCGATCGGCGCAGCTGGACGCCCCTGGTCGACCACCTCGGCGACGGGTGGCGCACGGTGGCCTACGACCGGCGGGGGTTCGGCGACACCACCTACCAGCCGGCACCACACCGGGAGATGGACGACGCGCTGGCGGTGCTCGATGCCGAGGGCATCGACTCAGCGATCCTGATCGGCGCGTCGAACGGCGGGCGGCGGGCCGTCGACCTCACGCTGGCCCATCCCGAGCGGGTGCGGGCGCTGATCCTCGTCGGCGCCGGGATCAGCGGCTCGCCCGAGCTGGCCGACACCGACCTCTCGCCCCGGGTCCAGGAGCTCGCCGCCCGGCTGGAGGCCGCCGACGAGGGTGGCGACCTCGACCTCCTGAACCGCATCGAGGCCCAGGCCTGGCTGGACGGGTGGGAGGCCGACGAGGGCCGGGTGACGGGGCCGCTCCGCGACCTGTTCCTCGACATGAACGGGATCGCCCTCCGCGCCACCGACCCGGGTCCGGAGCAGGCGCCCGAGCCGGCGTGGGGTCGCCTCGGCCGGATCGCCGTGCCCACGCTCGTGCTGTGCGGGGACCTCGACGCGGTGTCGCTCCCCGCCAGCGAGCGGCTGGCCGCCGAGATCCCCGACGCCCGCCTCGAGATCCTGCGCGACACCGGCCACCTCCCCCACCTCGAATCCCACCCCGACGCCTTCCGGGCGATCGACGACTTCCTGCGCCCGTTCGGCCCGCCGGGCTGATCAATCGACGTGGGACGCGCCCGGGCGGGTGCCCGCCGAGCCTCAGTCCCAGAGGGCGGCGGCCTCGGCGACGAGGGCCGGCAGGGCGACCATCGGGTCGTCGGCGGCGCCGACCCAGGTGATGCGCGGGTCACGGCGGAACCAGACGCGCTGGCGCCGGGCGAACTGGCGGGTGCGGGTGACGGCGGTGGCCAGCGCCTGGTCGAGGGTCACCTCGCCCCGGAGGTGGGCGAGGAGCTCGCGGTAGCCGAGGGCCTGGGCCGCGGTGTGGCCCAGCGGCCGACCGTCGACGGGGGACCCGGCCGCCAACCGCTCGACCTCGGCCAGGAAGCCGGACACCATCTGCTGCTCGTAGCGCCGTTCGATGCGGCGGGCCACCACCGGACGAGGGAGCCAGAGGCCCACCAGGTGCACGGGCGACGGTGGGTGGGCGTCGAGGCCCGGCCCGAACGACGAGAAGGGACGACCCGAGCCCAACGTGACCTCGAGGGCCCGCAGCACCCGCCGGCGGTTGGTGGGCTCCATGCGCGACGCGGCCAGCGGATCGAGCTCGGCGAGGCGCCCGTGCAGGGCCACGGTGTCGGGCTCGGCCGCCAGCTCCTTCGCCACGTCGGGATGCGGAGCCGGGATGTCGAGGTCGTCGACCACGGCCCGGAGGTACAGGCCGGTGCCGCCCACCAGCACCGGCTTGCGGCCGCGGCGGTGGAGGTCGGCGAGCGCGGCCCGGACGGCGCCCTGGAAGGAGGCGACATCGAAGGCGTCCCACGGGTCCACCAGGTCGAGCAGGTGGTGGCGGACCTCGGCCTGCTCGGCCGGGGTCGGCTTCGCGGTGCCGATGTCCATGCCCCGGTAGACCTGCATCGAGTCGACCGACACCAGCTCGACGTCGCCCCGAGCCCGGGCCAGGGCCAGGGCCAGGGCCGACTTGCCCGAGGCGGTGACGCCGAGGATCGCGAGCGGCGGCGCGCTGCCGAGCGGGACCACCGGCTCACGGACGGTCGGGGGCCCGTCCGCCTCAGGCACGGGCGACGAGGCGGACAGGGGGACGCCGGGTCACACCGGCCCGGCGCCGGGATCGCGCCAGGCGGCGTACGCAGGCGGGAAGATGCCCCGCCCCTCGTAGGTGGCGGTCATGGCGGTGTCGACGGACAGGGCGAACAAGACTTCGTCGGCCCGACCGATCGACGCGGTGGTGGCCGCGCGGAGCCGGGCGTGGAGGGCGGCGTCGGACCGGACCTCCGCGGCCCGACCGGTGATGGCGAACTCGTCGTCGACCTCGGCCGGCGGGAACGAATGGAGGGCGAAGCGGCCGTCGCCACGGAGGTCGGCGCACTTCGGCGAGGCCTCGATGATGAAGGCCCACAGGCCCCCGTCGGCCACGACCGGGCAGATCGGGTGCAGCCGGGGCCCGCCGTCGGCGCGCACCGTGGCCAGGAAGGCGAGGCCCGGACCGAACTGGGTGAGCAGGCGGTGGCCACGAGCGGCGAGCTCCGGGTCGGCCTCGGCGAAGTCGGACCAGGTGGCCATGGCGCTGCTCCTCCACGTGGGCGCCACCGAGCGGCGGCACGGCGACTCTACGACCTGGGAATTCGCCGCTCCCGGAGCCCAGCGTGGTCAGCCGGCGGCGACGGGGATGCGGGTCCGGTGGCGGGCGGGGGCGGTCACCCGCACCAGCTCCCCGCGCAGGAAGTGGGGGGCGGCCCCGGTGACCAGGACGTCGGCGTAGGTCCCGACCCGCAGCGGCTGCGGGCTCGGGAAGTGGACCAGCTTGTTCTGGCCGGTGCGGCCGGTGAGGACCGAGGGGTCACGACGGGAGGGGCCCTCCACCACGACCTCCTCCACCCGACCGATGCGGGCCTCGTGCTTGGCCAGCGCGGACCGTTCGAGCACCACCTTGAGCCGGTCGAAGCGCTCCGCCACCACGGCCGGGTCGACGAAGCGATCGGTCCACTCGGCCGCCTCGGTGCCGGCGCGGGGCGAGTAGATGAACTGGTACGCCGAGTCGTACTCGGCAGCTGCGGCCAGCTCGAGGGTGGCGGCGAAGTCGTCGTCGGTCTCGCCGGGGAAGCCCACGATGATGTCGGTGGTGACCGCCAGGTCGGGCACCGCCGCCCGGGCCGCCACCAGCTTCTCCAGGTAGCGCTCGGCGGTGTAGCCACGGTGCATGGCGGCGAGGACCCGGTCGCTGCCCGACTGCACCGGCAGGTGGAGGTGGTGGCACACCTCGGGCACGTCGGCCATGGCGGCGATGGTCTCGGGACGGAGGTCCTTGGGGTGGGGGCTGGTGTAGCGGACCCGCCGGATCCCGTCGACGGCGCCCACGGCGCGGAGCAGCTCGGCGAACAGCGGCCGCACCCGGTCGGTCCCCCCGGCCTGGCGGGCGGCCAGGGTGAGGTCGCGCCCGTAGGAGTTCACGTTCTGGCCGAGCAGCGTGACCTCGGTGACGCCGTCGGCCGCCAACCCCTCGACCTCGCGCACCAGGCGGTCGAACGGGCGGGAGATCTCCTCGCCCCGCACGGCGGGCACGATGCAGAAGGCGCAGGAGTTGTCGCAGCCGATCTGGATGGTGACCCAGGCGGTGTGGCCCTCGTCGCGCCGGGCCGGCATGGCCGAGGGGAACAGCTCGTGGTCGTCGGCCACCGTCTCGGTGAGGATGGCGGTGAGCGGCCCCTCCACGCGGGACCGGTGCAGCAGGTCGGTGGCCTGGTGCACGTTGTGGGTGCCGAAGACCAGGTCGACGTAGGGCGCCCGCTCGCGGATCCCCTCCTGGTCCTTCTGGGCCAGGCAGCCGCTGACCACGATCTCCATCCCGGGGTGGCGGTCCTTCACCGACTTGAGGTGGCCGAGCGTGCCGTAGAGCTTGTTGTCGGCGTTCTCCCGGATGCAGCACGTGTTGAGGACCACCACGTCGGCCGCCTCGACGTCGGTGGCCGCGATCATGCCGTCGGCTTCCAGCAACCCGGCGATCCGCTCCGAGTCGTGCTCGTTCATCTGGCACCCGAACGTCCGGATCAGGTAGGTCTTCGGCGCGTCGGGGAGGTCAGCCATGGGGGCCGCAGTCTACGACCGGGTGGGCCGGTCCGACCCAGGCGCCCTCAGCCGGGAGCGGCGCGGAGCGAGGCGGTGACCGTGTCGACGACGGCTCCGGCCATGGGGTCGGCCAGGGGCTCGACGCCGTCTTCGCCGATGCGGCGGTCCTGGATGCGCAGGCGGATGGCGGTCCGGCGCTCCCCGTCGATCTCCACCTCGGCGAAGGTGGGGACGCAGACCAGGTCGATGCCGCTGGCGGCCACGTAGCCCCGGGCGATGGCCATGGCCTTGATGGCCTGGTTCAGCGCCCCGGCGCCCACGACCTGGACGAGGACGCCGCCGCTGCTCCGCACGACCCCGGCCATGGCGCCGGCCACCGAGTTGGGGTTCGAGCGTGTCGACACCTTGAGGGTCTCCAACGTTGCTCCAAGCACATCGAGGTCGGGGGCACGTGGTCCAACCTTTCGACGGCCGGACCGGTGATCCCTGCCCACGCCCCCTGCACCCGCGAGGGGCGAAAACGCCGAGCGCGCCCGGCCCCAGCAGGTCCGGACGCGTTCGACGGGTGTGGTGGAACAACTGGGCGCTTCCGGGCGGCAGGCCCGACCGCGCCGCGAGCTCAGTCGAGGGTGATGGGTTGGTCGTCGGCGTCGGACATGGCGTCGACCAGCGCCTCCGCCTCGGCATCGGCGTTGGCCCCGATGCCCACCTGTTGGAGGATCCGTTCCGAGACCTCGACCATGATCTCGGGGTTCTCCATCAGGAACGTCTTGGCGTTCTCCCGGCCCTGGCCGAGCTGTTCGCCCTCGTAGGTGTACCAAGCCCCCGACTTCTTCACGAAGCCGAGATCGACCCCGATGTCGAGCAGGGAGCCCTCGCGGCTGATGCCCTTGCCGTACATGATGTCGAACTCGGCCTGCTTGAACGGCGGGGCGACCTTGTTCTTGACGACCTTGACCCGGGTGCGGTTGCCCACGATCTCGACGCCGTCCTTGATGGACTCGATGCGGCGGATGTCGAGCCGGACCGACGAGTAGAACTTCAGCGCCCGGCCGCCGGGGGTGGTCTCGGGCGAGCCGAACATGACCCCGATCTTCTCCCGCAGCTGGTTGATGAAGATGCAGATCGTGTTGGTCTTGTTCAGGTTGGCCGTGAGCTTGCGCAGCGCCTGCGACATGAGCCGGGCCTGGAGGCCGACGTGGGTGTCGCCCATGTCGCCCTCGATCTCGGCCCGGGGCGTGAGGGCGGCCACCGAGTCGATCACCACGACGTCGAGCGCACCCGAGCGCACCAGCATGTCGGTGATCTCCAGGGCCTGCTCCCCCGTGTCGGGCTGGGAGATGAGGAGCTCGTCGACATCCACGCCGATGGCCCGGGCGTAGATCGGGTCCATGGCGTGCTCGGCGTCGACGTAGGCGCAGATGCCGCCGTTGCGCTGGGCCTCGGCCACCACGTGCATGGCGAGGGTGGACTTGCCGGAGGACTCCGGGCCGTAGATCTCGACGACGCGGCCGCGGGGCAGGCCGCCGACCCCCAGGGCGAGGTCGAGCGCCAGGGCCCCGGTGGGGACGGTGTCGATCCCCAGGGTGGTCTTCTCGCCCATCTTCATGACCGAGCCCTTGCCGAACTGCTTCTCGATCCCGGCCAGTGCCATGTCGAGTGCTTTTTCTCGCTCCACGGTTGGTTCCTTTCGTTGCCACGACGGCGGTGAGGTGGTGGCTGCGTTGCATCGCAGCGATCCGATGGCAGGACCATACGGAGGGGGTCTGACAACCTGGCCGCCGTAGGAGGCCGGATTGGGCGATCCGGGGGCTCCGGAACCACACGCATGGTATTTCGAACAGATGTTCGTGGCAAGCACCGAACGGGGATTTCTCGTGGGCCCTCGCTCCGTCGGTGAACCGGGCCGAGCAGTGGTCGCCCCCACCCACAGGTCCCCGCCCACCTCGGTCCTGAGTCGGCCGAGTCGGGGTCAGGCGATCAGCACGTCAGCGGGACGGTGGCGAGGGTGCGGTAGCGGGCGCCGGCGGGGTCGAGGGTGCTGGCCACCACGGCCAGGTGGTCGACCGTCCACGCCACCGGCTCCACGGGACGCCCGACCAGGCCGACGGGCGGCTCGCGCCGGCAGCGGGCCACGGTGAGGTGGCCGACGAAGGGGCGGTCGTCGTGGGTGTCGCCGAAGGGCCCCGTGGCCGACCGCACGGACGCCGCCAGGGCGTCGAGGCCGGCCACCGGCAGGTGCACCACGCCCGACCCGTCGAACGCGGTGAGCGCCGACCCGGTCGTGGCCACCACCGGCCGCTCCCCCGCCACGCCAGCCCGGAGGGCGCCGACCAGCGGCTCGACCTCGTGGTCGGGCACCTCGCCGCAGAACCGCAGGGTCACGTGCCACTGCTCGACGGTCGTCCACCGCACGCCTGGCGTCGCAGGCCGCGCCAGCCCGTCGACGACCGCCGCGACCTCGTCGCTGGGCCACACCGCCACGAAGAGCCGCACCCGCCCAGCATGCCCCGTGCCCCCGCGCGCCCGGACGACGGCTCAGCGGCGGGTGCTCCGGCGAATCGACGTCGAATCGGCGCCGACGCCGCTCCTCCGATCGCCGGCGGTCCGAGGGAGCAGCCAGCAGGCGAGGATCAGGGGAAGGCGTAGGGGGAGGGCTCGGTGGCGGGGGTGGTGAGGAGGCGGGTGCGGAGGGCGCTCATGGCGGTGATGACCGAGAACTGGCGGACCTGCATGCGGGTGCCCGGCAGCTGCACCGAGAACGCCTCGGGGCCGACGTCGCCACCGGCCGGGCCGAGGTCGATGCCCACGAACACCGTCCCGGCCGCGATGCCGTCCTCGTCGGGGCCCGGGCCGGCCACGCCGGTGACGGCCACGCCGACGTCGGCGCCGAGCACGCGCCGGGCGCCGGCGGCCATGGCGGCCGCCGTCTCGGCCGTGACCACCGGTCCCTTCGGCACGCCCAGCAGGTCGAACTTCACGTCTGCGGCGTACGACACGATCGATCCGCGGAAGACCTCCGACGCACCGGGCACGTCGCAGACCCGGGAGCCCATCATCCCGCCGGTGAGCGACTCGGCGATGCCGAGGGTGAGGCCCCGGTCCCGGAGGAGGACGAGCACCGAGTGCTCGATGGTCTCGTCGTCGATCCCGAAGACGAGGTCGCCCAGGATGGTGCGGACCTCGGCCTCCTCGGCGGCGAGCAGCGCCTCGGCCGCCACCACGTCGGCGCCCTTGGCGGTGAGGCGCACCTTGATCCCCTCGATGCCGCTGGCCAGGTAGGCCAGGGTGGGGTTGCCGGCCCGCTCGAGCTCGGCCACCCGGCCGGCCAGGCGCTCGGCGAGGCCGGACTCGCTCTCGCCCCACGTGCGCAGGGTGCGGCTGACGATGGTGGCGGCGATCCCCGCCCGCTGCACCAGGTCGGGCAGCACGGCCCCGGTGATGATCTCCTTCATCTCCGACGGCACCCCGGGGGTGGCGTAGATGACCTTGTCGCCGACCGGGGCGATGATCCCGGGCGCGGTGCCCGGCTGGGGGTCGCGGATGGCGATGGCGCCCACCGGCACCTCGGCCTGGCGCAGGTTGTTCATCGGCATGCGCCGGCCCCGCGAGGTGAACATGGCCTCGATGCGGGCCGCGACCTCGTCGTCGAGCTCGAGGTCGACGCCCATCACCGCGGCGATGGCCTCCTTGGTGATGTCGTCCTGGGTGGGCCCGAGGCCGCCGCACACGATCACCGCGTCGCTGCGCTCCAGGGCCGTCTCGAGGGCGTGGACCATGCGGCCGAGGTTGTCGCCCACCTTGGTCTGGAAGTGGGAGTCGATCCCGGCCAGGGCGAGCTGCTCGCCGATCCAGGAGGAGTTGGTGTCGACGATCTGCCCCAGGAGCAGCTCGGACCCGATGGCGACGACCTCACAGCGCATGCCCGCACCCTACGCAGGCGCCGGCGACCGCCCGATCACGCTCCCGAGGGGCGGCACCGTTCTCCACGGCGAACGGGGCAACCAGCCGCGCCCCCGGCCGGAAGAACCGACGCCGCACCGTTCTCCACGGCAGACGGAGCAACCTGCGACGCCACCAGCCGGAAGAACCGACCGCCGCCGGGCTCACGCCAGCGACGCCACCACGGCCCGTCCGCAGCGCCGCCCGGAGAACAGGG
The DNA here is from genome assembly GCA_038241315.1 of Acidimicrobiales bacterium. Lineage (GTDB taxonomy): Bacteria > Actinomycetota > Acidimicrobiia > Acidimicrobiales > Iamiaceae > Aquihabitans. The sequence goes on along the minus strand of JBBRFU010000131.1, from coordinate 2,473 downwards.
CGCCCTGGATCGACGGCGTGTCCCGGTGGTCGCCGGCCACGAACCGGCCGTCGCCCAGCGACACCGACCGCTTCGGGGAGAACGGGGCGCGAGCCAGCGGCTGGCCGTGGGCGATCCGGTCGACGCGCAGCAGCTCCCACCCGTCGACGGCGCCGCCGAACCAGCCGCGCAGCTGGTCCCGGACGTCGGCCTCGAGCCCGGGCCCCGTCTCGCCCGGGCAGGCGGCGACCACGAGCGATCGCCCCGGCGGGGCGTAGGTCGGGGCCACCTCGGAGAGGACCGCCACGTTCACGGCCGGGCCCCCACCGGTGCCGTCGAGCACGATCGAGCGACCGCGCACCGGCGGCTCGTCGGCCGCGAACCACAGGGCCGACACCGACTTCGAGCCGGGGTCCCGGGTGCCCACCAGCCGGGCCGCCGCCGGTCCCTCCGTGGCCACCACCAGGGCTCGGCCCGAGACGCGGGTGCCGTCGGCGAGCACCGCGGTGGTGCCCTCCACCCGTTCGACGCGGGTGGACAGGCGCACGGTGCCGGGCGGCAGGCCACCGGCCAGCTGGTCGGGGATCGCCTGCATGCCGCCGGCCGGCACGGCGGCGTCGCCCAGGGCGAGGGTGCGGAAGATCACCTCGTACATCCGTGACGACGACGCCAGGTCGGGGTCGAGCTGGATCCCGCCGAGCAGGGGGCGGAAGAAGCGTTGCACCACCCGGTCGGAGAAGCCGGCGGCGGCGAGGGCCTCGGCGGTGGAGCGATCGGGGCCCTGCAGCAACCGGACGGCGGGCGTCCGCACCAGGCGCTGGCGCAACAGCCCGATGCGGGCCTTGTCGGCCACCGTGCCCACGTCGGCGCGCAGGGTGTCGAGCAGGGCCGACGGTTGGCGGAGCGGGTCGGCCACCCGCACCAGGTGCGCTCCCGTCCAGACCCGGGAGGCCGGGTCGAAGGTGCGCAGGTCGAGCGCCTCGAGGTCGAGCGTGGCGGGGACGTCGGGGTAGCCGGTCAGCAGGATCTGGAACCCGCGATCGAGCAGGAACCCGTCGACCCGATCGGTGCGGACCCGACCGCCCACCCCGTCACCGGCCTCGAGCACGGTGGTGGCCAGGCCCGCCGCACCGGTGGTCCGGGCCGCGATCAACCCGGCGAGCCCGCCACCCACGATCACCACATCCACGTCGTGCACGGCTCGTGCCTACCCCGGTGCCGGCGCGCGAGCCAACCGGCGCGCGCCGAGAGCGGGCCGCTCGCACGGCCCGCCCTCGGGCTGGCTCCCTCCACCGGGAGCGACGTTGCCCCCTCGGCCGAGGGGGCGGTCAGGTCCCCCTCAGGGGTTGGTCGACGAGACCCGGACCGTGGTGCTGTCGGCGGTCTCGGCCTGGACCGCGATGCGGACGCCGTTCACGGGCACCTTCACCCCGTGGTTCGGCTGCTCGGGGAACCACCACTGGGCCCGGTCGTCGAAGACCGGTTGGCCGGGCTGGCCGCGCACCAGGCTCGGTCGGCCCTCGCAGTGCAGGGTCATCGAGTCGGCCCGCCGGTGGGTGAACGGCGCGTCGTACACCTGGATGCGGGTCCGCCACGTGTCGCCGCACAGGTTGTTGATGGGCACCGGTCGGGAGTCGATGTTGAGGGCTCGACCCTCGCCGGGGTGCACGTTGGTGTTGTTGTCGGACTGCGACCCGTCGAGGTACGTGAGGAGCAGCCCCTCCTGGTACTTGTAGTGCTCCACCCAGTCGGGGCGGTCCGGGAAGCCGAAGTTGTACGGCCCGGTCCGCAGGTACTGGTCGTAGGACACGTACGACCGCTTGGCGGCCAGGTAGTAGTTCGGGTACTCGGCGGTCTCGGTGCCGGTGGTCGTGGTGAAGCCGTCGAGCGTCCAGCCCTCGGTCCCTCCTTCGGCGCCGTTGGTGAGCGCCCAGCCGTCGATGGTCAAGGTGAGGTCGTCGGCGAAGAAGCCCACCGGGGCCACGCCGCCATCGGTGCGGTAGAGCAGCCGCATCGTCGACTGGCGCCCCGCGTAGGCGTCGTAGGGCACGACCACATCGACCCACTCGTCCTCGGACGAACCGGAGATGGCGGGGTTGCCGCTGCCGTCGCGCACGAACGGCTCGCCGGCGATGGTGCCGTCGAGGCTCGTCCAGGTGGCCCCACCGTCGGTGGACGCCTGGACGTAGAGGTAGTCGTACTCGGCCTCGATGTCGAAGCGGGCCTTCATCGACAGCTCCGCGGTGGAGAAGCCGGCGAGGTTCCAGGAGGACCCGGTCAAGGTGTTGGTGAGGTCGTCACCGGACCCGGACCACCACATGCGCTCCCCGGCGTACGGGGCGCCGTACTCCTCGGTGACCTCCTTGTCGGGCAGGGTGACGATCACCGCCTGGGGGTCTGCGGTGTTGTACTCCGACGGCCCCACCCGGATCGTGCGGTCCTGGCCGGCGGCCACGATCTCGTAGTCGAGCCAGCCGAGCTGGAGCTTGTTCCA
>JBBRFU010000130.1:0-10557 GCA_038241315.1 Acidimicrobiales bacterium | reverse complement strand
CGAGCCGGTCGACCCGCCCTCGCGGTCCCCGGCCGGTCGGCGGCGTCTCTCCGCCGGTTCGCCGCCACCCGTCGGCACGCGGCGAATCGATGTCGATTCGCCCCCGACGCTCCCGGTCCCGGTCCCGTCGCTGGCGGAGCGGTCGGGGTCGGGGACCACCCCGGGGCCGGTGGCGTCGGGCCTGCCGTCGACGTGATCGGGACCGTCCACGCCCTCGAGGTCGACCGCTTCGTCGGCCGTGGGCGTGATGACCGCCACCGCGGTGCCGATCGGGACGGTGTCGCCCTCGGGCACCAGGATCGCCCGGAGGAACCCGACCACCGCCGACGGCACCTCGGTGTCGACCTTCTCCGTGGAGACCTCGAAGAGCGCGTCGTCGAGGCCGACCTCGTCCCCGACCCCCTTCGACCACGCGGTGATGGTCCCTTCCGTGACCGTCTCGCCCAGCTGCGGCATGGTGATGACATCCATCGGCCCGAACCCTAGACAGATCGCCCACCTTCCGCTCGGAAGGTGGCGCGATCCGCTCACCACCTGCGCACCCCATCGGTCGATCCGCCCAGACACGTCGGCAGTGCCCCGGCCCACCGCAGGCCCGACCCGGATGCCCGGACACCACCGACCCGGCCCGGTCCCGCCGGCTCCCCACCCCTCCGGCCGGCCATCGCCGCCCGGCGCCCGCCCACCGGGTGGGCGATCGGCCGGGTGGGCGGGTCGGTGGTCGGTCGCGGCGGCGGACGCCTACGGTGCCGGCCATGACCGATCTGACCGGGCTCGTGGTGCTGGTGACCGGGGGCAACGGGGGCATCGGCCTGGCCGCGGCCCGGGGGTGCGCCGAGGCGGGGGCCGACATCGCCATCTGGGGCCGCCGCGCCGACAAGAACGCCGAGGCCGCCGCCGCCCTCGCCTCGACCGGCTGCCGCACCTTCACCGCCGTCTGCGACGTGGCCGACGAGGAGCAGGTGGTCGCCTCGTTCGCCGCCAGCGTCGAGGCGCTCGGCAAGGTCGACACGGTGGTCGCCAACGCCGGCATCGGCGGCATGGCCCCGATCACCGACCTCACCCTCGAGGAGTGGCGCCGGGTGACCGCGGTGAACCTCGACGGCGCCTTCCTCACCTTGCGGGAGGGGGCCCGCCACCTGATCGAGCGCGGCGAGGGTGGCGCCCTCGTGGTGGTGTCGTCCACCGCCAGCATCTTCGGGGCGCCCCGCCAACCGCACTACGCAGCCAGCAAGGCCGGGGCCCTCGGGCTGATGCGCAGCCTGGCGGTGGAGCTGGCCCGGCACCGGATCCGGGTCAACGCCCTGCTCCCGGGGTGGACCGCCACCGACATGCTCGCCCCCGCCGAGGGCAACCAGCGCTTCGTCGATGCCACCGTGAGCCGCACGCCGGTGCGCCGCTGGGCCGACCCCGCCGAGATGACCGCGGCGATGGTCTACCTCGCCGACCCCACCCTCACGTTCCACACCGGCGACGAGCTGCGCGTCGACGGCGGCTACAGCATCTTCTGACCGCCGACCGCCGACCGCCGACCGCCGACCGCCGACCACCGACCGCCGCCGGCCCGGTCGGACCGGCGGGGTCCGGTCTACCGCCTGCGTCAGGCCGTGGGCTCGGTGCTGGCCGGGGCGGGCAGGCCGCGGCCGGCCTTCACGAAGGCGGCGGCCACGCCCCGCTGGGCGAGCAGCCGCACCACGCCCACCACCACGCCGGACACGACGGCCCACACCAGCGCCTCGTTCCACGTGGTCTCCCCGGTGGCCGGGTTGCCGGGCACCTTGCCCCGCTTCTTCACCCACCCCTTGGCCAGGACCTTCTTGGCCACCATGGCCGCGCCGATGGCCGCACCGCTCGCCGTCGTCGTCCACAGCAGGTCGTCTTCGTCCACGGGTGCTCCTCGTCTGGGCGGGCGGCCCGGGGGCCGGGCCGTCGGGTGCCGTCCTGCCTACCCCGCCCGGCGCCGCGGAGTCGGGACCACCCGCGGCCCGGCCGCCGATCACCACCGGCCCGCCGCCGGCCGCGCGCCGGCGAACCACGGGCGAGCCGTCGCACGATCGTCGTCCCGCCGCGTCGCCGCCGCGCCTGCGACCCTCGGCCGGACGGCCCCCGCGGCTTCGGTAGCGTGCGGGCGATGGGCCCCGAGGAACCGACCCGCCCCGCCACCGCGAGCACGCCCGTGCGGGTGGTCCTCGCCGAGGACAACGCCCTGCTCCGCGAGGGCCTGGCCCGTCTGCTCGACGCCGCCGACGATCTCGACCTCGTCGGCACCGCCGCCGACCTGCCGACGCTGGAGCGCCTGGTGGAGGAGCACGACCCGGACGTGGTGGTCACCGACATCCGGATGCCGCCCAGCGGGACCGACGAGGGGACCCGGATCGCGGCGCGCCTCCGCGCCGAGCGCCCCGATGTCGGCGTGGTGGTGCTCAGCCAGTACGACGATCCGTCCTACGCCGTGGCCCTCCTCGAGGACGGGTCCGCGGGCCGGGCCTACCTCCTGAAGGAGCGGGTGTCGCAGGCCGACGAGCTGGTCGCCGCGGTGCGGGCCGTCGCCGTTGGCGGGTCGGTCGTCGACCCGAAGGTGATCGACGGGCTCCTCGCCGCCGGCCGGGCCCCGGCCCGCACCGAGCTCGACCGGCTCACGCCACGGGAGCGGGAGGTGCTCGCCGAGATGGCCACCGGCCGGTCCAACGCCGCCATCGCCGCCTCGCTCGTCCTCTCCGAACGGGCCGTCGAGAAGCACACCAGCGCCATCTTCTCCAAGCTCGACCTCACCGAGGAGCGCGACCTGAACCGCCGGGTCAAGGCGGTGCTCCTCTACCTGGCCGGCACGGGTGGGTAGCACCACCCCGGACCGACCGGGTCGCACCCTGGCGGACGGGGCCGTGCCGGTCGATGCTGGAGCCGTGCTCCCGTCCGGACCTCCCACCGCCGCCCCGGCCGTCACCGTCCTGGTGGTCGACGACCACCAGCCCTTCCGCCTGGCCGCCCGAGCCCTGGTGGACCGCACGGCGGGCTTCGAGGTCGTCGGCGAGGCCGGCACCGGCGAGGAGGCGGTGGCGCTGGCCGGCGACCTCCGACCCGACCTCGTGCTGCTCGACATCAAGCTCCCCGGCATCGACGGCATCGCCGCCTGCCGCGCCGTGCTCGCCGATCGCCCCGCCACCACGGTGGTCCTGCTCTCCACCTACCAGCCCGCCGACCTGCCCGAGGGCGCGCTCGACACCGGGGCCGCCGCCTACGTGCGCAAGGAGGACCTCACGCCGGCCCGCCTGCGCGAGGTGTGGGCGGGCCGGTCGGGCTGAGGGACCTCAGTCGTCGCGGAGCAGGTCCCCCGGCGAGACGGCGGCGGCCGCCCGGGCCGGCAGCACCGCGGCCAGGCCGGCCACCACCAACGCCGCCCCGACGAGGCCGACGATGGCGACACCGGGCAGGGCGGGATCGGTGGCCACCGCGTTGGCGTCGGCCACCGCCCACCACACGAACCGCCCGACGAGCAGGCCGAGGGGCACCCCCGCCGCCAAGCCGATCGCCGTGGTGGCCAGCGCCATGGCCACCAGCGCCCACCCCGTCTGGGCCGGCGAGAAGCCGACCACCCGGAGCACCGCCAGGTCCCGGGAGCGGCGACGCACCGTGCCGGCCAGGGCATGGGTCAGCGCGGCCAGGCCGACCACCGACAAGAACGCGCCCAGGACCACCGGGAGCGCGTCCAGCTCGCCCAGGTCGGCCACCGCCGCCGGGGGCTCCCGGACGGTGACCTCGTAGCGGGACCCGAGGTCGGCGACCAGCGACGCCTCCTGGCCGGGGACCGCCCGCACCATCGACTCGGTGAAGGCCGCGCTGCGACCGTGGCGGGCCAGGCCGTCGGGGGTGAGCAGCACCGAGTCGCCGAGGCCCTCGCCGACCAGCACCGGACCGAGGCCCACGCCGACGACGCGGAGCGAGGCACCCGACGCGGCGGCCACGCGGTCACCCACGTCGAGGCCCTGGCGGGCGGCCACGCGGGTGCCCACCAGCACCTCTCCAGCCGAGCGGGGCGGACGGCCCTCGGTCACCGTCCACCCGGCCGAGGACCGTCGGTCCGTGAGCGCGTAGGCATCGAGCCGCTCACCGTCGAGGCCGACCGTGGACGAGTCGACCACCGTCAGGGCGGCGACGCGCTCGTCGGCCAGCAGCTCGTCGATCATCTCGGGCGTGGTGTCGACCACCACCACGTCGCCGTGCCACCCCCAGCGCGCCGGCTCGCCCACCAGGCGGTCGAGGCTGGCCGCGAAGATCGCGGCGGCGACGACACCGGTGACGGCCAGCACCACACCCAGGAGCGACGACCGGGTGGGCGTGGATCGGGCGTTGCGGGGGTGGGCCACCGCGAGGCCGAGGCCCACGGCCGCCGGTGCCGGCAGCGGGACGGCGGTGAGCCGGGGGCGGGTGGGGCGGGCCCGGCCCGCGGCGCGGGGGGCGACGCCGGCCCGCCGAGCGGTGGCGGCGCCGAGCGCGAGCACCACCGCGGCGGTCACCGCCGCCCCCGCCGCGGCCAGCGCCACGTTCGGCGCCCAGCCGGGCGACGGCTCCAGCTGCTCGATCGGCCCCGGCGGCTCGAGCAACCCGGCGGCCAGCGCGCCCGCGGCGACGAGGGCCGCGGCGACCAGCGCGGCCGGGAGGAGCGCGAGGCAACGAGCCGCCGTCCGCTCGGCCGCGGTGAGGCCGAGCTCGGACTCGACCCGCTGGTCGCCGGAGCCGGCGGCATGGTGGCGCGTGAGGGCCTGGGCGCTGGTGACCGTCCCCACCAGGGCGCTCACCGCGGCCAGCACGGCCAGCCCCACGACCAGCACGCGCGCGGTGGCCCCGGCCACGGCCGGGTCGCCGGTTGCCCCGGTGAGCTCCACCGGCACGAACTCCTCGGCCCCGGGGCCCGTCGACGCCTGCTCGGCCAGGCGGTCCACGCCGGCCCGCAGCGCGGGGAGCGAGGCGGCACCGTCACGGAGGCGGAGCAGCACCACCCGCCCGGCCCCGACCTCGCGCCCGTAGCGGGTCGCGAAGGCCGGCGTGGCCACGACCGGCGACTGCTCCAGGCCGCCCGGCACCCGCAGGATCCCGACCACCTCGACCGTCACCGCCGGGCCGTCGGGCTCGCCGAAGCCGGTGTCGAACATGGCCAGCTCCTCCGGCGCGAGGAAGCGGTACCGCAGCTCGTCGCCCGGGCCGACGCCGAGCTCGTCGGCGTAGGACTCGACCACCACCACCTCGTCCACCGCGGTCGGGTCGGCCTCGCGGCCGGCCACGACCACCGGCTCCTGGAGGCCGGGCGGCGGGGCCGGGCCGAGCACCCACCCGCTGTAGACGACCCCGGGCCCCTCGAGGCGCGCCACCGCCAGGGTGGCGGTCCACGACGCCGACACCTCGGGGAGGTCGGCGATCGGCTCGGCCAGCTCGGGCTCGAACACCAGCGCCCGGGCGTCGCCCGCGGCCGAGGCCACCACCAGGCGGTCGAAGGCGGTGGCCGTCCGCCGGGCCACCACCAGCGACCCCACCACCACCGCGCCCAGCAGGCCGACGGCGAGGCCGATGCCGAGCAGCGACCGCCACCGTCGGCGGACCTCCACCGCGGCGACCGCCCGCACCGCCCCACCGGCCCACCCCGACCGCCCCCTCATGACGACCGTCCGTTCCCCACGTCCGCCCCGCCGGGGCGTGGCGCCCGCACGACGACCGCCCCCTCATGACCCCCCGTCGCCGGGCCCGGCGCCGGGTGCGGGTCGGGACCGGGCTCGGGCCCGATCGGCACCGACCCCGACACGGTGGTCCCCTGCCCCGGCACGCTGGTGACCGCGAGCCGCCCGCCCACCGCACCGAGCCGGTCGGCCAGGCCTCGGAGGCCCGAGCCCGCCGGCGCCACCGCCGGGTCGAAGCCCGGGCCGTCGTCTCGCACCTCGAACCGGAGCTCGCCCGGCGTCGCCTCCACCCGCAGGTCCACCGCTGCCGCCGGCGCGTGCTTGGCCACGTTCTGGAGGGCCTCGAGGCAGCAGAAGTAGACCGCGGCCTCCACCGCGGCGCCCACCCGCGGAAGGTCGTCGGCGGCCACCTCGACGGCCTGCGGGCTGCGGCGGGCCGCAGCTCGCAGCGCCTCGCCGAGCCCCGACTCCGACAGGAGGGGCGGGTAGATGCCGCGGGCCAGGTCGCGGACCTCCTGGACGGCGTCGCGCACGTCGGCGGCCAGGCGGTCGAGGAGGGCGCCGGCCTCGGCCGGGTCGTCGGCGACCACGTCGCGGGCCAGGCCGAGGTTCACGGCCAGCGCCACCAGGTGCTGCTGGGCGCCGTCGTGGAGGTCTCGCTCGATGCGACGGCGCTCGGCGTCGGCGGCGGCCACCAGCCGGGCGCGGGACGCCTGCAGCTCGCGGTTGGTGACGCGCAGGTCGTCGAGGGTGCGCCGCAGGGCGGCATCGAGCTGGCGGTTCCGGAGCAGGTCGCCGAGGCGGCGGCCCAGCTCGCCCAGGGCACGATCCTCGGCCTCGGCGAAGGCCACGCCGGGCCGGGCCCGATCCACCACCAGCACGCCGAGCAGGGCCCCGCCGTGGCGGGCCGGGGCCACGCGCAGGGTGCCACCGTCGCGCCCGGCGGCCAGCGTGGGCACCCAGTGCTCGAGCCACGCCTCGCCCGCTACGCCGGTGCGGCCGAGCGCCGCCTCCTCGTCGGGCTGGAGCGCCACCACCCGGTCGGGGCCCTCGGGGACCGCCACCACGCGCCGGAGGTCGGCCCCGTCGAGCACCCACACCTCGGCGCTGCGCAGGGCCATGGTGCGACGGAGCGACTCCACCAGCTGGAGCAGCAGCTCGTCGACCGGCACCCCCCGGCTCACCCGGTCGCCGAAGGTGGCCACCACCTCGGCGGGGTCCCGCCGATCGGCTCGGCGGAGGCGGCGCGACGCCTCCACCACCGCCCGGTGGGTGGGCCCGAGGGCGACGGCGGCCACCGTCGCGGCCAGGACGGCCACCGGCGCCAGCGCGGCCTCGTCGTCGTCGGGCAGGCGCCCCAGGGCGAGCAGGGCCGCCAGGGCGGCGAGGAGGAGGACCAGCGCGAGCGACGCAGCGGCGAGGGCGACCCGCCCCACCGCTCGGGCGGCGTCGCTCGGGGCGGCGCCGCTCGGACCAGCGCCGCTCGGGCCGGCGCCGTCACCGGTGCCGCTGCTCACGGCTCCACCCGCCCGTCGCGGAGGCGCACCACCCGCTGCGCCACCGCCGCGACGAGGGGATCGTGGGTGACCACGAGGATCGCCTGGCCGTCCGCGTGGAGGCGCCCGAAGAGCTCCAGGACCTCGTCGCGGCCATCGGTGTCGAGGGCACCGGTGGGCTCGTCGGCCAGCAGCAGCGCCGGCTCGTTGGCCAGCGCCCGGGCGATCGCCAGCCGCTGGCGCTGCCCGCCCGAGAGGGTGGCGGGGGTGGCCCCCGCCTTGTCGAGCAGCCCCAGCAGGTCGAGCAGGTCGTGGGCCCGGGCGGCCGCCGCCCGCCGGGGCACCCCGGCGGCGAGGGCGGCCAGGGCCACGTTCTCGGCCGCCGTCATGGCGTCGAGGAGGTGGAAGAACTGGAACACGATCCCGAGGTGCCGACGCCGGAGCCGGGCCCGACCGGCCTCGTCGAGGTCGGCCAGCGCGTGGCCGGCCACCGCGACCGACCCGTCGTCGGGCAGCTCGAGGCCCGCCACCACGTTGAGCAGGGTCGACTTGCCCGACCCGGACGGCCCCACGAGGGCGACCAGCTCGCCGGGCGCCACCTCGAGGTCGACCCCGCGCAGGGCTCGCACGGGCGCGGTGTCCAGGTCGTAGGTCTTGCGGACGGCACGGACCGACAGGGCCGACGAGGCGCCGTCCCGGGCACCGTCGCTCATCGGCGGCGCATCGTAGGGCAGCCGGGACCGAGCGCCCGTCACGATCGGTCCCGGCGTCGGCCCCGGTCGGGCCCGCTCACCCTGGTCCCGTCACGAGACCTCGAAGGTCTGGTGCATGCCGTGGGCGAAGTGGGGCTCGCCCTCCTCCTCGCCGCCCGTCGGGATGGTGCAGAGCGCGAAGTAGGTGCCGGGCTCGAGGTCGAGGGCGGTGTAGGCGGTCTCGCCCGGCGGCGCGAACACCACGCCGGTGAACGCGGCCTCGGCGAAGACGCCGTCCGGGCCGGCGTCGAGCAGCTCGTCGAGCGTGGCCGAGGAGCCGTCGTTGCGGCGCAGCACGATCAGCTCGTGCTCCTCGGTGCCCGTGTTCTCGAAGGCGATGCTCGCCCGCCCGGCGGGGAGCTCCTCGGCGAGGCCGTCGAAGGAGTAGTCGGCGCCGACCACGTCGAGCGCCTCGGCCTCGCAGCCCTCGTGGGCCAGCGCGCCGATGCCCGCCATGGCGGCCTGCGCGTCCGGCGCGAAGAGGGCGCCCGGGTCGCCGTCGGCCGCCACCGCGTCGGCGCCGGCCTGGAGGGCGGCGGCGTGCTCGGCCGCCCCGTCGGGCACCTCGGCGGCGAGGTCGTCGACGATGCCCTGGAGCTCGGTGCCGAACGCCTCGGCCTCGGCGGGGTCCTCGGGGGCGGCGGCGAGGGCGGCGTGCAGGGCGACCCAGGCGTCGCAGGCCGCCGGGGAGACCACGGCGGCGGTGGCCGGCGGGTCCACCGCGGGGGCACCGCCCGACGCGTCCTCGGTGTCGTCACCGCAGGCGAGGCCGCCGAGGGTGAGGGCGGTCAGGAGGGCGCCGGCGGCGATCCGCCGGGGCAGGGGGCTGGTGATGCTGGTGGTGGTGCGGGTCATGGCGACCATCCAGCCAGGTCGGGCGGCCCGGTGACAGGGCGCCACCCGGCGGATCCGAGGGGGTGGTGGCCACACCCCCGGACGCCGGCTGCCACGGTTCCCGGTGGGGTCGGGGAGGCGGATGCTGCATCCACCAGCACCCCGATCACGAAGGCACCGCCATGCAGACCACCGCCCCGACCGCTCACACGAACCCCACCACCACCGACACCAGCGCTGCCACCCCCGTCTCTGCCTCTGCCGCACCCACCGTCGCCGAGGTGGTGGGGACCACCCCCGGCCCGTCCGGTGGCGGGGTGGCACCGGCCACCGGTCGGAGCTGGCCCCTCTGGGGCGGTGCCGCCGGCGCCCTGGGCGTGGTCGCCACGTTGCTCTCCGACACCCGCCCGCCCGAGTCGGACCTGCCCATCGGCAAGGAGGACGTCTTCGCCCTCAGCCCCACCGGCTTCCACGTGGGGATCGTGGCCGGCCTGGCCGCCACCTTCTGCCTCCTCGTCACCGCCGCGGCCTGGCGCCGCTGGGCGAACGAGCGGGCCCCGGGCAACCTGGCCGCCGGGATGGTGCCGCCGGCCCTCACCGCCAGCGCCGGGGCCATGATCGTGGCCTACGGCATGAAGGGCTCCCTCGCCGTCTACCTGCCCGGCGGCATGGACGAGGGCTCCTACACGAGCGAGGGCCTCTACTCGGTCTTCCTCTTCCTCGACTTCGCCCCCTACCTGGCGTGGTGGGGCGTGACCTTCGCGGCGATGGCGATGGCCTGGCTGGCCCTGCGCGACCGGCTCCTCCCGCGCTGGCTCGGCGTGGTGTCGATCCCGTTCGTCCTCGCGCCGCTGGCCTTCGTGGTGGGCACCGGGCTCCCCGGCTTCACCGCCATCGACTCGATCTGGCTGGCCGTCGCCTCGGCCGGCCTGGCGGTCAGCCTCCGGCGCCGGCCCTGATCTCCGGTGCCGACACCGGACCGGTCGTGGAGGGCGGCCGGGCGGGCGGTGTCGACACCGGCGACGAGCTCGCCGTCCCCGTTCGCCCCGGGGGCGGCGAGCTCCTGATCGTGCCCGAGCCGCCCACCCTCGTGGTGGGCGGCTCGTCGCGTCCCTGGCGGACGGCTCAGCGCTTCCGGAAGGGCGAGACGACCTCGGCGATCTCGGCCAGCACCTCGGGGGTGAGCTGCTCGAGGGCGTCGAGCGCCTTCAGGTTCTCGTGGACCTGGGCCACGTTGCTGGCACCGGTGATGACGGTGGACACGTGGGGGTTGGCGGCGCACCAGGCGATGGCCAGCTGCGAGGTGGTCACGCCGAGCCGCTCGGCGATGACGGTGAGCTCCTTGACCTGTTCGTTCTTGGCCGGGTCGGTGACGAAGTCGCGGAGCCACTCGTAGCCCGGCAGGGAGGCCCGGCTGCCCTCGGGGATGCCGTCGGCGTACTTGCCGGTGAGCAGCCCCGACGCCAGCGGGCTCCAGGTGGTGAGCCCCAGGCCCCAGTCGTCGTAGAGCCGGGCGTACTCCTGCTCGACCCGTCGGCGCTCGAAGAGGTTGTACTGCGGCTGCTCCATCACCGGCTTGTGGAGGTGGTGGCGCTCGGCGATCTCGTACGCGGCGCGCAGCTCCTCGGCGGTCCACTCCGACGTGCCCCAGTAGAGGGCCTTGCCGGACGACACGATGTCGGACATGGCCCACACCGTCTCCTCGATGGGCGTCTCCGGGTCGGCCCGGTGGCAGTAGAGGAGGTCGACGAAGTCGAGGCCGAGCCGCTCCAGCGAGCCGTCGATGGCCTGCATGAGGTACTTGCG
>JBBRFU010000129.1:0-10598 GCA_038241315.1 Acidimicrobiales bacterium | reverse complement strand
GCCGCGTCCCGGCTCCGGCTGAGCGCCACCCGGCTGGCCCGGATCCTGCGCCGGGAGTCCGATCCATCGCTCACCCCCACCCAGACCTCGGCGCTGGCCACCCTCTACCGGTGCGGCCCCATCCCGGTGGGCACCCTCGCCGACGAGGAGCAGGTGGCCGCCCCCACCGCCACCAAGATCGTGGAGAAGCTCCACGCCGCCGGCCTGGTGGCACGGGTGGGCGACCCCACGGACCGGCGCGTCACCCTCGTGTCGCTCACCACCGCCGGCCACGACCTCCTCCAGGACCTCCGCGCCCGCAAGACCGCCTGGCTGGCCACCCGCCTGGCCGAGCTGCCGCCCGACGAGCTGGCCCGCCTCACCGACGCCCTCGACGTCCTCGAACACCTCACCGCTGCCCCGAAAGACCCGACGTGACCGCCACGCCCCCCTCCCCTGCTGCTGTCCGCTCCCCCGCCTCCACCGCCACCGCGGAGCTCGCACCGCCCCAGCCGGCCACCGACCCCACGCCCCCGGTCGACCGCTCCACGTTCCGCTCGCTGCGCCACCGCAACTTCCGCCTCTTCCTCACCGGCCAGCTCATCTCGCAGACCGGCACCTGGCTCAGCATGGTCACCCAGACCCTGCTGGTGCTCAGCCTCACCCGGTCCGGCATCGCCCTCGGCCTGCTCACCGCCTTCCAGTTCGGTCCCGTCCTGCTGCTCGGTGCCTGGGCCGGCGCCATCGCCGACCGCTCCGACAAGCGCACCCTGCTCATGACCGTGCAGGCCCTCGCCATGGCCCAGTCGCTCGTGCTCGGCGTGGTGGTCCTCACCGGGCTGGCCTCGGTGCCGGTGATCTTCGCCCTCGCCGCCGTGCAGGGGGTGCTCACCGCGTTCGACAACCCGGCCCGCCGCTCGTTCGTGGTCGAGATGGTGCCGACGGTCGACCTGGCCAACGCCGTCAGCCTGAACAGCGCGATCATGACCGGCTCCCGGGTGGTCGGCCCGGCCGCAGCCGGCGGCCTGGTCCTCTGGGTGGGCTACGGCTGGCCGTTCATCATCGACGCGGTCAGCTACGTGGCCGTGCTCGCCGGCCTGTTCCTGATGCGCCCGGCCGAGCTGAACCGCTCCGCCCCCATGGTGAAGGCCAAGGGCCAGGTGCGAGACGGCCTGCGCTACATCCGCTCGCAGCGGGAGCTGTTCGTGCCGCTGGTGATGATGGCCATCATCGGCACCTTCGCCTTCAACTTCTCGGTCACCGTGCCCCTGCTGGTCGACGGCCCCCTGGGCGGCGGCACCACCACCTTCACCCTGCTGTTCTCGGTCCTGAGCATCGGCTCGGTGGTCGGCGCCCTGCTGACCGCCCGACGCACCGTGGTCACCAGCCGCCACCTGGTGGTGGCCGCCGGCGGGTTCGGCGTGGCCATGCTCCTGCTCGCCGCGGCCCCGAACCTCGGCCTCGCCTTCCCCGCCGCGATCCTCCTCGGCTTCGGCTCCATCGCCTTCATGACCTCCTGCACCGCCATCGTGCAGCTGCTCGCCGGGCCCGAGTACCGGGGCCGGGTGCTGGCCATCCAGGGCATGGTGTTCCTCGGCTCCACGCCCATCGGCGGGCCGCTGGTGGGGTGGATCTCCGACGTGGCCGGGCCCCGGGCCGGCGTGGCCGTGGGCGGCATCGCCTGCCTGGTGGCGGCCGTCTACGGGTTCAAGGCCCTCCACCTCGAGGCCCGGCCCCATCGGGTGGCCCCGGCGGAGCCCTACGCGCTGGGCCGGCCCGACGTGGCCCTGGCCGACTGATCGTCGGCGGCCTCCCGATCGGGGGGCCGGCGGCGGTGGCGCACCAGCGCCACGACCACGATCGCGCCCAGCGCGGCGAGGAACCGCCAGAGCTCCCCCGGCAGGCCGAGCGCCACCGACCGGTCACCCACCCGCACCGTGGTGGACCAGGCGTCCTTGTGGATCGGCTGGCCCCGGACGGCATCGGGACCACCGAGGCGAGCCACCGTGTCCCGGTAGAGGGGGAACGTGCCCCGGTCCTCCTCGAGGAAGAGGAGGCGGATCGCCGGCCCGTCCACCGAGGGGGTGGTCCAGCGCACCTGGTCGTCGATGGCCACCGGGATCAACGTCAACGGCAGCACCCCGGCGGTGCCGCACCCGAGGGTGAGGAGGGCCGCCACGAGCAGGGCCCGAGCGCCCGGGCGGCGGCTGGCGACCCGGCGGCTGGCAACGCGGCGGCGCCCGCCGGTGGGGCGGTCAGCGCCCATGGCGCAGCCCGAAGCCGACGACCAGGCCCACCACGCCCACCGCCGCCACCAGCCCTCGCCGCCGGCCCCCGAGGCAGGCCTCCTCGGCGCTCCGGGCCACGAGGAGGGCGCCGGCACCGCTGAAGGCGACGTCGCCCAGGTCCGTGAGGCCGACCTCGGCGGCCTCGATCACCGCGGCGACCACGAGCACGACGACGACCGCCACGGCCGCCACCACCCGGTGCAGCGCACGGGGCACCAGCACGGCCACCACCAGCGCACCGCCGCCGCCGGCCACCACGTGCGCCGGGAGGTCGACGCGCTGGCGGAAGACGAGCTGCACCACGACCGCGGCCACCGCGACGGCGACGACGTCGGCCACCAGCGCCGACCGCGCCCCGACCGCCTCGGCGGCGGCCGGTGGCGGCCCCGAGGCGACCGTCAGAGGGTCTCCACGTTGGGGCCGCGCAGGACGTTCCGGCAGTCGAGCACCTGACGGGCGTGGCGCACCACGAGGTCACCGTCGAAGAGGTCGTGGTCCACCACCAGCACCACGAGGTCGGCCCCGGTGAGCTCCTCCTCGCTGAGGGGCACGAGCGGGACGCCCTCGGGGGCGTGGGCAGGATCGACGTGGGGGTCGACGGCGCGGACCTCGGCGCCGAGCGCCACCAGTCGGCGGACGATCTGGCTCGACGGCGCCTCACGCGGATCGCTCGTGTTCTTCTTGTAGGCCAGGCCGAGCAGCAAGATCCTGGACCCGTTGACGGCCATCTTCTGGTCGTTCAGCGCGCTCGCCACGCGGGTGACCACGTGGTCGGGCATGTGCTCGTTGACGTCGTTGGCCAGCTCCACGAAGCGGAAGGTGTGGCCGAGCGTGCGCCGCACCCGCCACGACAGGTACGAGGGGTCGATGGGCAGGCAGTGGCCGCCCACGCCCGGGCCCGGCGTGAACTTCATGAAGCCGAACGGCTTGGTGCTCGCCGCGTCGATGGCCTCCCAGGCGTTGACGCCGAGGTCGTGGGCGAACACCGCCAGCTCGTTCACCAGGGCGATGTTGACGTGGCGGAAGGTGTTCTCCAGGAGCTTGGCCAGCTCCGCCTCCTTGGGCGACGACACCGGCACGGTCACGTCGACCAGCACGTCGAAGAAGCCCTGCACCGCGGCCAGCGACGCCGCGCTGACGCCCGAGACCACCTTGGGCGTGGTCTCGAAGGTCCACGTGGTGTTGCCCGGGTCGATGCGCTCGGGGCTGTAGCCGAGGTGGAAGTCGGTGCCGGCCCGCAGGCCCGAGGCCGACTCCAGGATCGGCAGGACCAGCTCCTCGGTGGTGCCCGGGTAGGTGGTGGACTCCAGCACCACCGTGCAGCCCGGCCGCACGTGCATGCCGAGGGCGGCCGCCGCCGACTCGATGTAGCTGAGGTCGGGGATGCCGTCGGTGAGCGGCGTGGGCACCGAGATGACCGCCACGTCGAAGTCCTCGGCGTCGTCGGCATCGGACGACGGGTGGTAGCGACCGCTGGCGAGCACCGCGCCGAGGCGCTCGTCGGAGATGTCCTCCACGAACGACTCGCCGTCGGCCAGGCGCTTGATGCGACCCTCGTCGAGGTCGAGCCCCACCACGTCGAAGCCGGCCTCTGCCGCCCGCACCGCCACGGGCAGGCCCACGTAGCCCTGCCCCACCACGATCACCTTGGTCATCTGCTCGAGACTCCGTTCTCGCCGGCCCGGGACGTCGTTCCCGTGCACACCCCGTCAACACGGCGCCCGGACGACGCGTGCCACACTAGTTCGGCGTTCGTTGGGGACCCGGGAGGAACGGAAACACGTGAAAGCAGACACGGGGCACTCCGAGAGCGCGCGCCACCTCGGTGGCCCCGTGGTCCTCGTGGCCGGCGCCCGCCCGAACTTCATGAAGATCGCGCCGCTGCAGGCCGAGCTCGACCGGCGCGACATCGCCTCGGTCCTCGTCCACACCGGCCAGCACTACGACGCGGCCATGAGCGACGTCTTCTTCGACGAGCTCGGGATCCGGGCCCCCGACCACCACCTCGAGGTCGGCTCCGGCTCGCACGCGGTGCAGACGGCTCGGATCATGGAGGCGTTCGAGCCGGTCGTGCTCCAGGAGCAGCCCAGCTGGGTGGTCGTGCCCGGCGACGTGAACTCCACGCTCGCCTGCAGCCTGGTGGCTGCCAAGCTCGGCACCCGGGTGGCCCACCTCGAGGCCGGCCTCCGCAGCCGAGACTGGGCCATGCCCGAGGAGGTCAACCGGGTGGTCACCGACCGCGTCAGCGACCTCCTCCTCGCCCCCTCCGTCGACGCGGTCGACAACCTCCGCGCCGAGGGCTACCCCGACGACGCCATCGCCCTGGTGGGCAACATCATGGCCGACACCTTGCTGTCGAACCTGGAGCGGGCCCGGGCCCGCCCGGTCCTGGCCGACCTCGGCCTCGAGCGGGGCGCCTACGGCCTCGTCACGCTCCACCGCCCCAGCAACGTCGACGACCCGGCCGACCTCAAGGGCCTGCTCGGCGTGCTGGAGGAGGTGGCCGCCCGCACCCCGCTCCTCTGGCCCGTCCACCCCCGCGTGCGTGCCTCCCTCGAACAGCTCCACCTCTCCCCCGCCATCCGCACCGTGGAACCGGTCGGCTACCTGGACTCCGTCGCCCTGCAGGACGGGGCCCGACTCGTGCTGACGGACTCCGGCGGGATGCAGGAGGAGACCACGGTGCTGGGAGTACCGTGCATCACCTTGCGCACCACCACCGAACGACCGATCACGGTCTCGCACGGCACCAACCAGCTCGTCGGGACGTCGCCCGAGGCCATCCTCCACGCCGTCCAGCGCGCCCTCGGCGGCGAGATCGAGGGCCAGCGGCCCGAGCTGTGGGACGGCGGCACCGCCGAGCGGGTGGTCGACGCGCTCGTGGCGAGAAGCCGATGACCGAAGACGGTCCCGCCGACGAGCGGGGCGAGTCGCTGCAGGTGTACTGGGTCAACCAGTACGCCGTGCCGCCCGACCAGCCCGGCGGCACCCGCCACTTCGACTTCGCCACCGAGCTCCAGCGCCGGGGCCATCGGGTGCGGATCATCGCCAGCGACCTCAACCTGGCCACCCGGAAGTACTCCCGCCGGCGGGGCGCCTTCGACGTCAAGGCCGCCACCGAGGACATCCACGGGGTCCGGTTCACCTGGCTCACCGCCGGGAGCTACCGGGGCAACAACTGGCGCCGGGTGGCCAGCATGATGGTCTTCGGCCTCATCACCTTCCACCACCTGATCCGGGTGGAGCGGGACCGCTCCACCGTGTTCATCGGGTCCTCGCCGCACCTCTTCGCCGCCTTCGGCACCTGGGCCGCCGCCAAGGTGCGCCGGGTGCCGTTCGTGCTCGAGGTGCGAGACCTCTGGCCCGAGTCGTACTCCGAGGTGGCGGGCAAGGACACCGGGCTCGAGATCAGCCTCATGCGGGTCATCGCCGACCTGCTCTACAAGCAGGCCGAGGCCATCATCGTGCTGGCCAACTCCAACGTCGACCGCATCTGTGAGCGCGGCGTGAAGCGGGCCAAGATCAAGCTCATCCCCAACGGCGTCGACCTCGACGGCTTCGCCGACGCCACCGGCGGCACCGACCTCGCCACCCCCGGCGCCTTCACCTTCGTCTACGCCGGCGCCCACGGGCCCGCCAACGACCTCGAGGTGGTCGTGCGGGCCGCGCACCACCTCCAACAGCGCGGGCGCTCCGACATCCGCGTCGTGCTCCTCGGCGACGGGTCCACCAAGCAGCAGCTCATGGAGCTGTGCCGAGACCTCGGGCTCGACAACGTGGCGTTCGTCGACCCGGTCTCCAAGGCCGAGGTGGCCGCCACCCTCCGCACCGCGGACGCCGGGCTCATGGTCCTGGCCCCGGTCGACCTCTTCACCTACGGCGTCAGCCCCAACAAGCTCTTCGACTACATGGGCGCCGGGCTCCCGGTGCTCACCAACGTGGCCGGGCTGGTGGCCGACGTCGTGCGCAAGGCCGGCGTCGGGCTCATGGTCACCCCGGGGGACCCCGACGCCCTCGCCGCGGGCATGGAGGCCATGGCCGACGACCCGCCCGAAGGGGCGGCCGAGCGAGGCGAGGCCTTCATCCGGGCCCACTACGACCGCCGCACCCTGGCGGGCGCGGTGGAGGACCTCCTCCTCTCGCTCCGCTCAGCCTCCCGCTGACCGCACCCGGCGGAGGCCCGCCGCGTCCACCCGGGCGAGGTCGAGGTCCGCGGCGGCCGTGAGCACCGCGTCGAGGCGAACGGCGGAATCGTCGGTGGCGAACACCGAGGCCACCCGGCCCTCGGGCCCGGCGGTCAGCACGATCGCGGTGAGCGGCGCCCGCACGCCGTAGCGCGGCGCGTGCCAGCCCGACGCGGGATCGTCGTCGACCGCCGTGGGCGTGGCGGCCAGGCCCCCGTGGTCGAACCGGGCCTGCCACCCGGCCGCCGCCGCCTCGGTGCGCCCGGGCTCGGCCCGGACCGTGGCCGCCTCCGGCAGGTTCCACCGCACCTCCACCGGCGCGCCGCCGACGGCCCCGGTCCCGTCGGCCTGGTCGACCACGAGCACCAGCCCCGCCGTCACCGCCACCAGGCGGTGGAGGACGGTGGCGTCGGGCAGGCGCAGCCGGGCCACCCGGGCCACCAGGTCGTCGGCGTCCACCGACGCCACCACCTCGGCCGACTCCCACCGCCGCCAGAAGAAGCGCCCGGCCCGCACGGCTTGGGGCGACGACGGGCGGCGCGCCAGGTTGTGCACGTCCTCGCCGGCGAGCGCGTTCCCCCACGGCGCCGGCGCCGTGTACCGGAACGAGCCGGGGTCGACCGCCACGGCCTCGCCGTCCAGCCACACGTCGACGTGGAGCTGGTCGGCGTGCGCCGGGCGGTGCACGAGGGGGCCGGCGCGGAGCACCGCGTGCGCCCGGCCGCAGGTGAGCGCGTG
Organism: Acidimicrobiales bacterium; assembly: GCA_038241315.1. Taxonomy (GTDB): domain Bacteria; phylum Actinomycetota; class Acidimicrobiia; order Acidimicrobiales; family Iamiaceae; genus Aquihabitans. The sequence continues at coordinate 3,409 of JBBRFU010000129.1, read as the reverse complement.
GGTGACGGTGGACGGCGACCGGGGCCGCCGCGCCGCGGCCGCGGGGGCCAGCCCGAACCAGGCGGCCTCCTCGTCCCAGGGCCCGGGGCCGAACCCGCTGCTCTGGCCGGTGGCCGCCGCGGCGTGGGCGATGACCGGGCGGAGGTCGTCGATCGAGGTGGGGGCGAGGTCGAACACGAGGGCCCCGTCGTTCCCGCCCAGGTTCGGCACCCGGCCGGCGCTTCCCGGCGCCACCAGCGAGCGGAGGTGCCCGACGCTGCGCCCCACCGCGTCGGCCACGCCCGGCGGCAGCGGCTCACCGGTGGCGCGCGCCACCGCCAGGCACCAGAGCAGCACGTGGAGCGCCACCCGCTGGTACGTGGGCGAGTGCTGGGCGTAGGAGCCATCGGCCCCGAACTGGTCCTCCACCACCTCCGACAGGGCGCGAGCGGCCCGGCGCCGGAGGCGATCGGCGCCCGGCAGCCACGGCGCGAGCACGGCCGCGGTCCAGAGGAAGCCGCCCTCCGAGCTGGCGTGGTTGTTGCGCTGCGAGAGCGCGTAGCCCAGCGTGGGCGCCACCCGACCCACCGCGTCCTGCACCAGGCGGGCCACCAGGAGCCGCCGGGCGTCGGTGGTGGCCGGGCTGGCGTCGAGCGCGTCGGCCAGCGCCATGACGGCGATGGTGCGGAGGGAGGTCTCCTGCCCGCACATCCAGTTGGGCCCGAGGTAGGGCGGGTTCCGCTCGTGCCAGTCCTCCACCACCCGCCAGATCGCCTCGGCCTCGGCGTCGTCGCCCGTGGCCGCCCAGTGGCGGAGCCGGGGCTGCAACCACCCGAGCCGGGAGAGCTCCCACACGTCCTTCACGTCGCCGAGCTCGGGCGCGGCATCGCTCAGCGCGGACCAGTGGGCGTCGGCGTCGTAGGTGTGGCCCCCGAGCGGCTGGCGGTGCCACTCGGGCGGCACCGCCACGTCGACGGCCAACCCGCCGTAGAGGACCAACCCGGCGCCCTCGGCGAAGCGAGCGGGGTCGGGCGGGGTGAGCGAGGCCGGCGGGCCCAGGCCCACCCGCCCGAGCGCCGTGGTGGGCGCAGCCGTGCCGGTGGCCCACCGCCGCTCGGCCACCACGAGGAGACCCGACCGCTTGCGGCCCTCGTAGGCGACGCGCCGGCCGATGCCCCGGACCCCCCAGGTGCGACGGACCGCGGCGGCCAGCTCGCGCTGCTCGTGGAGGCGGGACACGCGACCGCCGCTCAGGCCAGGCCGGCGGCGCGCAGCGAGACCTCGGAGACCTCGAGGACCTCGTCGAGGGGGATGGGCGCCGGCCCGCCGCTGCGCACCGCGGCGAGGAAGGCCGCCATGCCGGCCGCGTGGCCCTTGTCCTGGCTGCGGAGCCGCATGGTGCGCACCCCCGGCCACCCGTGGGCCCGCAGGGTGCGGAAGTTGTCGTTCACCAGCACCCGGCCGCCACCGAAGACCTCCACCCGCTCCTTGGGGTACCGCTTGGACCCGTTGGCGAAGTAGTTCACGGTGGCGATGGACCCGTCGCCGAAGGTGAGCGAGATGGTGGCGGTGTCGTGCGGGCCCGGCTGGTCCAGGGTGGTGGTGGACACGCCGGTGATGGGGGCGCCCACGAGGAATCGGGCCAGGTCGATCAGGTGACAGGCCTCGCCCACGATCCGGCCGCCCCCCACCGCCGGATCCTGCGTCCAGTGATCCGCGGGGATGGGGCCCGCGTTCATGGTGAGGGTGAGCGCCTTGGGCCCCGGCAGGTCCCCGAGCAGCTCGGCCATGCGCACCGACACGGGCGCGAAGCGCCGGTTGAACCCCACGCCCAGGAGCGGCACCGGCCCGCCCGCCGCCGCCAGCTCCGCCAGGCAGGTGGTGAGCGACCCGAGCTCGGCCTCGGTGATGGCCACCGGCTTCTCCACGAAGGCGTGCTTGCCGGCGCGCAGCGCCCGCTCCACGTAGCGGGCGTGGGAGTCGTGGCGGGTGGCGATCACCACGGTGTCGATCTCGGGCCGGTCGAAGACGTCGTCGGTGACGCTGCTGGCGTGGGCGGCGCCGAACGACGACGCGGCCACGGTGGCGGTGGTGCCGCCGCTGGAGACGATGGTGTCGATGGTGCCGCCCGCGTCGCGGATGGCGGGCAGCAGCACCTGGCTGGCGAAGTTCCCTGCACCGAGCACGCCGATGCGGCCCCGGCCGGCGGGGGCCGCCGCCGTCGCGGGCAGGTCGATCCGGCGGCGCAGGAGGCCGGCGTCGGGGCGCAGGTCGGGCTCCGGGTAGCGGAGGACGATGCCGAGCGCCGCCGGGTCCGACACCAGCGCCTCGTAGGCGGCGGGGGCCTCGGCGAAGGCGAACGTGTCGGTGACCAGCGAGGCCACGTCGACCCGGCCGGCGGCCACCAGGTCGAGCACGGCCTCCATGTTCCGCCCGGCGGTCCAGCGGACGAAGCCGAGGGGGTAGTCGACGCCGCCCTCCTCGTAGGAGGGGTCGTAGCGGCCCGGGCCGTAGGCCGCCGACACCTGGAAGGTGAGCTCCTTCTCGTAGAAGTCGGCCCGGTCCAGGTCGAGCCCGGTGACGCCCACCAGGACGATGCGGCCGCGCTGGCGGCACATCTTGGCGGCCTGGTGCATCGGCTCGCTCGACGACGTGGAGGCGCACACCAGCACGCCGTCGACGCCCCGGCCGCCCGAGTGCTCGGCGGCTGCGGCCAGGACGCCGTCGCCCGAGGCCACCGTGGCCGCCCCGTAGGCCTCGGCCCGCCGACGGCGATCCGGGTTGGGATCGACGCCGAGGACCCGACAGCCCTGGGCCTGCAGGAGCTGGAGGGCCAGCAGCCCGACCAGCCCGAGGCCGATCACCACGAAGCGCTCCCCCACCGTCGGCTGGGCCAGGCGCAGGCCCTGCAGGCCGATGCTCCCGATGGTGGCGAAGGCGGCGTCGGCCGGGGCCACGCCGTCGGGCACCGGCGCCACCAGGTTGGCCGGCACCGATGCCACCTCGGCGTGCGGACCGGCGGCGGCCACGAGGTCGCCCACCGAGATCCCCGACACGTCGGGGCCCACCTCCACCACCACGCCGGCGCTCGAGTAGCCGAGCGGGATGGGCTGGCCGAGCTTGGAGCGGACCGCGTTGATCGTGGTGCCGATCCCGTCGGTCCTGGCCTTGTCGAGCACCTCACCCACCCGCTGGGGCTGGCTGCGGGCCTTGCCCAGCAGGCTGGCCCGACCGAAGTCGACCAGCATCCGCTCCGTGCCGGCGGAGACCACCGAGGCCTGCGTGGCGATCACCACGCCGGTGCGGCCGGCGGTGGGCGCCGGGGCCTCGACCAGCCGGGTCTCGCCATCGGACAGGTCCTGCAGGACAACCTTCGCCACGTTCGCTCCCCTGGTCTGGTGCAGCCGCTCACCCTACTTCCGCGCCCCGA
>JBBRFU010000128.1:0-10637 GCA_038241315.1 Acidimicrobiales bacterium | reverse complement strand
ATGAAGGGCGAGATGGCCTGGTGCCAGGGCTTCTCCGAGCCCGACTCCGGGTCCGACCTCGCGTCGCTCAAGACCACCGCGGTGCTCGACGGCGACGAGTGGGTCATCAACGGCCAGAAGGTGTGGACCACCCAGGCCCAGTTCGCCGACTACTGCTTCCTCCTGGCCCGCACCGACCCGGACGTCAAGAAGCAGGCCGGCATCTCCTACCTGCTGGTGCCCATGAAGCAGGACGGCATCGAGGTGCGCGGCATCACCCAGCCCGACGGCACCGCCGAGTTCAACGAGGTGTTCTTCACCGACGCCCGCTGCCCCAAGGAGAACGTGGTGGGCGGCGTGAACGGCGGCTGGAAGGTGGCCAACTCCACCCTCTCGCACGAGCGGGGCATGTCGGCCACCACCGGCTACCGCCGCTTCGAGCAGGAGCACCAGCTCATGGTGGAGGCCGCCACGGCGAACGGGAAGATCGACGACCCGGTGATCCGCCAGCGCCTCACCCGCTACTACACCAAGATCCAGATCCTCCGGATCAACGGCCTCCGCCAGCTCACCCAGACCGTCAACGGCACCAAGGACCTGGGCGTCGTCTCGCTCGGGCTCACCAACAAGATGTTCTGGTCCGAGATGCACCGCGACGCGATGGAGCTGGCCCTCGACATCTTCGGCGCGGCATCGATGCTCGTCGACACCGCGCCCGCCTCGGGCACGTGGCCCGCCGTCATGCGGGCCAAGGGCCGCGACGCCTACCAGCCCAGCGGCATGATGTCGGCCTTCTTCTTCTCCCGCTCCGAGACCATCTGGGGCGGCACCGCCGAGATCCAGCGAAACATCGTCGGCGAGAAGTTCCTCGGCCTCCCTCGCGAGCCGAAGGTCGAGACCAAGGCCGAGACCAAGGCCTGAGCCGGGGTGACGGGGGTCGCACCCGGTCGTCGGTGACCCGATCGGCGGACCGGGCGCCGGTAGCCTGAGGGTCGACATGGCACCGGAGCTCCCCACCCTCGAGCCCGAGGCGCGCCCCACCCCGCGCTCGCGGCTCCGTCGGCGGCGGCGTTCGTGGCCCCAGCGGCTCCTGCTGGGGCTCGGCGGGGTCCTCGCCGTGGGCGCCCTCGTGGTGGCCGCGGTCGTGGGGTGGGGCGCCTGGAAGCTCCGCAGCATCGATCGCGCCGACGTGGTGCTCGACCAGCGGGCCACCGAGGGCCCGGCGAACTACCTCATCGTCGGCTCGGACTCACGCCGAGGCGGCGACCCGCTCGACCCCTCGGCGCCCGACAGCCACGCCCCCCTGGCCGACACGATCATGCTGGTCCGGATCGACCCCGGGGCCGGCGAGGCCCGGATCCTCTCGCTGCCCCGGGACCTGTGGGTCACGCTGTCGGGGAGCGGCGACAAGGGCCGCATCAACGCCGCCTACGCCAAGGGCCCGCAGGCGCTGATCGACACCCTGCGCGCCGAGCTCGACGTGCCCATCAACCACTACATCGAGGTCGACTTCCACGGCTTCCAGGAGCTGGTGACGGCGGTCGACGGCGTGCCGATGTGGTTCGACCGGGCCATGCAGGACCGCAACACCGGCCTCGAGGTGCTGCACCCGGGGTGCGTCACGCTCGACGGCCGGGCCGCGCTGGCCTTCGCCCGCTCCCGTCACCTCCAGTACTTCGAGGACGGGGGCTTCACCTACGACGGCACGGGCGACCTCGGGCGCATCTCGCGCCAGCAGCTCTTCCTGCGCCGGGTGATCGACCGGGTGATGGACACCGGGATCACCAGCCCCCTCACGCTGAAGCGCCTGGTCGACGTGGGGACCGCCAACGTCACGATCGACGACGAGCTGTCGGTGGGCGACCTCCTCGCCCTCGGCCAGGAGTACTCCTCGTTCGAGTCCGAGCAGCTCGAGACCTACACCTTGCCCAACACCCCGCGCACCACCGCCGGCGGCGCCCAGGTGGTGGAGCTGGCCGCCGACGACGCCGAGCCCGTCCTCGACCTGTTCCGCGAGGCCGACCGGTCCGCCGACGGCACCACCCCGTCGGCCGCCGCCGGTGCCGAGGCGGCCCTCCTGCCGCCCGACTCGGTGACCACCATGGTGCTCAACAGCTCCGGGCGCAGCGGCCTGGCCGTCGACGCCGCCGACGCGCTGGTGGCCGCCGGGTTCGACGTCGACCACTTCGGCAACGGCTCGGAGCTCGGCCGCGACGACGAGGCGGCCACCATGGTCCGCTACGCGCCCGGTGAGTCGGCCCAGGCCCGCACGGTCGCCGCCTACGTGGAGGGCGAGCCGGCGGTGGTCGAGGACGCATCGCTCGACGAGGGCGAGGTGGTGGTCTTCCTGGGCGCCGACTTCGCGGGCGTCCGTGCCATCCCCGCCGCCGGCGCCACGCCCACCACCGAGGCGGCCACCACCAGCACCGCCGTCACCACCACCACCGAGGTGGCCGAGGCCGACGTGGTGGGCATGGTGCCCGCCGACCCGCCGGCCGGGCGGTCCTGTGGCTGAGCGATCGGTGGCGCCGCCACCCGATGCGGTCCCCGCCGCGCCGCTCGCCACGGCGCGCCGCACGAGCCGCCAGCGCGCCCTGCTCTCGGCCGGCGCCACCGGCTCGGTGCTCTCCCTCCTGGTGGCCCTGTTCGTGGGCTGGGGAGCCTTCAAGCTCTCGTCGATCGAGCGGGAGGACCTCAGCCTCGACCTGCCCACCGGGCCGGCCAAGAACTACCTCCTGGTGGGGTCCGACTCCCGGGAGAAGGGCCACCCCAAGCGGGGCGTCACCGCCCCGATCGAGGATCGCCGGCCCCTGGCCGACACGATCATGGTGCTGCGGATCGACCCGGCCTCCTCCCGTCCCCTGCTGCTGTCGCTGCCGCGCGACCTGTGGGTCACCCGCTCCAGCGACGGGGAGAAGGGCCGGATCAACGCCGCCTACGGCGAGGGCCCGCAGTCGCTGATCGACACGCTCCGCGACGAGCTGGGCGTCCCGATCCACCACTACATCGAGGTCGACTTCAAGGGCTTCGAGGGCATCGTCGACGCCATCGGTGGCGTCCCGATGTGGTTCGACAAGCAGATGCGCGACTTCCAGTCCGACTTCGAGGTGACCGAGACGGGCTGCGTGGTCCTCGACGGCTACGACGCCCTGGCCTTCGCCCGCTCCCGCCACATGCAGGTCCGCGAGCCCGGCGGGACCTATCGCTTCGACGGCGCCGGCGACCTGGGCCGCATCTCCCGCCAGCAGTTCTTCATCCGGCGCACCATCGCCCGGGTCATGGACAAGGCCGGCGACAACCCGCTCACCATCAAGCGGCTGATCGACTCGGGGACCGACAACGTCACCCTCGACGGCACCCTCGCCATCACCGACGTGGTCCGCATCGGCAACAAGTTCTCGGCGCTCGCCGCCGACGACCTCGTCACCTACACGCTCCCGGCCACGCCCCGGCGCACCACCGGCGGCGCCGAGGTGCTCGAGCTCGACGAGGCGAAGGCGGAGCCGATCCTGGCCCGCTTCCGCTCCCCGGACGACCCCGAGGCCCGCAGCACCACCACGCTCGTCGCCCGGGACCAGGTCCGGGTCACCGTCCTCAACGGCTCGGGCGCGCCCGGCGTGGCCTCGGCCGCCGCCCAGGCCATGGAGGCCGCCGGGTTCACCATCGACCACTGGGGCAACGGCGACGAGGTCGGTCGCCCCACCGCGGACCGCACCGTGGTGCACCACGCCACCGGGCGGGAGGACGCCGGCCGGGCGGTCCGCGACGCGCTGGCCGCCGGGGCCGACCTGGTCGTCGACGCCTCCCTCGCCGCCGATGCCACCGTGGTGGTGCTCGGCGCCGACTACGTGGGCGTCTCGGCGGTCGCCACCACCACGACCACCACGAGCCCCACCACCACCGCCGCGGCCCCCACCACCGCCGTGGCCCCCGCCATCACGCCGGTGACCACCGATCCCACCCTTCGCGCCACCGTCCTCAACAGCTCCGGCGCCACCGGTGCCGCCCAGGCGGCGGCCGACGCGCTGCAGGCCGCCGGGGTCACCATCGTCCGCACGGGCAACGGCGCGGAGCTCGGCCGGCCCGCCGAGGTCCGCACCCTGGTGGCCCACGGACCGGGCGGCGAGGCGGCGGCGCAGGCCCTGGCCGACCGCCTGGCGGGTGGCGCCGACCTGGTGGCCGACGCCGGCCTGGCCCCGGACGAGCTCGTGCTGTTCGTCGGCACCGACTTCAGCGGCGTGGTGACCCCGCCGCCCACCACCGCCCCGGCGGCCCCCACCACCGCAGCGCCCGCGGCACCGTCCACCGCAGGGCCCACGTCGAGCACCACCACGCAGCCGCCGTCGTCGAAGCCGGTGGGCGAGCTGCCCGTGGGGACGCCCCCGCCCGGCGAGAGCTGCGGCTGACCGGCTGAGCTGACCGGCCGGCTCGATCGGCCCGGCGGGCCCGGAACCAGCGACGCCGGCCCCGTGAGGAGCCGGCGACGGGTGGTGCCCTCGGGGCGATTCGAACGCCCGCACACGCCTCCGGAGGGCGATGCTCTATCCCCTGAGCTACGAGGGCAGGGCCGCCACCCTAGATCGTGCCGGAGCCCTGCCCAACTCGGTGGCGGCGCCGAACCGGCTGGGAGCCGCTCCACGCGGCGTCGGTAGGATCGGTGGATGCCGTCCACGATCGTGTTGGTCGTCGACGACGACCCCGTCATCCTGCAGCTGCTGGTGGTGAACTTCGAGTTGGAGGGCTACGAGGTCTGCTCGGCCACCCACGCCACCGAGGCCCTCGAGGTGGCCCGCCGCCGTCACCCGCACGTGGTCGTGACCGACATCATGATGCCGGGCATGAGCGGCCTCGAGCTGGTCACCGCCCTCCGCGCCGACCCCGAGCTCGAGCGCATCCCGGTCGTGCTCCTCTCGGCCAAGGCCCAGGCCGCCGATGTCCGCGCCGGCCTCGCCGTCGGCGCCGCCGACTACGTCACCAAGCCGTTCGAGCCCCTCGACCTGGTCAACCGGGTCGAGGCCGTGCTCGGTCGCTGACCCGCCCCGAACTCCACCCCGTCCCGAAAGACCCGCTGTGATCCGCGACGCCCTCACCTCCGCCGTGCACGACGCCCTCGTCGCCCTCGGCGTCGACCCGCTCCCCACCCAGATCTCCCTCGAGCGCCCGGCCCGGCGCGAGCACGGCGACTGGTCGTCGAACGTCGCCCTCACCACGGCCAAGCGGGCGGGGCGCAACCCGCGGGAGCTGGCCACCGAGCTGGTGGCCCACCTGTCGGCCGACCCGCCGCCCCACGTGACCGGCGTCGAGCTCGCCGGCCCCGGGTTCGTGAACTTCCACCTCGCCCCGACCTGGCTGCACGACGTGCTGGTGGCGGTGGTGGAGGGCGGGGCGTCGGGCTACGCCCGCCCCGACCTCGGCCACGGCACCACCGTCAACGTGGAGTTCGTCTCGGCCAACCCCACCGGCCCGGTCCACGCCGGCCACGCCCGGGGGGCGGCCCACGGCGATGCCGTGGCCCGGCTGCTCGAGCGCACCGGCCACGTGGTGACGCGCGAGTTCTACATCAACGACCGCGGCGTGCAGATGCAGAAGTTCGGGGCCTCGCTGGCCGCCCGCAAGGCGGGGGAGGCGCCGCCTGAGGACGGCTACCAGGGCGCCTACATCACCGAGTGGGCGCAGGACCTGCCCGAGGGCGTGGACCCGGTGGCCTGGGGCGAGGATCGCGCCCTGGAGGACCAGCGCGAGACCCTGGCGGCCTTCGGCGTCCGCTACGACGTCTGGTTCCGCGAGCTCTCGCTGGTGGCCAGCGGCGCCATCGAGACCACGCTGGCCGAGCTGCTCGAGCGGGGCGCGGCCTACGAGGAGGACGGCGCCACCTGGCTGCGCTCCACGGACCACGGCGACGACAAGGACCGCGTCCTGGTGAAGAGCGACGGCGAGTTCACCTACCTGCTCCCCGACATCGCCTACCACCGCGACAAGTTCTCCCGGGCCACCCGCCTCATCAACGTGTGGGGTGCCGACCACCACGGCTACGTGGTCCGCATGAAGGCGGCCATGGCCGCGCTCGGCCACGACCCCGAGGAGCTCGAGGTGGAGATCGTCCAGATGGTCGACCTCTTGAAGGACGGCCAGCCGATGAAGCTCTCCAAGCGGGCGGGCACCGTGGTGGAGCTGCGCGACATCGTCGACGAGGTCGGCGCCGACGCGGCCCGCCTCACCTACCTGCTCCAGTCGATCGACTCCCGTCAGACCGTCGACCTGGCCGAGGTGGCCAGCCAGGGCATGGAGAACCCGGTCTTCTACGTGCAGATGGCCCACGCCCGGATCCACGGCATCACCCGCAAGGCCGCCGAGGCCGGCTTCACCCGGGGCCCGCTCGCCGCGGTCGACCTCTCCCTGCTCACCCACGAGCGTGAGCTCGACGTGCTGCGCTCGCTCGCCGAGCTGCCCGACGTGGTCCGCCTGGCCACCCTGGACCGGGCGCCGCACAAGGTCACCACCTGGGTGCGCGACCTCGCCGGGGCGTTCCACGGCTTCTACCACGACTGCTACGTGGTCGGCGACGACGTCACCCCGGCGCTCACCGAGGCCCGGCTCTGGCTGGTCGAGTCCGCGCGCGTGGGGCTCTCCATCGGCCTCGACCTCCTCGGCGTGTCCGCCCCGGAGTCGATGTGAGCGTCCTGCCCTGGGCGCTGCTGCCCGACTCGGCCGCGCTCGGGCCCGACGGCCAGCTGCTGGTGGGTGGGTGCGACGTGGCCGAGCTGGCCGCCGAGCACGGCACGCCGCTGTTCGTCTACGACGAGGACCAGCTGCGCGCCCGGTGCCGCGAGGCGGTGGCCGCCTTCGGCGACGGGGTCGCCTACGCCACCAAGGCGTTCCTGTGCCGGGCCATGGCCCGCCTCGTCCACGAGGAGGGCATGCACCTCGACGTGGCGAGCGGCGGCGAGCTCCGCATCGCCCTGTCCGCGGGGGTGCCGGCCGAGCGCCTGGTGCTCCACGGCAACAACAAGAGCGACGACGAGCTGCGCCAGGCCCGCGCCGCGGGCGTCGGTCGCCTGGTGGTCGACAGCTTCGACGAGCTCGACCGGCTGGAGCGGCTCCACGGCGAGGACGGCGTGGTGCCGGAGGTCCTGCTGCGCATCACGCCCGGCGTCGAGGCCCACACCCACGAGTTCGTGATGACCGGCCAGGACGACTCCAAGTTCGGCTTCGGGCTCAAGGTCGGCGACGCCGCCCGGGCCGCCGAGCGGGCCCGTCGGTCGCCCGCCGTGGAGCTGGTGGGCCTCCATGCCCACATCGGGTCGCAGGTCTTCGTGGCCGGGTTCTTCACCCAGGCCATCGAGGCCCTGGCGCCCTTCGTCATCGAGCAGGGGCTGGCCGAGCTGTCGATCGGCGGCGGCATCGGCGTGGCCTACGTGGAAGGCGAGGAGGCCCCGTCCCTCACCGAGTGGGGCGACGTCGTGCGCCGGGCGTGTGCCGAGGCGGGGATCTCGGCGCACGTCTCGGCCGAGCCCGGGCGCTCCATCGCCGCCGCCGCCGGCATCACCCTCTACCGCGTCGGCACCATCAAGGACGTGCCCGGCATCCGCACCTTCGTGGCCTGCGACGGCGGGTTCATCGACAACCCGCGCCCGGCCCTGTACGGCTCGGGCTACGAGACGTTCCTGCCCCGAGCGGTCACCGCCGACCGCTCCGAGGTGGTGCGCCTGGTGGGCAAGCACTGCGAGTCGGGCGACGTCCTGGTGCCGGAGGCCAAGGTGCCCCCGGGGGTGGAGGTGGGCGACCTCATCGCCACCCCGGTCACCGGCGCCTACGGCCGGACCATGGGCTCGAACTACAACGCCCTGCCCCGGCCTGCGGTGGTCTTCGTGCGCGACGGCGTGGCCCGCCTGGTCATCCGCCGCGAGACCGACGAGGACCTGCTGGCCACCGACGTGGGCTGACCGGGCCCGGGCTGATCCTGCCGGGCGGGTGCCGGGGCGGGTCGGAGGGGGGTCGGTATCCTCCGCCCGTGGACCGGGACCAGCAGGGAGGAGCGAGGGCGCGGCGCCGGGCGCCCCGCCTCCTCGTCGGTGCCCGCCTCGCCGTGGTGGCCGCGCTCGCGCTCGCCCCGGCCGGCTGCGGCGCCGGCACGGTGGATCGCCAGGAGGAGGTCCGCGCCCTGGTGGCGACGTGTCGGTCCATCCAGGAGCGCGCCACCGGCCGTCCGGCGGCGCCGGTGGACGCCACGGCGATCGAGGAGCTGCTCGCGGCCGAGCCCGGGGCGGCGGGGGACCGGTCGGTCGCGTCGACGGTCCGGCGGGTGTGCGCGGCGGCCACCCGGACGACCACCGACGCACCGGGACCGGGTCCGTGGGTGCCGCTGCCGTTCCCCGAGCGACCCGGACGGTGAGCGGGCCGAGGGGCACGCGTCGGGTGGCGGTGGCGGTGGGGGTGGGGGCCTTCCTGCTGCGCCTGCCCGCGCTCGGCCGTCCGGCCACGCTGGTGTTCGACGAGTTGTTCTACGCCCCCGATGCCGCCGACCTCCTCCGCTGGGGCGCCGAGCACGGCCAGCCGGCCCACCCCGCGCTGGGCAAGTGGCTCATCGGCACGGGCATCGCCGTCTCCGGGTTCGACCCGGTCGGCTGGCGGATCGCGTCGGTGGTCGCGGGTGCGCTCCTCTGCGCCGTCGTGGCCGCCACGGCCAGCCACCTGTCCGGCCGGGCCGCGATCGGTGCGGCCGCCGGGGCCCTGGTGGCGCTCGACGGGCTGGTCCACGTCACCAGCCGGTTGGCGCTGCTCGACGTGTTCCTCGCCCTGTTCACCACCGCGTCGATCGCCGCCCTCGTCCTCGCCGTGCTCGCCCAGCCCGACCTCCGCCGGGCCCAGCGGTGGTGGTGGGCGGCGGTGGGGGCGTTGGCGCTGGGCACGGCGGTGAAGTGGTCGGCGCTCACGATGGCGCCCCTCGTGGCGGGGGTCGGTTGGGTGCTGGCCGGCCGGCTGGCGGCGGTCACGGGTGGCGTCCGGTGGCGGGGCCGGGCCCGGGCCCTGCTCGCGGTGGCCGTGCTGCCGCCGCTCGCCCTGGTGGCGGTGGCCCTGCCCCGCCAGCTCGGCCCGGACCGCACCACCCCCGCCGGCTACCTCACCGAGCAGCGGGCCGTGGCCCGCTTCCACCGGGAGCTGCGGCCCGACAACTCGAACGCGGCCTCGGCCTGGACCTGGGTGGCCCAGACCCACCCCGTGCACCTGTACCGGTCGCGGTGCCCGCTCGCCCCGCCGGCGCCCGGCGCGGACCCCGGCGCCGATCGCCGCCGGACCACCGACGGCAGCTGCCGCGACGGCCCGCGCGTGGCGCGCATCGTGGCCGGGGCCAACCCGGTCGTGTGGCTGCTCGGGCTCCTCGGGCTGGGGTGGGCGGCGGTGGCGGCCCGCCGCGGCGACGAGGTGGCCGTGGTGCTGGCGGGCGGGGTGGCCGCCACGTGGCTCCCGTGGCTCCTGTCGCCTCGGGTGTCGTACGCCTTCTACGCCGTCACCGTCGTGCCGGCCCTCGTCCTGGCCGCGGCGGGCGCGGTGAGCGCGCTCCCGACCCGCGCCCGGCGGGTGGTCCCCGCGCTGGCCGTGGGCCTGGCCGGCGCGGCCTTCGTGGCGCTGTGGCCGGTGTGGAGCGCCCAGCCGATCCCGCCGACCGTCGACCGCTGGCTGACCTGGTGGCCGGGGTGGTCGTGAGCGGGCCGTCGCCCCGACCGGGGTGGCGGACCGGTCGGCTGGCCGTGCTCGGCGGGGCGTGGGCCGTGGCGTTCCTGTTCTCGGCCGCCACCCGCGGCATCCCCCTGCAGCGCGAGCAGGTGCTCGCGTGGGTGATGGCCGCCCTGGCGGTGGTGGCGGTCAGCTCGCCCCAGCGGCGGCTGCGACAGGTCCTGCTCGACTGGCTGCCGTTCCTGGCGGTGCTGGTGCTCTACGACTACTCGCGCGGCTTCGCGGACCAGGCCGGCTTCCCCGTGCGCTGGCAACCGCAGATCCGCGCCGACGAGGTGCTCTTCGGGGGCACGGTGCCCACGGTGTGGCTGCAGGAGCGCCTGATCGACCCGGCGCGCGTGCACACCTGGGAGGTGGTGCCCGCGGTCGTCTACGCCAGCCACTTCGTGGTGCCGTTCCTCGTGGCCGCCGCGCTCTGGGTCCGCGACCGGGCCCGCTGGGCTGCCTTCACCCGGCGGTTCGTGGTGCTGTCGTTCCTCGGGGTGGCCACCTTCGTGGTGTTCCCGGCGGCGCCCCCGTGGCTGGCGTCGCAGGAGGGTGAGCTGGCCGCCGCGGTCAGCCGCCCCGTCGGCCGTGGCTGGTCCGTCCTCGGCCTCGACATCGCCGACCAGGTGCTCAGCAAGGGGCAGGCCTCGGTCAACGTCACCGCCGCGATCCCGTCGCTCCACACCGCCTACGCCGCGCTGGTGGCCGTGGTGCTGTGGCCGACGGTGCGCCGGGCCACCCGGGCGCTCCTCGTCGCCTACGCCGTCACCATGGGCATCGTGTTGGTGGTCGGCGGCGAGCACTACGTGGCCGACGTGCTGGTGGGCTGGCTCTACGTGGCCCTCACCGTGGCGGTGGTCGGCCGGGCCGAGCGATGGTGGCGACGCCGGCGACCGGGCGCCGAGGGGGCGGCCAACGAGGGGGCGACCAGCGGAGCG
>JBBRFU010000127.1:0-10637 GCA_038241315.1 Acidimicrobiales bacterium | reverse complement strand
CCCACCACCACGACCACGACGACGCCCCAGTCGACCACCGAGCCCGCCCTCCCGCCCGACGACGCCTCGGTGGCGCCGCCCGTCACGGAGGCGGGCGACGGCGACGGCGACCAGGGCGCCGCCGAGCCGGCGCGCTCGGTCGCCGAGCGCCTGGCCGACCTCGCCCGGCCCACCGCCCTCGTCGCCCTGGCGCTGGTGCTGGTGGCCCCCCTGCTCGTGCTGGCGGCCAAGGCCGCTCGGCGGCGCCGTCGACGCACGGCCGCCGGCGAGGCGGCCCAGGTGCTGGGGGCCTGGGACGAGGTGGCCGACGACCTGCGCGGCCGGGGCCTGGCCGTCACCACGGCCACGAGCCGCCGCGACGCGGCCCGGCGGGCCGCCGACCTCGTCGGGCCCGACACCGCCGCCCTGGTGGACGACCTGGCCCAGCTGGCCAACGCGGTCACCTTCAGCGGCACGCCGCCGCCCGACGGGCTGGGCCGGGCCGCCTGGGGCCTGGTGGACCGGGTGCGGGCGGACTCGGCGGCCGGGCTGCCCTGGTGGCGGCGGGCCCTGCGAGCGGTCGACCCGCGCACCCTGCGCCGGCCGCCCCCGCCTCGCCCGGGCACCACCGCTGACGCGCCACCCCGGCTCACCCGAGGGGCCCGCCCCGCGGTCCCGGTCGACCCGGCCGGCTGACCCGCTGACCCGCTGACCCGCTGACCGGCCGACCCGGCCGGCTGATCGGCGTGCCCGACCGGGCCCGCGAGCTCAGCCGGTGGTGGTCGTGGTGGCCCCGCCCGGGACCAGGGGCGTCGTGGTGGACGAGCTGGGCTCGTCGGCGTCCTCGAGCGTGGCGCCACGGATGCACGCGGGCTCGGCGTCGATGCGCACGATGCCGCCGTCGTCGGCGAGCACGAGCATCTGGACCACGAAGCAGTACCCGATGTCGGCGTCGAGGCCCTCCACCGTGGCGGTGGTGGTGCCCTCCTCCTCCTGGCGGAGGATCGGGTCGCCGACCTCGCCGATGGCGTAGACGACGGGGGTGCCGGCACCGTCGGTGGTGTCGGTCCACGAGATGGTGGCCGCGGCCCCGCCCGGGGCGACCTCGACCTCGACGTCGGTGGGCTGGCCGGCCTGGCCCGGCGGCGCCGGGGGGATGGTGACCACCGTGGTGGTGGTGGCCGGTGGGTCGGGCTCCTCCTCGTCGCCGGGCACGAGGAACCCCACCAGCACGGCCATCACGAAGAGGGCGAGGACGCCGCCCACCACGAACGGCCACCGCCGCCGGCCCGGCTCGTCGTCGGTGCGGGCGGGCACCGGGTCGGGTCGGGTGCCCGCGGCCCGGGTGAGCGCCAGGTCGCCGCGATCGCCCATCGGCCCGCCGGCGGGCGGGCCGGAGCCGGAGGGCGGGGGTGGCGGTGGCGGGGTCGCGGGCGGCGCGGGCGAGGTGGCGGGCGGGGTGGCGGGCTCGGCGTCGCCCGGGGCGGGGCGGCGACGGGGAGCGGTGGCGCCCAGGTCGGGGACCTCGTCGATCGGGCGCGCGCCCGGGGGGACCGGCGCGGGCGCCGGCGCCGGCGAGCCGGCGGGCGCGTCGCCCAGCGGCGCATCGGTGGCCGTGGTGCCGGGGAACCCCTTGGCGCCGAGGTTGCGGAGCTGGTCGCGCAGCTCGGCGGCGGTGGCGGTCCGCTGGTCGGGTTGGCGGTGGAGGGCCCGCTGGAGGACGTCGGCCAGTTCGGGGTCGACGTCGGCCGGCAGCGAACGGGGAGGCTCGCTGAGCACCCGGCGTTGGACGGCCAGCAGGGTCTCGCCGGGCGGCCCGGCGAACGGTGGTCGGCCGTCGAGGAGGGTGAAGAGGGTGGACGCCAGCGAGTAGACGTCGGCCGCCTCGGTGGGCGGGTGGTCCAGGAGCACCTCGGGCGCGGCGTGCCACGGCGTGAACTGGCTGAACGACGAGGTGCGATCGAGCTGGTCGGCCGGTCGGGCGATGCCGAAGTCGCTCAGGGCGGGGCCGTACTCCGACAGCAGGATGTTCTCGGGCTTCACGTCGCGGTGCAGCACGCCGGCGCGGTGGGCCGCGGCGAGGGCGTCGGCGATGGCGGCGCCGGCCCGGACGGCATCGGCGGCGCTGAAGGGCCCGTAGCGGGCGAGCCAGTCGCCGGCCGAGCCCCGCTCGAACAGCTCCATGGCGAGGTAGGGGCGGCCGTCGGTGGACTGGCCGGCGTCGAGGACCTGGACGATGTGGGGGTGGCTGCCGAGCCGGACGGTGATCTCGAGCTCCCGCTCGAAGCGGCGTCGGGCGTCGCGGTCGTCGGGAGCGGCGTCGAGCAGCTTGAGGGCCACCTCGCGGTTCAGCCGCCGCTGGCGAGCCCGGTACACCCGGCCCGACGCCCCCCGACCGATCTCGTCGAGGTCGTCGAACCCGGGGACCGGGCTGGCGTCGGGCTGGTGGGTGGCTGCCGGTGCGCCGGGGCCGGTCCGGCGCCGTCGGCGGTCGCCGGGGCTCACCGGGCGCGCCCGGCCACGAGGTGGGCGCCGCCCGCAGGGGCGGACCGGATGTGGAGGGGCGGGCGGGGCATGGGTCCGGGACGGCGGTGGGGGGACGGGCGGGGCGGACGGGGGCGTCGGCAGGCGTCCCTGCCCGGCCCTCGTCTACCACGATCCACGCCGGTGCCGACACCGGGGTCTCACCGTGCGTGGTCGGAACCGGCCTCCACGGTCACGAGGGGCGCGAGGAGCCGGGTCAGGGCGTCGGTGACGGGGCCGGCGACCAGGTCGGGGAGCAGGCGCCGGTCGGGGTGGCCGTGGCGCCCCCACGCGGCGGCGGTGCCGTCGTCGTCCACCTCGACGACGGTGGGGCACGGGTGGGGGAGGTCGTGGCGGGAGCGGGCCACCCACACCGTGGTGCCCCCGGTCGACGCCGGGCCGGCGCCGGTCGCGCCCGGGCCCGCCGGCGAGGTCGCCGGCCCGCGCGGCCCGACCTCGACGAAGGCCACCGAGCGCTCGACCGGCGGGCGGGGGCGGGGCGCGCCCATGCCGACGTGGGGCAGCCAGCGGGCGGCGGCCACCAGCGGCAGGAGCGCCGTCGAGCCGGGCGCCGGCGAGATCGACAGCGAGAGGTGGGCCGGGTGCTGGAGGGCGGCGAGGTGCAGGACCCAGGCCGCCACGTGCTCGGCGGTGGCGCCCGGCGGGCCCACGATGGCGACCTCCCGATCGGCCCACAGGTCGACGACGCACCGCTCGCCGGGCCCGGCCAGCGCGGCGCCGTGGACGCCGGTGCCCTCGGGCGCGGCCCCGGAGGTGGCCGCAGGGGAGGTCGCGGGCGCCGGGTGCGGGTGGGCCAATGCCTCGCCGATCCGCACGGTGCCGTCGGCGGGGTGGCCCGGCACCCGCTCCCACAGTCGGTCCGACCACCCGGCGATGGCCGCCGCCACCGACGCCGGATCCGGGTGGCGATCGCCCGACGGCGTGCGCTCCTCGGTGCGGGCGACGTGGGCACGGGCATCCTCGGGCGAGGCGGTGGGTGGCCGTCGCCGTCCCCGCCACCGGCGGCGGCCCGGGTCCGCCGGCGCATCGGTGGGCGGGTCGGTGCCGGGGGCCGGGCCGGGCACGGCCCCGTCGGGGGCGCTTGGCGTCGGCACGTCGTAGGCCACCGTGCCGTCCCGGCTGCGGAGGTGGGCGCCCCGCGGCGGATCGCCGAGGACCACCAGGACCGAACCGCCGACCTCGATGCGGTCACCGGCTCGCAGGATCGCGGTGCCCTGGAGGGGGCGGCCCTCGAGGAGCGTCCCGTTGGTGGAGCCGAGCTCGGTGACGGCCAGGCCGCCGGGGGTGGGCGTGACGCGGAGGTGGTGGCGCGACACCTCGGTGTCGTGGACCGTCCGGTCACCGAAGCGCCCGCCTCGCCCGATGAGCAGCTCCCGGTCGACGACGGCGCGGGCGCCCCGGAGGGGCCCGGTCAGGGCGCACAGGGCCGGTGCGGTGCGGTGGGTGGGCGCCACCAGGCGGTCGCCGGTGAGGAGGTCGCGCCCGACGACGGCGCCCCGGACGGGGGTGCCGGTGCGGTCGACCACCAGGCGCGACGAGCCGGCGATCGCCGCCACGGCCGCCAGGGCGTCGGTGGGGTCCGGGTCGTCGGAGAGCTCCACCACCAGGTCGGTGCTCCCGGCGGCGGTGGCGACGCTGACGATGACCGGCACCCGCCCGGTGGCGGTCCCCGGGATCAGGACCGCCGACCCCAGCGGGTGAACCACGGCAGGGGCTCGAACATCGTGCGGATGGCGTCGTCGGGGCCGTACCGGGTGAGGCGCACCTGCTCCAGGTGCTCCTCGTCGGCCTCCGGGGCGATCAGCCGTTCGGCCCGCCACGTCCAACCCGACCAGGCCACCCACATCCGGCGGGTCTCGACGGCCGTGCGGTCCGCGTCGACCGAGGCCACCGCCAGGGCCTCGACGGACAGGATCGGCGGGTCGAAGGCGTCGGCCAGGTCGGCTGCCAGCTCGTGGTCCCACCCGAGCTCGGTGGCCCGGGCCACCGTGGCCCGGCCGTGGAGGCGGCCGTCGACCAGCTCGTCGAAGTCGGCCACGGGGAGCAGGCCCGACCGGCCCGAGCCGGGTGGGTCGAGCGGGATGCGCTGGGAGGGGGCCAGGCGGGGCAGCGCGGTGGCCAGGTCGAGCAGGAAGCTGCCGACCACCAGGGCGCCGGCCTCGGCCACCCGCAGCTCGAGGTGGTCGTCGACCCAGGTGGTGTGGGCCACCACGAAGGTGCTCTCGTCGAGCGGGGAGACCGACAGGGTCCACGACGGCCGGCCCGTCTCGGTCACCTGGTAGAGGCCCTGGTCGACGACGGCGAAGGCCGGGGCGAGGATGGCGCGGGCCTGGTCGAGGGTCTCGGGGTCGGTGTGGCCGGCGAGGTGGGTCCGCAGCGCCCCGTGCCCGCCGTCGAACCAGTTCAGCCGCTCGAGGCCGGGGGTGGTGCACAGGGCCGCCAGGGCGTCGCCGCGGAGCTCCAGCCAGGGGGCCGCCTTGGCCCAGCGCTCGCCCAGCGTGCGGCGGGTGATGCGGGAGCGGGGGGTCATGAGCTGCGGCTTTCGGGCGGGGGAACCCAAGGGTGCGGTTCGTCGGCCCGGCAGGTCCTGCGGGGTCGCGTCGGTCCGGCGATCGAGCCGTTCTACCCCATCGGGCCCGGACGAAACCGGCGCACCGGCCCGGCCCGGCAGACCGGCCGACCGGCCCGACGCCCCCTCGCCCGGGCCCGGGGGAGCGGGAGACCTCGCCCGATACCGTGTCCGGGTGCTGCTGGCCGAGCTGGAGGTGTTCCACTCACGACCGATCGCCCCCACCCGGCGGGTGGCCCTCGGCGTGTCGGTGCTGCCCACGGCACCCGCGCCCGGCTTCGGGGGCCTGCTGCTCGGCGGCATCGTGGCCACCTTCGTCTCCGAGGTCGACCCCGACCTGCTGATCGACCTCACCCGGCTCACCCACCAGGTGGAGGCCGGCCAGCGCATCCCCCAACCTCGCCTCCGACACCGCTTCCAGGACGATCGCGTCGGGCTCACCGCCTACCGGCACCGCCTGGTGGGCACCGGTGAGGAGCTGCAGTTCGAGCTCGACCACCGGGGCAACGCCGAGCCCCACGTGCTCGGCGCGGTGTACGCCGCCGGACGGATCGACGCCGAGCACCGCGGGGCCGTGTTCACCGCCATCCGACGAGGCCTCCGCTGGCAGGGCGAGGTGGGCCCCGACCTGGTGGAGGCGCTGAGCGACGCCCGGTCCACGGTGAACTGGACCACGCTCGGCGGCCGGGACCCGGTGCTCTGGGCGCTGGGCATCCTCGGCCTGGCCGCCGACACCGAGCGGGCCCTGGTGCAGCGGCGCTTCCGCGAGCTCCTCCGGGCCGCCCACCCCGATCACGGCGGGGCCACCGAGGCCGCCGCCGAGCGGATCAGCGACCTGACCGAGGCTCGCCGCATCCTGCTGACCTGAGGGTTCGACGCCCGGGGGTAGCGTCCCCCGATGGCGCGACGACCGGGACGGCCCGGAGGGCTGCTGCTCACGCCGGGCGCGGGCAGCGACCGCGAGCACCACACGCTGGTGGCGCTGGAGGAGGCCCTGCGGCCCCTGCCCGTGGCCCGGGTCGACTTCCCCTACCGCAAGGAGGGCCGGAGGCCGCCCGACCGGGCGCCGAAGCTGGTGGCGTCGGTGATGCACGACGCCGCCGAGGTGGCCGCCGCCTTCCGGATCCGCCCCGCCCGCCTCCTGCTCGGCGGACGATCGATGGGGGGCCGCATCTGCTCGATGGCCGTGGCCGAGGGCCTGCCGGCCGCCGGGCTGGTGCTGATCAGCTACCCGCTGCACCCACCGGGGAAGCCCGAGAGGCTCCGCACCGAGCACCTCCCGCGCCTGGACGTGCCCTGCCTCTTCGTCTCGGGCACCCGCGACCCGTTCGGCACACCCGACGAGCTCGAGGCGGCCACCGCCACGATCCCCGGCGCCGTCACCCACCACTGGGTGGTGGGCGGCACCCACGACCTGAAGCGGGCCGACGACGAGATCGTGGCCACGGTGGCGGCCTGGATCGAGGCCCTGCCGCCGATCCCGCCCCGTTCCGCCCGGTAGCCGGCATCGGCCGCGGCGGGCCGCGGCGGGCCGGGGTCAGGCCGGACCGAGGGGCGACGGCACGGGCACCACGTCCTCCGGGTTCAGCTCCTCCAGCTCCAGGTGGGCCGTCTCCGGGTAGAACGCGATCACGAGCGCGGCCACGAGGAGCGGCCCGATGCCGAGCAGGGCGATGCCGGGGCCGAAGCGACCGAAGTGCTCCTCGAGGCGCCCGCCCAGCACCAGGCCCACCGCGCTGCCGGCCACCCCGGCCAGGCTGATCACGCCGTTGGCCTTGCTGCGGAGCGAGGTGGGGAACAGCTCGGGGCCGTAGACGGCGAGGGCGGGCACGGTCAGGGCGGCCACGATCGACCCGAGGATGGCGAACACCCACAGCCACACCCCGCCCACCTGGTAGGTGAGCGCGAGGAGGGCGACCCCGCCCACGCTGCCGATCACGCCCACCAGCCGGCGTCCGTACATGTCGGCGAAGCGGCCGCCCACCACGACGCCGATCCCGGCCGGCGTGCCGGTGCCGAGCGTGTAGATGGCCAGCTGGAACGCGCTGAAGCCGTGCTCGTCGCGGAGGAAGTCGTTCTGGAACTGGGAGTTCGGCGCGTAGAACATCAGCCCGAAGAAGGCGGTGGTGGCCAGGAGCAGCAGCCGGGCCCGGTGGCCGGCCAGGGTGGTTCCCCGGCCGTGGGGGCGCACGAACCGCTTCGACTCGGGGAGCTGGCGCCCGACCGCCAGGAAGAAGGGGAGGGCCAGGAGGGGCACCAGGTAGATGACCCGCCAGGCCGGTTCGGCGAGGTCGGCCACCGGCAGCAACATGACGGCCACGCCGGCGCCCAACGCGCCGGTCATGGCGATCACGCTGACCGCGTAGGCCCGCCCGCCCGACGGCATCTCCTCGGCGGCCACCACGGCGATCAGCAGCGCCATGGCGGTGGAGGCGGCCCGAGAGAGGGTCTGGGTGCCGCCGAGCACCGCCAGGTTGGGGGCCAGCGCGCCGGCGGCGGCCGCCGCCGCGCCCACCACCGCGCTGGCCAGGAGCAGCTTCTGACGACCCCGCCGGTCGGCCAGGACCATGACCGCCAGCGACAGCAGGACCCCGACGCGCACCGCGGCGAGCGTGTTGCCCCGAGCGCTCGTGGACGCCCCGAACTCGTCGGCGGCGAAGGTGAGGGTCTGGGTGATGATCGTGCCGAGGTAGCCCGACAACAGGGCGAGGCCGCACAGTCGGCTGAGCACCTGGGTGGCCCGGGCGTCGAGGCGGGCCGGGGGCGACCACCACGGGGCCGAGCGGGTCGCTTCGCCGGGGCCGGGCGGGACCTCGTGGCGTGCCAGGACCTTCCTCACCAGCGGCCGGAAGAGGAAGCCCCAGATCGGGATGGCCAGGACCCACCGGGTGGTCTCGGTCACCCGGTGCGTGCCGCCGGGCCCCTCGGCCACGGTCAGGGCCCGCTCGTAGGTCGTGAACGGCCCCTCGGCGCACGCGTAGCGGTCGGGGCCGGCCGGTTCCTCGCGCAGGAGGTCGTCGCGGGGGACGCGCAGGGCGGCCAGGCCGACCTCGTCGACGTCGAGGGTCGTGGTGGTGGTCCGGGGGACCGCTCCGGCCGTCAGGGTGGGGGTCCCGGCTCCCGGTGGCCGCCCTCGGCGGTGGGCGGGCCGTCGGCGTCGGGGCCCGCTCCGGGCATCGACGGGTGGCCGGCGGGCTCCGCCGGGGCGCCGGTGGCGCCCTCGCCGAGGTGGGCGGCGCGGGCGTTGGCGATGCGGAGCAGCACGACGAACACCACGATGGGCGCGGCCACGAGGAGCAGCTCGTCCCAGCCACCCTGGTGGGCGAGGACCCCCGTGAAGCCGACCATGGCCGGCAGCCTCCCAGAAGCGGTGTGACCACGGCAACGCGAGCTCGGGAACACCGGCGGCCCGGCCGCGGTTGTGCCCGGTGAGGTTCGACCGGGTCGGAAGGCCCGTGCGAGACTGCCCCGGTCCCAGAGGAGCGCTGTGCACGACAAGGTACGAGCCACGATCGACATCATCCGTCCGGCCATCCAGGCCGACGGTGGCGACATCTTCCTCAAGGCCTTCGACGAGGAGACCGGCGTGGTCACCGTCGAGCTCACGGGCGCCTGCGTGTCGTGCCCGGCCTCCTCGGTCACCTTGAAGGCGGGCGTGGAGCGCATCTTGAAGGACCGGGTCCCGGGCGTCACGTCGGTCGAGCAGGACGGCGTCGACAACCGGTCCGAGTCGGCCGTCTCCCTCTGACCCTCCCGTCCGTGCCGGTCACCACGGCCTCGCCGGCCGACCTGATGGCCGCCGCCCACCGCGGCGACCGCGCCGCCCTGGCCAAGGTGCTCACCGTGGTCGAGCGGGGCGGCGCCCCCGCCCACGACGTCGGTCGCGCCGCCTTCCCGCTCGCCGGCCGCGCCTTCACGATCGGCATCACCGGTTCTCCGGGGGCCGGCAAGTCCACCCTCACCAGCTCGTTGGTGGCCCACGTGCGCCGGTCGGGCGAACGGCTGGCGGTCCTGGCCATCGACCCGTCGTCGCCGTACACCGGCGGGGCGATCCTGGGCGACCGCGTGCGGATGGGCCAGCACGCCCTCGACGAGGGCGTCTTCATCCGGTCCATGGCCACCCGTGGCCACCTGGGCGGGCTGGCCCTCGCCGCGCCCGAGGCCATCCGCGTCCTCGATGCCGCCGGGTTCCCGTGGGTGGTCGTGGAGACCGTCGGCGTGGGCCAGGTGGAGGTGGAGGTGGCCGGGGCGGCCGACACCACCGTGGTGGTGGTGAACCCCGGCTGGGGTGACAGCGTCCAGGCCAACAAGGCCGGACTGATGGAGATCGCCGACGTCTTCGTGGTCAACAAGGCCGACCGCGCCGGCGCCGACCAGACGGTGCACGACCTCGAGTCGATGATGGACCTCACCGACACCGGTCGCTGGCGGCCACCGGTGGTCCGGGCGGTCGCCACCGGCGGGGAGGGCGCCGCGGAGCTCTGGGCCGCCATCGAGCGGCACCGGCAGCACCTCGAGGCCTCCGGCGACCTCGGGGCCCGGCGGCAGCAGCGGCTGCGGGCCGAGCTCGACCTCATCGTGGAGCACCGCCTCCGGGCCCGCGCCGAGGCGCTGCTGGGCGTCGACGCCCGTCGGGCCCTCGACGTCGAGGTGGCCGAGGGCCACCTGGACCCGTGGTCCGCCGCCGATCGGATCCTCGCCCCGCTCGACGGTTGAGTGCGGTTGCGCCCGCCCCCGGGACCGCCCGTAGGGTCCGGGGATGGCCGAGAGCTCCCGACCCCTGGTGACCATCGAGCGGCGCGCGGACGGCGTGGCGGTGCTCACGCTCGACAACCCCAAGGTGAACGCGCTGTCGTCGGAGCTGCTCCGCCAGCTCGAGGCGGCCGCCCGAGCGCTCACCGAGGACCCCCCTGGGGCGGTGGTCGTCACGGGCGGGGAACGCGTCTTCGCCGCCGGCGCGGACATCAGCGAGTTCGCCGGGCCCGACGAGGCCCGGGTGATCGGCGACCTCTTCCTCCGCGCCCTCAACGCGGTGGCCGCCATCCCCCGCGCCACCATCGCTGCGGTGGCCGGCTTCGCGCTCGGCGGCGGCTGCGAGCTGGCGCTGGCCTGCGACTTCCGCATGGCCACGCCCAAGACCCGCTTCGGCCAGCCGGAGATCCTGCTCGGCATCATCCCGGGCGGGGGCGGCACCCAGCGGCTCGCCCGCCTGGTGGGCCCGTCGCGGGCCAAGGACCTCATCTTCAGCGGCCGCCAGGTGCGAGCCGACGAGGCCCTGGCGATGGGGCTGGCCGACCGGGTGGTCGAGGCCGACGACCTCCACGCCGAGGCCCTGACGTGGGCGGCCGAGCTGGCCTCCGGCGCGGTGGCGGCCCAGGCGCTCGCCAAGTCGGCCATCGACGTGGGCCTCGACCTCCCGCTCGGCGCCGGCCTCGACCTGGAGCAGGAGCGCTTCGTCGAGGTGTTCCGCACCGACGACGCCCGCGTCGGGGTGCAGTCGTTCGTGGAGCACGGGCCCGGGCACGCCACCTTCACGGGGCGCTGA
>JBBRFU010000126.1:0-10727 GCA_038241315.1 Acidimicrobiales bacterium | reverse complement strand
CGGTCGAGCTTGAGCTCCATGTTCCCGGTGCCCTTGAACTCCTCGAAGATGACCTCGTCCATGCGGGTGTTGGTCTCCACCAGGGCGGTGGCGAGGATGGTGAGCGAGCCGCCCTCCTCCACGTTGCGCGCCGCCCCGAAGAACTTCTTGGGCGGGTAGAGGGCACCGGTGTCGATGCCGCCGGCCATGGTGCGGCCGTTCGCCGGTGCCGCCAGGTTGTAGGCCCGGGCCAGGCGGGTGATGCCGTCGAGGACGACCACCACGTCCTTGCCCGCCTCCACCAGGCGCTTGGCCCGCTCGATCACCAGCTCGGAGACCGCGGTGTGCTCCTCGGTGGGCCGGTCGAACGTGGAGGCGGCGACCTCGCCGTTGATCAACCACCGCTTCATGTCGGTGACCTCCTCGGGGCGCTCGTCGACGAGCAGCACGATGAGGTGGACCTCGGGGTGGTTGCGCTCGATGGCCCGCACGATCTGCTTCATGACCGTGGTCTTGCCGGCCTTGGGCGGCGACACGATGAGGCCGCGCTGACCCTTGCCGATGGGGGCGAGCAGGTCGATGATCCGCGCCGTCATGTTCTCGGGGAACGCCGGCTGCTCGAGGCGCAGCGGGGAGTCCGGGAACAGGGGCGTGAGGTCGTCGAAGTTCGGCCGGGCCGGCTGGTCCATGACGGCCGGGGCCCCGTTGACCTCGTCGATCTGCAGCAGGGCCGGGTTCTTCTCGTTGCGGTTGGCCGGACGGCTCTTGCCCTTGAGCGTGTCGCCCTTGCGGAGCCCGAACTGGCGGGCCTGCTTCACCGAGATGTAGGCGTCGTCGCGCGACGGCAGGTAGCCGCTGATGCGCAGGAAGCCGTAGCCCTCGTCGCGCAGGTCGACCAGGCCCTCCACGTCGACCGGATCGGCCAGCGGGACCTGCTCGTCGCCCTGCTCGGGGCGGCGGTCGCGATCGCGGCCCCGGCGACGGCGGCGGCGGTTGCCGCTCTCCTCGTCGCCCGGGGACTGCGGCTGCGGGTCGGCCTGGTTGCCCGGACCGGCGTCCTCGGCCGGGCCGCCCGATCGGGCCGGGCCGCCCTGCTGGTTCCGGTCCTGCTGGTTCCGGTCCTGCTCGTTGCCGCCCTGGCGGTTCCGGTCCTGCTCGCTGCCGCCCTGACGGTTCCGGTCCTGCTGGTTCCGGTCCTGGCGGTCCTGACCGCCCTGTGGGGCGCGGTCCTGGTCGTGGCCGCCCTGCCGGTTCCGGTCCTGCTCGTTGCCGCCCTGACGGTTCCGGTCCTGCTGGCTCCGGTCCTGCTGGCTCCGGTCCTGGCGGTCCTGGGCGCCCTGCTGGGTGCCGCCCTGGGGGCCACGGGGCTGCGGGGCGCGCCCCGGGCCGTCACCGTCGCCGCCCGGGCCCGACGTGTTCGAGCCGCGGCCCCCGCCGCGCAGGGCGGGACGCCCGGGCACGGAGGCGCCGCCCGACCGGGCGACCTCGGCGCCGGCCGGGGCGTCCTGGTCGTCGTCCTGGTCCTCGTCGTCCTCGTCGTCGTCCGTCTCGGTCTCGCCGACCTCGTCGCCGGTGGCCACCGGTGACGGGGCCAGGTCGAGCGACGGCTGGCCGCCGGCCGGGGCGACCGGGTCGGCGCCCACGAGGCGGAGGATGAGGTCGATGATCTCGGCCTTCTTGGCGCGCGACGGCGGCTTCTCGCCGAGCGAGGTGGCGATGGCCACCAGCTCGGTGCGGTCCTTGCGCTCGAGCAGCGATGCGTCGAAGTCCTGGCCCACAGACATGCGGAACCTCTCTCGGGTTGTGGCGTGGTGGTGGCCCGTCTGCCGCTCGGACGCGCCCTCCGCAGGAGGGCCTCGTCCGGGCCCCCGCAGCGGGCCGGGTCTTCCGCCGAGGCTCCGCGCACGCGGCGCCGGCGGGGAAGAGAACGCTCCCGGGCGTCAGCGCCGGGACGCCCCGATCGTAGCGATCCACCGGGGATCACGACGAACCGACCGGTGGTGCCCCGGGGTCGTGCCCCGGGGTCGGGCGCTCAGGAGCCGGCGACGACCTGCTCGATGCGCGCCAGGGTGGCGGCCATGTTCTTGGCGGTGGCGCCGGCCAGCCGCTTGACGCCCAGCTTGGTGAGCGCGGACTCCTCGGAGATGTCCCAGCTCTCCTTCACGAGCGTCCCGCCCTCGACGGGCTCGAGCTCGTAGCGCCAGATGCGCCCGCCCACGAGCTTGCCGACGGGACCGGGGCCCCGGGTCTGCCAGGCCAGCCGCCGGTCCTGCTCGAACTCGATGACCGTGCTCTGCATGGAGTACGGCAGGCCCATCTTCATCGCCATCCCGAACGTGGAACCCAGGTGGACCTGCTGGCCGGCGGCCGAGCCCTTGGCGTCGCGGACGGTGCCGGAGCCGTCGATCTCCTGGTGGCGGCCCGGGTCGGCGATGAGCTCGAAGATCGCCGACGCCTCCGCCGGGATCAGCCGCTCGACGGTCACGACATCGCTGGGATCGGTCATGGCGGCAACCTAGTGCCGCGGCTGGCGTCCTCCACGAGGTCCTCGGCGCACCCATGGTGGACGAGGCCTCGGGTCTCGTGGCCGCACGGGACCGGGGGAACGTCACCCCCCGTCGGTACCCTCGCCACCGGAGATGCCCGACACCACCCGCGACCGAGGCTGGTTGCGCCAGCTGTGGACCGCGGTGCGGCCCCACCGGCGCAACGTGGCCATCGCCCTCGGCGCCGCCGCCGTCGGCCAGGTCGTGGCCGCGCTCGTGCCCCTGGTGGAGCGTCACATCGTCGACGAGGTGATCGTCGCCGGCACCTCGCCCATCGTGCCGGCGGTGGCGCTGCTCGTGCTGGCCGCGATCACCCGCTTCGCCACCGCCTACGTGCGCCGCTACTGGGCCGGCAAGGTGGCGCTCGACGTCCAGAACGACCTCCGCACCCAGGTCTACGACCACCTCCAGCGCCTCGACGCCACGTCGCACGACCAGATGGCCACCGGTCAGCTGGTGAGCCGGGCCATCTCCGACGTCAACCTGGTCCAGGGCCTCCTGGCGTTCCTGCCCCTGGTGCTGGCCAACGTGCTCTTCCTCGTGGTGGCGCTGGTCGCCATGGGCAGCCTGAGCCCCCTGCTCACGCTGGTGGCCCTCGCCACCACCCCGTTGCTGCTCCTCACCTCGCTGCGCCTGCGCACCTCCGTCTTCCCGGCGTCGTGGGACGCCCAGCAGCAGGCCGGTGCGGTGGCCGGCGTGGTCGACGAGGCCGTCAGCGGCGTCCGGGTGGTCAAGGGCTTCGGCCAGGAGCAGCGGGAGGTGGCCCGCCTGGCCGCCACCGCCGAGCGGCTCCTCGCCAGCCGGGTCCGGGCCGTGCGGCTCCAGGCCCGGTACCAGCCGGTGCTCCAGACCCTCCCGTCGCTGGCCCAGGTGGCCGTCCTGGCCCTGGGCGGCTGGCTGGCCATCCAGGGCCGGATCAGCCTGGGCACCTTCCTTGCCTTCTCCAGCTACATGGGCCAGCTCCAGGCACCGAGCCGCATGCTCGCCGGGCTGGTCACCATCGGCCAGCAGGCCCGGGCCGGCGTGGAGCGGGTGTTCGAGCTGCTCGACGCCACCGCGGCGGTGCGCTCCGCGCCCGGCGCGCCGGACCTGGTGGTCACCGAGGGCCGGATCACCTTCGACGACGTGGGCTTCGCCTACCTGCGCTCGGAGCCCGTGCTGCGGGGGTTCGACCTCACGGTGGAGCCGGGCGAGACCCTGGCCCTCGTGGGCACGTCCGGCTCCGGCAAGTCCACCGTGGCGCTCCTGCTGCCCCGCTTCTACGACGTCGGCTCCGGCGCCATCCGCGTCGACGGCACCGACATCGCCACCGTCGACCTCGAGTCGCTGCGGCGCAGCATCGGCCTCGTCTTCGAGGACACCTTCTTGTTCTCCGACACCGTCGGCGCCAACATCGCCTACGGCCGGCCCGACGCCTCGGCCGCCGACGTGGAGGCCGCGGCCCGGGTGGCCGGCGCCCACGAGTTCATCACCCGGTCGGCCCACGGCTACGACACCGAGGTGGGCGAGCGGGGCCTCACGCTGTCGGGCGGGCAGCGCCAGCGGATCGCCCTCGCCCGCGCCGTGCTCACCGACCCCCGCCTGCTGGTGCTCGACGACGCCACCTCGGCGGTCGACAGCCGGGTGGAGGCCGAGATCCACGCCACCCTGCGCCAGGTGCTGGCCGGGCGGTCCACCCTGCTGATCGCCCACCGCCGCTCCACCCTGTTGCTGGCGGACCGCATCGCCGTCCTCGATGCCGGCCGGGTGGTCGACGTGGGCACCGCCGCCGAGCTGGAGGCCCGCTGCGAGCTCTACCGCCGCCTGCTCACCGGCCCCGGCGACGAGCTGGTGGAGGCCGACGACGCGGTGGCCACGGGCCCCGGGGCCACCACCGCCGGCTCCTGGGACGCGCCGGGTGGGCCGGTCGCGGCCACCCCTGCGCTGTGGGTGCGTGAGGGTGACGCCGGCGCCGCCACCGAGGCCGCCCTGGTGGCGGCTGGCCGCCGGAGCGAGGCCCCTGCGCTGGGCATGGGCGCCGGGCCGGGCGGCGGCGGCGGGTGGGCCGGTGGCCTGGCCGCCACCCCCGAGCTCGAGGCGCAGGTCGCCGCCCTCCGACCGGCCGAGGACCGCCCGGACCAGACGGTGGCCGAGGCGTCGGCCGACGACCCGGGCTTCCGCTTCGCCACGTTCATCCGCCGCTGGCGCTGGCAGCTCGGCGTCGGGCTCGGCCTGGTGGTCCTCGACGGCCTGGCCACCCTGGCGGGCCCGTCGCTCATCCGCCACGGGATCGACGCCGGCGTCACGCCCGGCGACACCGGCGCCCTCTGGGCCGCCAGCCTGGTCTACCTGGCCATCGTGCTCGCCGACCTGTTCGTGATGGCCGGCCAGACCTTCGTGACCGGCCGCACCGCCGAGCGCTCGCTGTGGTCGCTGCGGGTCAAGGTGTTCGCCCACCTCCAGCGGCTCGGCCTCGACTTCTACGACCGGGAGATGGGCGGGCGGGTGATGACCCGCATGACCACCGACATCGAGGCCCTCACCCAGCTGCTGCAGACCGGGCTCGTCAACGCCATCGTCGCCCTCCTCACCTGCGTCGGCGTCGGGGTGGCCCTCGTGGTGATGGACTGGCGCCTGGCCCTGCTTGCGCTGCTGGTGGTCCCCCCGCTGGCCCTGGCCACGTCGTGGTTCCGCCGCCACTCCTCGGCCGCCTACGACGACGCCCGCGACAAGGTGGCCGCGGTCAACGCCGACTTCCAGGAGAGCCTCACCGACGTGCGGGTGGCGCAGGCCTACGTCCGGGAGGACCAGAACACCGCCCGCTTCTCCCGACGGTCCCGGGCCTACCTCGGCGCCCGGCTCCGCGCCCAGCAGCTCGTGGCCCTCTACTTCCCGTTCGTGGAGCTGCTCTCGGGCCTGGCCGGCGCGGTGGTGATCGCCGGCGGCGCCGCCTTCGTGCGGGGCGGGTCGCTCACCACCGGCGAGCTCATCGCGTTCCTCTTGTACCTCAACCTGTTCTTCGCGCCGATCCAGCAGCTGTCACAGGTGTTCGACACCTACCAGCAGGCCCGCGTGGCGCTGGGCCGCATCACCGAGCTCCTCGCCGAGCGGTCGTCGGTCCCCGAGGCCCCCGCCCCCGTCGACCCGGGCCGCCTCGCCGGGCGCCTCGAGCTGCGCGACGTCCACTTCACGTACCCCACCACGGGCGTGCCGGTGCTCCACGGGGTCGACCTCGTCATCGAGCCGGGGGAGACGGTGGCCATCGTGGGCGAGACCGGCGCCGGCAAGTCCACCCTGGAGAAGCTGGTGGCCCGGTACTACGACGTCACCGGCGGGGCCGTCCTCGTCGACGGCCACGACGTGCGGACGCTCGACCTGGCGGCGTACCGCCGGCAGCTCGGCGTGGTGCCCCAGGAGCCGTTCCTCTTCGCCGGCACCATCCGCGACAACCTGGCCTACGGCCGCCCCGACGCGTCCGACGCCGAGGTGGAGGCGGCGGCCCGGGCGGTCGGCGCCCACGACGTGGTGGCCGCCCTGCCCGGCGGCTACCTGCACGTGGTGGGCGAGCAGGGCCGCTCGCTGTCGGCGGGCCAGCGCCAGCTGCTCGCCCTGGCCCGGGCCCGCCTGGTGGACCCGGCCATCCTCCTGCTCGACGAGGCCACGGCCAACCTCGACCTGGCCACCGAGGCCCGGGTGGGCCGGGCCATGGGGGTGGCGGCCAGCGGGCGCACCGCGCTGGTGATCGCCCACCGGCTGTCCACCGCCGTCGACGCCGACAAGATCGTCGTGCTCGACGCCGGGCGGGTGGTGGAGGTGGGCGACCACCGCACGCTGCTGGCCCGGGGCGGGCCCTACGCCCGGCTGTGGGCCGCGTTCACGGGTGAGCCGCTGGCGGCGTCCGCCGCCGCCGACTGACCAGCTGTCCAGCTGACCGGCGAACGGCGGACGGCGAACGGCGAACGGCGGCGGACCGGGGTGGCGGCAGGCTCAGCAGGCGCCGCCCTCGACCTCGATGTCGCCCATGGCGTCGACGGTGCCGTCGTCGTCGCCCTCCTGGGTGCTGTCGTCGGCCGCCTCGGGCAGGGTGAGGCAGGCCGAGCTGTCGTCCTGGTCGACCTGGACCTTGCCGTCGTCGTCGAGGCCGTCGCCGTCACCGTCGGTGATGCCGGTCACCTCGGGGTCGCCGGGGAGCGAGTCGGCGGCCTCCTGCAGGGCGGCCACCGAGCGGAGGCCCTCCTCGGCCGCGGTGTCGTTGCTGCTGACGGCGGTGCGGAGCGCCTCGGCGGTCACCCGGGCCTGGCCCTCGTCGGCCGCCTGGCCCGCCTCGTCGGCCAGGTCACCGGCGTTCTCCTCGGCCGACTCGGCGGCGTCCTCCACCTCCTGGCGGGCGTCGTCGGTGTCGTCGTCGGAGCACGCCGCCGGCGCCACCACCAGGGCCAGGGCGACGAACAGGGTGGGAAGGGCTCGCTTGGGGATCACGGGGTGCATCTCCGGGATGGGGTTCGGGTCGGCCCCTCCCCTACCCGAGGCACCCGGCCCCGCCCCTGACCCCTCCGGGTGAACCGTCAGCGGCCCACCACGGCGCGCACGTGGGCCTTGATGGCGCCCAGGTCGAGGGGGAGGGCGTCGAAGCGCTCGGCCCGGTCGAACAGGTCGGCGAGGTGCTCGGGCAGCTCGGGACGGATGCCGATGGCGCGCTCGACGGCGTCGGGGAACTTGGCCGGGTGGGCGGTGGCCAGGCAGATCATGGGGACGTCGGGGGTCCGCCGGGCCTGCCGGGCGGCGGCCACGCCCACGGCGGTGTGGGGGTCGAGGACCTCGCCCGTGGTGTCGTGGGTGCGGCGGATCTCCGCCAGGACGGCGTCGTCGTCGAAGGCGGCACCGTCGAAGACCTCGGTGACCGCGGCGAGCCGGGTGTCGCCGGTCTCGACCACGCCCTCGACCTTGAACTCGGTCATGCGGTCGACGAGCTGCGAGGCGTTGCGGTCGTAGAGCTCGAACAGGAGGCGCTCCACGTTCGACGACACCTGGATGTCCATGCTGGGGCTGATCGTGGGGTGCACGCCCCTGCTCTCCATCAGCCCGCTGGCCAGCCACCGCGGCAGGATGTCGTTGCTGTTGGACCCGACCACGAGCTGGCTGATCGGGGTGCCGGTGCGGCGGGCCACCCAGCCGGCGAACACGTTGCCGAAGTTGCCGGTGGGCACCGAGAAGGCGACCGGGCCGCCACCGCCCACCCGGTGGGCCGACGTGGCGTAGTAGACGGTCTGGGCCATCACCCGGGCCCAGTTGATCGAGTTCATGGCCGAGAGGCCGACGATCTGGCGGAAGCCCTCGTCGGCGAACATCGACTTCACCACGTCCTGGCAGTCGTCGAAGGTGCCGTCGACGGCCACGTTGTGCACGTTGGGCTCGTCGACGGTGGTCATCTGCCGGCGCTGCACGTCGCTGACCCGGCCGGCGGGGTGGAGCACCACGATGTCGAGGTTGCTGCGCCCCCGGCAGGCCTCGATGGCCGCCGAGCCGGTGTCGCCCGACGTGGCCACCACGATCGTGGCCCGCTCGCCACGCCGGGTGAGCTCGTGGTCGAACAGCCGTCCCACCAGCTGCAGGGCCACGTCCTTGAAGGCGATGGTGGGGCCCCAGAAGAGCTCGAGCAGCCAGAGGCCGTCGTCGATCTCGCGCACGGGGCAGACATCGGGGTGCGAGAAGGTGGCGTAGGCCTCGGCGACCATCGCCGACAGCTCGGCGGTGCCGATCGACGGGGCCACGTAGGGCGCCATGAGGGCGGTGGCCACCTCGGCGTAGGGCGCCGAGAGGTCGAGCCCGTCGTGCGTCGGCCACTCGTCGGGCACGTAGAGCCCGCCGTCGTTGGCGAGGCCGGCGAGCAGGACGTCGCCGAACTCGAGCACCGGGGCCTCGCCCCGCGTGGAGACGTACTTCACGGCGCGCCCTCGCCCTCGTCGCCCACCACGCGCAGCACCGAGGTGATCTCGTGGATCACGTCGAGCTCGCGCAGGTCGTCGAGCGTGCCCTGCACGTCGGCCTCTCGGGCCCGGTGGGTGATGAAGATCAACCGGGCGCTCTCGCCCACGCCCTCCTGCTCGAGCGAGCGGATGGAGACCTCGTGGCGCTCGAAGGCCTCGGCCACCGCCCGGAGCACGCCGGGCCGGTCGACCACGTCGAGGTTGACGTAGTAGCTCGACCGCAGCTCGTCGATGGGGCGGATGGGCCGCCGGGTGAGGGCCAGGAGGTGGGCGTGGGTGCCCTTGCGCAGGTTGACGGCGGCGTCGACGAGGTCGCCGAGCACGGCCGAGCCGGTGGGGCTCCCCCCGGCCCCGCGCCCGTAGAACATCAGGTCGCCCACCGCGGCACCCTCCACGAACACCGCGTTGAAGGAGTCGCGCACCCCGGCGAGCGGGTGGGCCACCGGGACCATGGCCGGGTGGACCCGGACCGCCACCTCGTCGGTCCCGCCCTCGCCGGGCACCAGCTCGGCCACGGCCAGCAGCTTGATGACGTAGCCCAGCCGCGAGGCGAAGGCGATGTCGGTGGCGGTGATGGCGGAGATGCCCTCGTGGTAGACGTCGCCGGCCACGACCTTGGCCCCGAAGGCGATGGAGGCCAGGATCGCCGCCTTGGCGCCGGCGTCGTAGCCCTCCACGTCGGCGGTGGGGTCCCGCTCGGCGTAGCCCAGCTCCTGGGCCTCGGCGAGGGCCGCGGCGTACGACGTGCCCTCCTCCGACATGCGGGTGAGGATGAAGTTGGTGGTGCCGTTGACGATCCCCATGATGCGGCGCACGTCCTCGCCCACCAGCGACTCGCGGAGGGGGCGGATGATCGGGATGCCACCGGCCACCGCGGCCTCGAAGAGGAGGTCGACCTCGCCGGCCGTGGCCGCCTTGAACAGCTCGGCGCCGTGGTTGGCGAGGAGCTCCTTGTTGGCCGTGACCACCGGCTTGCCGGCGCCGAGCGCCTGCAGGATCAGCTCGCGGGCCGGCTCGATGCCGCCGATCACCTCCACGACCACGTCGATCGTCGGATCGGCCACCACCTCGGCGGCGTCACGGGTGAGGATCGACTCGTCGAGGTCGATCGGCCGCTTGCGCGACAGGCTGCGGACGGCGACGCGCGCCACCTCGAGCCGGATCCCCGTGCGGGCCGCGATCTCGTCGCCCCGCTCGCCGACCAGCTGCACCAGGGCCGCGCCGACGTTGCCGCAGCCCAGCACCCCCACCCTCACCACGGAATCGGTCATCGTGGGGGAGGCTACCGGCCCCCTCCTCGGTGGCCGAAAGCGGTTGCCCCCGGCGACCGGGAGGGGTTCGCGCTGGTCCCTACAGTGGGCGGAGCCGAGCGACGGTCCCCCGACCGCGCCGGCCCACCGGAGGGGGGGAGGTCGATGTCCATGCGCCCGAGGCTCGCGGTGGTCGTCGTCACCGCCCTGGTGTCGCTCGGCGCCTGCTCCGACGGCGATCCCGGCCCGGTGGGCGGCGACACCGGCGAGGCGGTGGGGCGGCGCGGGCTGACCGCCGCCCAGGTCGAGGAGCGGGTCCGCCCCCTCCTCGAGGACGAGTTGGCGGCCGAGGTCGACGCCCTCACCTGCTCCGGGCTGGCTGCGGGCACGGCCCGCGCCACCACGTGTCGCGCCGAGGTCGACGGCCGCGAGGTGGAGGTGGCGGTCACCGCCTCGGAGGCCGGCCCCTCGGGCGAGCTGGCGATCTCGGTGACCGAGCCGGGTGCGACCCCCGCCACCGAGCCGGACCCCGACCCCGCCGCGCCCGGTACGACCGAGCCCGCCGCCTCGTCCACCACCGTGGTCGACGGTCGGTCGGTGCCGGTCGTCGCCCCCGACGCCCTCGCCCGCCAGCTGGCGGTCTCGCTCGGTGAGGAGGTGGGCGCCGAGGCCCCGCCGGTCACCTGCGCCGAGCCGCTGGTCGGCGTGGTGGGGCGCACGGGGCGGTGCGTGGTCGAGGAGGGCAGCCAGCGCTTCGCGGTGACGGT
Source organism: Acidimicrobiales bacterium (assembly GCA_038241315.1). Taxonomy (GTDB): domain Bacteria; phylum Actinomycetota; class Acidimicrobiia; order Acidimicrobiales; family Iamiaceae; genus Aquihabitans. The sequence continues at coordinate 219 of JBBRFU010000126.1, read as the reverse complement.
CCGGGTGACCGGGGTGGAGGGCCTCGACGTGGCCTTCGCCTACGAGGTGGCCGACGAGCCCAGCCGCTGAGCCGCCGCTCCGCTGGTCGCCCCCTCGGTGGTCGCCCCCTCGTTGCCCGGTCGCCGGCGTCGCCACCAGCGTTCGGCCCGGCCGACCACCACCACGGTCAGGGCCACGTAGAGCCAGCCCACCAGCACGTCGGCCACGTAGTGCTCGCC
>JBBRFU010000125.1:0-10995 GCA_038241315.1 Acidimicrobiales bacterium | reverse complement strand
GTCGAACAGCAGCCGGGGCCGCTCGGACAGCACGGCGATGGGCGTGTCGGTGCCCATGGAGCCGAGGGCCTCGCCACCGGTGCGGGCCATCGGGGCCATGAGGATCCGCTGGTCCTCGATCGTGTAGCCGAAGGTGAGCTGGCGTCGGACCACGTCGCCGTGCGGGTAGCGCAGGTGGGGGCGGTCCGGGAGGTCGTCGAGCGCCACCAGGCCGGCGTCGAGCCACTCCTGGTAGGGGTGCTCGGCGGCGAGGTCGGCCTTCACCTCGTCGTCGCTGATGATGCGGCCCTGGGCGGTGTCGACCAGGAACATCTTCCCGGGCTGGAGGCGGCCCTTGCTGACCACCTGGTCCGGGGCGAGGTCGAGCAGGCCGGCCTCCGAGCCGAGGACCACGAGGCCGTCGGTGGTGACCCAGTAGCGCCCGGGGCGGAGGCCGTTGCGGTCCAGCACGGCGCCCACGACGGTGCCGTCGGTGAAGCAGACGTTGGCCGGGCCGTCCCAGGGCTCCATGAGCGTCGAGTGGAACCGGTAGAACGCCCGCTTGGCGGGGTCCATCAGGTCGTGGTTCTCCCACGCCTCCGGGATCATCATCAGCACGGCGTGGTGGATCGGGCGGCCGCCGAGGTGGAGGAGCTCGAGCACCTCGTCGAAGCTGGCGGTGTCGCTGGCATCGGGCGTGCAGATCGGGAACATCCGGTCGATGTCGCCGGGGAAGAGGTCGCTCTCCAGCAGGGCCTCACGGGCCCGCATCCAGTTGCGGTTGCCCCGCACCGTGTTGATCTCGCCGTTGTGGGCCAGGTAGCGGTAGGGGTGGGCCAGCGGCCACGACGGGAACGTGTTGGTGGAGAAGCGGGAGTGGACCAGTGCGAGGGCGCTCTCGAAGCGCTCGTCGGCGAGGTCGGGGAAGAACTCACGCAGCTGCGGGGTGGTGAGCATCCCCTTGTAGACGATGGTGCGGCACGAGAGGCTCGGGAAGTACACGGTGTCGTCGCCGTCGGCGATCTCGTGCTCGATGCGCTTGCGGGCCACGTAGGCGCGGCGCTCGAGGTCGAGGCCCTCGGCGGCGCCGCCGGGAGCGGCCAGGAACAGCTGGCGGAAGCTGGGCATGGCGTCGAGCGCGCCCGAGCCCAGCGAGTCGGGGACCACGGGCACCTCGCGCCAGGCGATCACCTCGAGGCCCTCGGCGGCCACGATCTTCTCGATGGCCTCGACCGTGCCGGCCACCTGGGCGTCGTCACCCGGCAGGAAGGCGATGCCGGTGGCGTAGTGCCCGGCCTCGGGCAGCTCCACGTCGAGCACGGCCCGGTAGAACGCGTCGGGGACCTGCACCAAGATGCCGGCGCCGTCGCCCGTGTTGGTCTCGGCACCGGACGCCCCGCGGTGGTCCAGGTGGACGAGCGCGGTGATGCCCTGCTCCACCAGCGCGTGGCTGGCCCGACCGTGGAGGTCGACCACGAAGGCGACCCCGCACGCATCGTGCTCGAACGCGGGATCGTAGAGACCTTGGGCAGCGGGCGGCGTCGTGGTCATCGGCGTCGGTTCCTCCAACGGGTGGGACGGGGAACTGCTCCCAGGGACGCCGTTGGCCCGTTTCGCAGGTCCAGAGATCGTAGCCGAGGCCCCTCGGAGCGCCCAATGCGAAAGCCGGTCGGACCGCCGTCACTGTCGCCCACCTGTCGGGCCTCGCCGGTCGCCCCGACCGGCGGCGGCGGGCCCGGACCCGTCCGGCCGCAGCGCGCCCCGGCGGGCGTAGCCTCCCGCCCGTGACCACCTCCGTCGACGACCTCCTGGCCTTCGTCTCGGCCGCACCCTCGCCGTACCACGCCGTCGAGGAGGCCGCCCGCCGCCTGCGCGACGCCGGCTTCGCCGAGGTCGCCCTCGCCGACGACTGGGCGGACCTGCCGGCGCGCAGCTACGTGCGACGAGACGGTGCCCTCGTGGCCTGGTCGTCGCCCTCGGGCGCCGGTGCCGCCACCCCCTTCCGGATCGTCGGCGCCCACACGGACTCGCCGAACCTGCGGGTCAAGCCCCGGCCCGACACCGGCGCGGCCGGGTGGCGCCAGGTGGCCGTGGAGGTCTACGGCGGCGCCCTCTGGAACTCCTGGCTCGACCGCGACCTCGGGCTCTCGGGGCGCGTGGCGGTCCGCGGTCGGGCCCAGCCGCTGCTGGTCCGGGTGGACGAGCCGCTGCTGCGGGTGCCCCAGCTGGCCATCCACCTGGACCGCGACGTCAACGGCGGCGGCCTCAAGCTCAACCCTCAGCAGCACCTCACCCCGGTGTGGGGCGTCGGGCCGGTCCGCGACGGCGACCTCGTCGACTTCCTCGCCGAGCGGCTGCCCGACGTGACCGGTCCCGACATCGTCGGCTGGGACCTCATGCTGCACGACCTCACCCCACCGGCGCGGCTCGGCCGCCACCGCGAGCTCGTCGCCTCGGCCCGCCTCGACAACCTCTGCTCCTGCTGGGCGGGCATCGACGCGCTGGTGGGCATCGGCGCGCCCGACGCCCCCGGGGCCACCGGCGCGCCGGCCGTCGCCGTCGTCTGCCTCTTCGACCACGAGGAGGTCGGGTCCACCTCGGCCACGGGCGCCGACGGGGCCCTGCTCGCCCAGGTGCTCGAGCGGGTGGTGCTGGCCGCCGGCGGCGGGCGCGACCACCTCCTGCGAGCCCTCGCCGGCTCGGTGTGCGCCTCCGCCGACATGGCCCACGCCACCCACCCCAACTACCCCGAGCGCCACGAGCCGGGCCACCACGTCGCCATCGACGGCGGGCCGGTGGTGAAGGTCAACGCCAACCAGCGCTACGCCACCGACGGCGTCACCGCGGCGGTGCTGGTGGAGGCCTGCCGGCGGGCGGGCGTGCCGCACCAGGTCTTCGTCGGCCGCAACGACCAGCCGTGCGGCTCCACCATCGGGCCCCTCACCGCGGCCCGCCTCGGCATCCCCACGGTCGACGTGGGGGTGGCCCAGCTCTCCATGCACTCGGCGCGCGAGCTCTGCGGCGCGGAGGACCCGCCCCGGCTGGCGGCGGCCCTCGGCGCGTTCCTGGCGCCGTGAGGCCCCGCCGGTGAACACCGCCCAGGCCGCGGCCATCCTCGGGATCGGCGTCGACGCCCCGTGGGGCGAGGTCCGTCGGGCCTACCGGGACCGCATCCGCGCCTCCCACCCCGACACCGCCGGCGTGGCGTCGGAGGGCCAGGCGATGCTCGTCATCGAGGCGTACCGCGCCCTGCACAGGGCCCGGCAGGACGCCCCGGCGGCGGCCGAGGACGCGCCCGCTCCCCCGCCACCCGCGCCGCCCCGCCGCACGCCCGTCGCCGACGGCCACGCGCCGCCGGTGCACCGCCTCGACGCCGACACCCTGGCCGTCGCCGCACCGGCCGACGAGGCCTTCCGGTGGCTGATCGAGGCCGCGCACGACGTCGGCGAGATCACCTACCTCGACCGCTCCGGTCCCATCCTCGAGGTGCTCTGCCGGTTCGAGGGGGAGCCCGCCACCTCCCTCATGGTCACCACCCAGGGCCGGGCCGACGGCACCGAGGCGTTCTGCACCACCGAGTCCATCGAGGCCCGTGAGGGCCCGCCCACCGCGGCGGTGGTCGACCTGCTGGAGCTGGCCCTGCGCCGGCGACAGCACCAGGGCTGAGCCCGCCCGGAGGTCGCCGCCGGGTGCCCGCCCACCCGGACCAGCCGGGCAGGCGACCCGTCGGTGCGGTCGAGCGGGTCAGCCGCCCGCTCGCTCCCGTTCCTGCGCCTCGGCCATGGCCTCGAGCGCCAAGCGGAGCTCCTCGGCGTAGGTGGTCTCCGGCCGGGAGAAGTCGACGATGGCCTCGGGGTCGGTGGGGACGCCCTTGAGGCGGGTCTCGAAGTGGAGGTGCGGGCCGGTGGACAGGCCGGTGGAGCCGACGGCGCCGATGGGGTCGCCCCGGCGCACGAACTGGCCGGGCTTGACGTCGATGCGGCTCTGGTGGCCGTAGAGGGTGCCGAGGGAGAACCCGTGGTCGATGACCACGGTGTTGCCGTAGCCGCCCTGGACGCCGGCGATCAGCACGATGCCGTCGGCCGGCGCGTGGATGACGGTGCCCGTCGGCGCCCCCATGTCGCCGCCGGCGTGGAGGCGGACCGTGCCGAGGATCGGGTGCTTGCGCTGGCCGAACTTGGACCCGATCCGGTACCCGGGGATCGGGTTGGTGGCCACGACGTCGCCGGGGCGCCAGTCGGGCTGGCCCGCCTGCATGGCGGCCAGGGTGGCCGCCACGCCGTCGGACGTGCGGTTCATGGAGGCGATCTGGCCTTCCACCAGGGCCTTGCGGCCCTGCACCTCGCGGAGCGCTTCGGCCTCGGCCAGGGCCTGGACGTCGACGGCCTGGACCAGGCGGGTCTGCTCGTCGCGGGCATCGGACACGGCGGCGGTGGCGGCGGCCACGTCGTCGCGGCGCTCCTCGGCCCGGGTGCGGGCCTTGCGGGCCGCGGTGTCGGCCCGGCGGCGCTCGGTGCGGGCGTCCTCGAGGGCACGGAGCAGGTCGTCGCTGTCGCCCACCACGGCGCGGGAGTAGGCGATGGCGTTGCCGGCCTCCTCCCCGCTCTCGGCGTTGAGGATGGCCTCGATCACGTCGGTGTCGTCGCCGCCGGAGACGTAGGTGGCCACGATCTGGCGGCGGAGCTTGTCCTTGGCCAGCACCGCTTCGCGCTCGGCCACCTTGCGGGCCGCAGTCTCGCTCGCCGCGGTGGCCTCCGAGCGCTCCAGGTCGGCCTGGGCCGCCACCAGCTCCTCGCGCTTGGTGACCAGCTCGGCCTCGAGGTCCGCGAGCTCGGCGCGCAGGCGGTCCTGCTCGGCGCGGGCTGCGTCGACGCGGGCGACCAGCTCGGCCTCCTGGCCGATGATCTCGTCGTACTCGGCCTTGAGGCTGGTGCCGCCGCCGCCGGGGTCGGCCTCCTGGGCGGGTCGGCCCGGAGCGGCCACGCCGCGATCGGGGGCCGCGGCGCTGCGGTCGGGCGCGGCGATCGACGCGACGACGAAGCCGAGCGACAGCACGGCCACCACCGCCTTCCGTCGGGCCCCGGCGCGAACGATCGTCAACCTCTCACTCTCCCTGTGGTTCCGGCCCGCGCGCGTCGGCGGACAAGCGTACTGCGGTGCTCCCTGTCGGCAGCCGTCGGCCGATCTGGAGCGAACGGCACCTTCGTGCAACACGATGGTGGCCGTCAAGGGCCGAGATCACCTCGGGGGCCACACCTCGGCTTCGGCCAGGAGCCGGTCGCGGAAGTCGGGGTGGGCGATGGCGGCCAGGGCCCGGGCCCGCTCGCGGACCGTGCGCCCCCGCAGCTCGGCCACCCCGTGCTCGGTGATCACCACGTCGAGCTGGTGCCGGGGGGTGGTGACGATCGTCCCTGCCGGGAGCTGGGCGGTGATCCTCGAGACGCGCCGCCCGTCGACCACCGTCGACGATCGGAGGCAGATGAGCGAGCGGTCCTCGAGCTCCAGGCCGGAGGCGGCCACGAAGTCCTCGTGCCCGCCGATCCCCGAGTACTGGCCCCCGGCGAGGGTGTCGGCGACGGCCTGGCCCGCCAGGTCCACCGCGAGGGCGCCGTTGATCGAGACCATCCGCCGGTTCCGGGCGATGACCTCGGGCGAGTTCACCAGGTGGACCGGCAGGAACCGCACGAGGTCGTTCCCGTCGAGCCAGTCGTAGAGGGCCCGGGTGCCGGCGGCGAACGTGGTGATCGAATGGCCGTCGTAGGTGCCCTTGCGGTTGGAGACCTTGCCCGCCTCGTGCAGCTTCATGAGGCCGGTGGTGAACATCTCGGAGTGGATGCCCAGGTCGCTGGCCGAGCCCTCGGCGAGGAGGGTGGCCACGGTGGACGGGATGCCCCCGATGCCGGTCTGGAGCGTGCAGCCGTCGGTCACGAAGGTGGCCACCTGCTCGGCGATGGCCCGCTCGTCGTCGCTCGGCTCGGGCTCGCCGATCACGAACGGCTCCCGCTCGGTCTCGACGAGCACGTCGATGCGATCGAGGTGGATCCGGTGCGGGTGGTCGTCGATGCCGAGGGTGCGCGGGTAGTGGGGGCTGGTCTCCACGAGCAGGAGCCGGTCGGGGTCGTCGGCCGCCCGCTCGATCTCGCCGACGGTGGCCCCGGCGTGGAGCGACAGGCTGCACCAGCCGTCGGCGTCGGGCGGGGCGGCGGCGGTGGCCATCACCCGAGGGTTGAGGCGCTCCAGGGCCGGCGCGAACCGTCGGAAGTCGGCCGGCACGAACTCGATGGCCCCACCCTGGTCGCGCAGGAGCCGCTCGAGCGGCCCGAAGAACCCCGAGAGGAACCGCACGCCGGGCCGGCCGAAGAGCTCGTAGAAGTCGGTGAGGAGCGCGCCGGTGACGACGAGCTCTTCCCAGTCGGTGCGGGCGCCGAGGGCGTGGAGGAAGGCGCCGGGGTGCCCGGGCCCGAGGGGGATGCCCACCACGTCGATCGGGCGCACGAGCTCGGCGGCGAGCTCCGGGGTCAGGCGCTGGGTCATGGCCGCCGACCCTAGGGCCGCCGGCGCCCGGACGACGCCGGGATCCGCATCCCACCGGCCGGCGGCCCGGGCGGGCGTCGGCGGGCGTCGGCCCGGCGTCCTGGGCCCGCGGCCCGCGCCGCTACGGTCCATCGCCATGGGACCTGACGGATCGTCACTGCCGCCCGCTGCCGGGTCGCTGGTGGTCGACGAGCGCCGGGCCTGGTCGGCCGCCGAGGTCCACGACACCGCGGACCGCATCGCCCACCTGGTGCGGGCCGCCACCAGCGGCGGCCGGCGGCGGGTCGCGGTGTTCGCCGAGAACGCCGCCGAGTCGGTGATCGCCCACCTCGGCGGCCTCCGGTCGGGCGCCTCGGTGGTGGCGGTCAGCAGCCACCTGGCGGCGCCGGAGGCGGCCTACCTCCTCCGGACCGGCGACGTGGCGCTCGTGGTGGCCGGGCCCGAGACGGTCGAGCGGGCGCAGGCGGCCGCCGCCGAGGCCGGCCACTGCCACGTCATCGCCTGGGACCGCCCGGGGTGGGAGGCCTGGCTGGCCTCGGCGCCCACCGGGCCCCCGCCCGACGACCGCCCGATTGCCCCCAACCTCCTGTTCACCTCGGGCACCACCGGCACCCCGAAGGCCGCCGCGCTCCCGCCGCCCGTCTTCCCGCGATGTGGCAGCTGGGCGGCGTTCGTCGAGGCCGTCGGCGCCAACCGCTTCGTGGGCCTCGGCCGGCACCTGGTGGTGGCGCCGCTCCACCACACCGGGCCGCTGAACGCGGTGCGCGCCCTCGCCGCCGGCACGCCCATCGGCGTGCTCCACCGCTTCGACGCGGCCCAGGTGCTCGCCGCCATCGAGGCGTGGGAGGTCGGCTCCACCACCCTCGTGCCCACCCACCTGTCCCGCCTGGCCTCGCTCCCCGAGGAGGTGCGCGCCGCGGCCGACGTGTCCTCGCTCCGGCTCGTGATGCAGACGGGCTCGTCGTGCCCGCTCGACGTGAAGCGGGCGATGATCGACTGGTGGGGCCCGGTCCTCCTCGAGGCCTACGGCGCCACCGAGGTCGGGGTCACCGCGTCGATCACCAGCCAGGACTGGCTGGCGCACCCCGGCTCGGTGGGCCGCTCGGTGGCGCCGTACGAGGCGGTGGTGCTGGGCGAGGACGGCACCGAGCTGCCCGCCGGCGCGGAGGGACGCCTGTGCTTCCGCGACGCCACCGGGCGCGGGCTCGTCTACCACGACGATCCCGACCGGACGGCGGCGGCCCGGCTGGCCCCCGGGCTGTTCACCCTGGGCGAGATCGGCCGGGTGGACGAGGGCGGCTGGGTCTACGTGACCGACCGCGTCGCCGACCTGGTGGTGACCGGCGGCGTCAACGTGTACCCCGCCGAGATGGAGCAGGTCCTGGTGACCCACCCCGAGGTGGCCGACGTCGCCGGGATCGGCGTCGCCCACCCGGACCTCGGCGAGCAGCTGGTGGCCCTCGTGGTGCCCGCCGACCCGGCCGCGCCACCGGCCGTCGACCAGCTCCAGGCCTGGTGCGAGGAGCGCCTGTCCCGCTTCAAGTGCCCTCGCCAGATCCGCCTGGTGGCGACCCTCGACCGCAACCCCCTGGGCAAGCTCGACAAGCGCACCCTCCGCACCACCCACACCTGACCCGCCGCGCCACGCACACCCGACCCGCCCGCCGCCGAGGGACGACCCGAGCCCGTCCGGGAGGGTCACCCGGGCGGTCGGGCCGCCGCGGTGATCTCGGCGAGGGCCCGGTGGGCCACCGACTCGAGCGGCGGCTGCGTGGCCGGCCCGGCCAGGTAGGAGACCGCCAGCGCCAGGGCCCAGCCCTCGGCGCGCGCCCAGGTGGCGTCGTCGATCGGGTGCCCGGCGCCGGCGGCGGCCCGAAAGGTGGCGCGGGCCGACGCGGGGAGCAGGAGCCACGCCACGGCGAAGTCGGTGGCGGGGTCGCCGCTCGTGAGGTCGCCGAAGTCGATCACCGCGAGCAGCCGGCCCTCGTGGACCAGCAGGTTGGCCGGGTGCAGGTCGCCGTGGAGCCACTGGGGCGGCCCGGGCCAGGCCGTCACGTCGACGAGGTCGGCCCAGCGGGCCAGCACCGCGCCCCTCGTGACGCCGGGGCCGAGGTGGCGCCCGATCGCCTCCACCTCGTCCAGCGCGGCGAGGAGGCGCTCACCCCGGGCCGGGAGGGGGATGCCGCGGAAGGGGTTCACGGGGGCGTCGGGCGGGGCCGGCCGGTGGAACGCGGCGAGGAAGGCGCCCAGCCGGCGAGCGGCGTCCGCCGGGTCGGTCGGGGGCGCCACCGCGGCCACCTCGCCGGGGTGCCAGGGCCCGATGCTCCACGCCCAGGGGTAGCCGCAGCCGGGCCGGCCGGTGCGCAGGGGTGCCGACGTGGCCAGGTCCGGGGGGAGGCCCGCCACCAGCGTGGGGAGCCACCGGTGCTCGTGCTCGATCAGCGCCGCGCCCTCCACGCGCCTCGGGAGCCGCACGGTGAGGTCGTCTCCGAGGCGGAACAGCGCGTTGTCCCACCCGGTGGCCAACGCGGCCACGCGCTGCGCCGCCAGGTCCGGGTGCTGCTCGCGCAGCAGGGCGCGGACCAGTTCGACGTCGACGAGCGGCGGCTCCACCCGGGCATCCTCCCCCACCGCCGCGCCGTGCGCCGGGCGACGACCGGCCCCGACGGCCGGGGCGCGCCGCCGTCGGCGCCGACACCGGACGGGGCGACCTCCGTCAGCGGTAGCGGACGGGGAGGCCCTTGATGCCGTTCAGCCAGGCGCTGCGGAGGCGGCGGGGCGGTCCCAGCGAGGTGATGTCGGGCAGGTGGTCGGCGATGGCGTTGAACATCAGGTCGATCTCCATCTTCGCCAGGTTGGCGCCGATGCAGTAGTGGGCGCCGCCGCCCCCGAAGCCCACGTGGGGGTTGGGGTCCCGGGTGATGTCGAAGCGGTGCGGGTCGTCGAACACCGTCTCGTCGAAGTTGGCCGAGCTGTAGGCCATGCCCACCCGCTGGCCGGCGGCGATGGGCACGCCGTGGAGCTCCTGGTCGGTGGTGGCGGTGCGCTGGAACAGGACCACCGGGGTGGCCCACCGCACGATCTCGTCGGCGGTGGTGACCGGCCGCTCCCGCTTGTAGAGCTCCCACTGGTCGGGGTGGTCGAAGAAGGCCTGCATGCCGTGGCTGATGGCGTTGCGGGTGGTCTCGTTGCCGGCCACGGCGAGGATCAGCACGAAGAACGCGAACTGCTCCGAGCTCAGCGACTCGCCGTCGAGGTCGGCGGTGACCAGCTTGGTGGCGATGTCGTCCATCGGGCAGGCCTTGCGCTCCTCGCCCAGGGCCATGGCGTAGCCGAGGATCTCGGCGGCCGACACCGCGGGGTCGACGTCGTACTCGGGATCGTCGTAGGCGATCATCTGGTTCGACCAGTCGAAGATCTTCTTGCGGTCGTCCTGGGGGAAGCCCACCAGGTCGGCGATCGCCTGGAGCGGGAGCTCGCACGCGATGTCGGTCACGAAGTCGCCCTCGCCCTTGGCCCGGGCCTCGGTGACGATGGCGTGGGCCCGGGCCCGGAGGGCGTCCTCGATCTTGGCCACGGCGCGAGGGGTGAAGCAGCCCCGGCTGACGATGCCCCGGACCTTGGTGTGGCCCGGCGCGTCCATGTTCAACAGCATGAGCTTCTGGACCTCACGCTCGTCGGGGCCCACCGTGGCACCGTCGAACTTGACGATGGCGGTGTTCTCCTCGGACGACCACCCGTCGCGGGCGGTGGAGATGGCCTTCACGTCCTCGTGGCGCGACACCACCCAGAAGCCGCCGTCGTCGTAGCCCGACTCCTCCCGGGTCTGCGGGTTCCAGAAGACGGGTGCGGTGCGCCGGAGCTCGGCGAACTCCGCCAGCGGCACCCGGGCCGCGTAGAGGTCGGGATCGGTGAAGTCGAAGCCGGCCGGCACGGTGACCGGGTCCGGGGCCCCGCCGGCGTGGGGGCAGGCGGCGGTGTCGGACACGAGGCTCAGGCCTCCAGGCTCTGGGCCATGAGCCGGTTCAGGCGCTCCATGGCGTCGCCGCACTCGCTGACCATCTCGAAGATCACGTCGCGGGTGGGTCGCACCTTGTCCATGCGGCCCACGATCTGGCCGACCGGGTTGAACTGCACGTCCTTGGCCTGGTCGGGGTACTTGTGGCCGCGCTGGACGGCGTTCGAGGTGACCATGAACTGCATGGGCATGCCGAGCGGCTTGGGGTTGCCCTCGGCCTCCCACGCGTCGGTCCACTCGTTGCGCAGCATGCGGCAGGGCTTGCCCGTCCACGAGCGGCTGCGCAGCGTGTCCTTGCTGGTGGCGTCGAAGAGGCTCTGCATCTGGGCCGGCGGCACGTCGGCCTCCTCCACGGTGAGCCACAGCGAGCCGGTCCACACGCCCTGGGCGCCCATGGCCAGCGCGGCGGCCATCTGGCGGCCGGTGCCGATGCCGCCGGCGGCGAGCATCGGGGTGTCGCCGAG
>JBBRFU010000124.1:0-11001 GCA_038241315.1 Acidimicrobiales bacterium | reverse complement strand
AGTCGGCGTTGATCGAGGAGCCGACCTTGTTGAACTTGGACTCGGCCGAGTTGCCGAGGAAGGTCACGGCCACGATGCAGACGACGGCGATGAGGGCGACGAGCAGGGCGTACTCCACGAGGGAGGCGCCACGCTCGTCGTCACCGAAGCGGGCACGGAGGTAGGTGGCGAGGGTGTTGAAGCTGGTCAGCATGGGGTGAATCTCCTGTTGGTGTGTGTGGCTTGGTCACCCCAAACCGGGGTGCTTGTTCCTGACCCTGATTGGATCGGCCGCACCTGGCCCATCCTGAATAGGTCGTTCGGCCTGTTCGCGACGATCTCGACGGGATCTGCTCGAACGGGCCCCCTGGAGGGCGGCCGAGGCCGGGCGAGCCGGGGGGCCTCCCGGGGGGGCCCGCGGGCCCGCTACCTGGGGATCTCGACCGGATCGACCAGGGCCCGGAGGCGTCGCACGTGGTCGGCCGCCTCGACCGGGTGGGTGAGGTGGACGCCGTGGGAGGCGCCCTCGACCACGATCAGCTCGCCCTGCGGCAGCTGATCGGCCAGCTCCTCGACCCCTCGGCGGTACCACCACGTGGTCTCCGACCCGGCGCCGCACAGCACGGGGACCGTGATGGCGGCGAGGTCGAGGTCGAGCTGCCCCTCGCGGAGGCCCGAGAGGTCGGCGCGCAGGGCGACGCCCTCGGACCGGCGGGCGGCGCGGGTGCGGGCCGGGAGGCGCTCCCAGATCCGGTCGCCCACCATCCGGCGCATGAAGCGCTCGGCCTCCTCCGCGGGGTCGAGCGGTTCCCCCTCGGGCGCCGACCGACCGCCAGGCCACCACGGGGCCCAGGGCGTGGGCGCCTCGAAGGAGAGGACGGCGGTGACGACGTCGGGTCGCCGCTCGGCGGCCGCGAGGGCGATGAGCCCTCCCAGGCTGTGGCCGAACACCACCACCGGCTCGCCGTCGATGATCGCCAACAGGTCGTCGACGTGGCGATCGAGCGGTGCCGGGCCCGCCTCGACGGATCCGCCGTAGCCCCGTCGGTCGTAGCGGACCAGGGCCACGTCGGCGAGCTGGCGCGCCACCCGCCCGAAGGAGGAGGCGCGATCCATCCCCCCGTGCACGGCCACGACGGTGGGCGCGCTGCCGTCGCCCTCCTGACGCACCACGTGGATCCCGGCGAGGGTCCCGCCGGCGGTCCCGGCAGGATCGCTGGTGGCCGTCACGGCTCGATGCGGCTGCGGATGGGGTGGCCGTCGGGCACCTCCACGAGCACCGTCCGCAGGCCCTCGGGATCGGTGAACCAGGCCTCCCGGAGCCCCCACGGCTCGGTGCGGGGGCCGTCGACCGCCACGCCCGACGCAGCCAGGCGGGCCGCCTCCGCATCGACGTCGGGCACCTGCAGCCAGAGCACCGCGCCCGGCTCCGCCCCGCTGCCGCCGGCGCCGAGCTCGAGGAACCCGCCGCCGCAGAAGAGGACCACACCGAGACGAGCGCCGCCGGCCCCGTACTCCCGGGCGATGCGCAGGCCCACCACCTCGGTCCAGAACGCCGCCGTGCGGTCCAGGTCCGCGCACCGGACGATCACCCGACTCGACAGGACCTCCACGTCGGCGACCCTACCGCTGGTGCCCGACGGCCCGTCACCCCGCGGGATCCCGGCCGACCGGCTCCCGACGGGTCGGGCCGACCCCTACGATCCAGGCGTGGAGCTCTGGCTGATCCGACACGCCCTGCCCGTCCGCATCGACGGGGGCGACGCCCCGGCCGATCCCGGTCTGTCCGGCGAGGGACTGGAGCAGGCCGAGCAGCTCGCCGGCTGGTGGCACCGCTTCGGGGCCGACGCCCTCTACGTGAGCCCGATGCGGCGGGCCCAGGAGACGGCGGCGCCGCTGGCCGCCGCCATCGGGGTGGCACCGGCCACCGACGCAGCGCTCCGGGAGTTCGACGCCCACCTGCCCACCTACATCCCGATCGAGGAGCTGCGCGCCGACCCGGTGGCGTGGCAGGAGGCCGTCGACGCCTGGCTGTCCCCCGAGGCCGAGCAGACCCGGCAGGACTTCCGACGCACGGTCGTGGGGGCCATCGACGCCATCGCTGCCGCCCACCCGGGCGAGCGGGTGGCGGTGGTCTGCCACGGCGGCGTGATCAACGCCTACCTGTCGGAGGTCATCTCCCTGCCGGGCACCATGTTCTTCGAGCCGGCCTACACCAGCGTCAGCCGCGTCCTGGCCTCGGAGACGCACCGCCAGCTGGTGAGCCTCAACGAGACCCCCCACCTCGGCCGCCTCGTCCTACCCGCCACCGCCGGCTGAGCCGCGCACCGCGGGCACCCACCAGGGCACGCGGACCGCTCGACCGCCGCGTGCTCAGTTGAGGTGGGCCCGCAACAGCCGGGCCTGCGCTGCGGCCTCCTCGGCGGCCTCGCCGGAGCGTCGGCTCGCCTCGGCGTCCCACAGCGCCGCCGCCTCGCCGTAGCGACCGACCGCGGCCAGCGCGCTCGCCCGTGCCGGGCGCTCGTGGTCGGCCACGTCGGGGATGGCGGCCCGCAGCTCGTGGACCCGGACCAGCCGGTGGGCGTCGCCGAGTCGGCCGTAGCTGCCCACGAGGTTGTTCAGGATGCGGGTGAGCACGCCCTGGTCCGGGGTGGCGAGCAGGTAGCGGGGGTCGAAGGGGGCCCGGTCGCCGTGGAGCGCGACGAACCGGGCGGTGGCGCCGGCCTCGTCGAGCCAGCGGCCGCCGTCGAACCCGTCGACCCACCGCCGCGGCGGATCGCCGTCGCCGATGAGCACGTGGCCGGGCATGCCCACCACGCTGGCCGCCACGCCGCGTCGGCGGGCCACGTCGACCGCCACCACGGCGAGGCTGATCGGGATGCCGCGCCGCCGGTCGAGGACGGCGGTGAGCATGGAGTTGGCCGGGTCGTAGTAGGTGGTCTGGTCGCCACGGAACCCCTCGACGTGGAACAGGTGGCGCACCACGGCGTCGAGGTCGTCGCCCTCGACCCCGTCGGCCAGGGCCTGGAGGCGGGCGAGGTCGGCACCTACGTCGGGCGCCCGGCCCAGGTGGGCGGCGACCACCAGCGCCGCCTCGCCCAGCGGGACGGGGTCGGCGGCGAGGAGCCGGGCGAAGCGGGCGAGGGTGGGCTCGGGCCCCGGCTCGGCGCTCACCGCTGGATCACGACGAGGCGCTCGGTGGTCATCTCGCGCACGGCGTAGTGCGGTCCCTCCTTGGTGTTGCCGCTGTCGCGGATGCCGCCGTAGGGCATCTGGTCGCTGCGGAACGTCGGCACCTCGTTGACGAGCACCCCGCCGAAGTCGAGCTCGTGGGCGGCGCGCAGGGCACCGTCGAGCTCGCTGGTGAACAGCGCGGCCTGCAGGCCGTAGCGGGTGTCGTTGGCGAGGGCGAAGGCCTCGTCGAGGTCGTCGAAGGCGGCGATGCCCACCACCGGGCCGAAGACCTCGCCCCGGCTCACCTCCATGTCGGGCGTGATGCCCCGCAGCACGGTGGGCGTGAGCAGGCGCTCGCGGCGGGCACCCCCGGTGGCCACCGTGGCTCCCTGGCCCACCGCCTCGTCGATCCACGCCTTCACGCGCGTGGTCTCCTGCTCGCTGATGAGGGCCGAGACGTCGGTGTCCTCCTGGAGCGGGTCGCCCACCACGAGCGCCTCCACCCCGGCGACCAGCGCGTCGGTGAACCGGTCGACGAGCGAGTGGTGGACGTAGATGCGCTGGGTGGAGATGCACGACTGGCCGGCGTGGCTGAACCCGGCCACCGCCACCTTGGCCGCGGCCTGCTCCCAATCGCCCGAGGCGTCGACGACGAGCGGGGCGTTGTTGCCCAGCTCGAGACCCACGTGCTTGCGAGCCGCCTTCTCGGCGATGGCCCACCCCACGCCGGGCGAACCGGTGAACGTGACCACGGCGACGTCGTCGTGGAGGACGAGCGGGTCCCCCACGCTCCCGCCGCTGCCCGTGACCACGTTGACCCAGCCGGCCGGGAGGCCGCACTCGTCCTCCAGGATCTCGTGGAGGCGGATGGCCGAGCGCGGCGTCTGGCTCGCCGGCTTCAGCACCACGGCGCAGCCGGCGGCGATGGCCGGTGCCACCTTGTGGGCCACCAGGTTGAGCGGGAAGTTGAAGGGGCTGATGGCCGCGACCACGCCGCGTGGCACGCGGAGGGTGAAGGCGAGCTTGCCGTCGCCCGGCCGGGCACCGTCCATCGGCACCACCTCGCCCGTGAGCGTGCGGGCCTCGATGGCGGCCGAGCGGAGGGTGAGCACCGTGCGCTCCGCCTCGGTGCGGGCCGTCTTCAACGGCTTGGCCGACTCCTCGGCGATCACCGTGGCCAGCTCGTCCCGGCGCCCGGCCACCGCGTCGGCGGCGGCATCGAGGATCTCGGCGCGTCGCCACGGCGGCAGCGGCTCGGCCATGGCGGCGGTGGCCGCCGCCACCGCCCGCACCACGTGGTCGGGCGTGCACCGCGGGACCCGGCAGACCTCGTGGCCGTCGTAGGGCGAGGCGACCACCAGGTCCTCGCTGGTGGTGATCTCCTCGCCGCCGATGCGGACGGGGTGCTGCTCGGGCATGGGGGCTCCTGGGCTCGTGCGGCGGGGCGACCGCCCCGCACGAGTATCGCCGGTACCCTGCCGCGGTGCCGTCCAGCCCCTGGCCCTTCCTCGACCACCCGGGCCCGCTGCCCTTCGCCCACCGGGGCGGCGCGAGCGACTGGCCCGAGAACACCATGCCCGCCTTCGAGGGGGCCCTGGCGCTCGGCTACCGCTACCTCGAGACCGATGCCCACGTCACCGCCGACGGCATCTGCCTGGCCTTCCACGACGACCGCCTCGACCGGGTCACCGACGCCACGGGCGTGATCGCCGAGCTCCCCTACCGGGTCGTGCGCGACGCCCGGGTCGACGGGCGGGAGCCGATCCCGCTCCTCGAGGACCTGGTGGCGATGTTCCCCGACGCCCGCATCAACATCGACACCAAGCACGACGCCTCGGTCGAGGCGGTGGCCGACGTCATCCGCCGGACCGGCGCCATCGACCGGGTCTGCATCGGCTCCTTCTCCGACGCCCGGACCGCCCGGATGCGCAAGGAGCTGGGCCCCCGGCTCTGCACCTCGCTGGGCCCGAAGGGCACGGCGAAGCTGCGCAGCGGCTCGTTCGGCCTCCCGGGCGCCGGCCACCTCGACGGGGCGTGCGCCCAGGTGCCCCACCGCACGAAGGGCGTCACGCTCGTCGACGAGCGCTTCGTGACCAAGGCCCACGCCGTGGGCCTCCAGGTGCACGTCTGGACGATCGACGACGCCGACGAGATGGACGAGCTGCTCGACCTCGGCGTCGACGGGATCATGACCGACCGGCCCCAGGTCCTGAAGGACGTGCTCACCCGCCGCGGCCTCTGGTACTGACCGCCGCGCTCCCGGTCCGGGCCGCCCCGACCGCTCGCCCGGGCCGCCCTGCCGCATCGGGCCCTCACCGTCAGAGGAGCACGCCGGGGTTGCAGATCCCGTCCGGGTCGAGCGCGGCCCGCACGGCCCGCATGGCGTCGAGCTCCGACGGGGTCCTGGCCAGGTGGAGCCACCGGCGCTTGGCCCGCCCGATGCCGTGCTCCGCGGAGATGCTCCCGCCGAGCTCGGCCACCCGGGTGAGCACGGCCTCGGCCACCGCTTCGTCGTCGGGGGCGATCCCGGTCACGTTGACGTGCACGTTGCCGTCGGCCGCGTGGCCGAAGCACCAGGTGCGGGCCCCGGGCGCGACGGATCGCACGAGGGCGGGCGCGCCATCGACGAAGTCGGCCAGCTCAAGGGCCGGCAGCGTCACGTCGAACTTGTGCGGTGGCCCGAGGCGGTTGATCGCCGAGGTGTGGTCCTCCCGGTAGCGCCACAGGCGGGCCCGGCGCGGGCCCTCCACCGCCACGGCGGCATCGAGCACGCCGGCGAGGGAGGCCACGGCGTCGCCCAGGGCGGCCTCCGGCTCCGAGGCCGCCTCCGCCTCGACCAGCAGGACCACCTCGGACGCGGTGGCGAGCGGCGCCGGCAGGTCGGTGGCCGACCGGACCAGGTCGATCCCGCCGGCCAGCATCAGCTCCACCGCCTCGAGCCCCGGCAGCCACCGCCGCAGCGCGGAGGCCGCCGCCACCGCGTCGGCCACCGTGGCGAAACCCACCAGCGCCGTGGCCAGGGCGCCGGGCGGCGCCACCAACCGGAGGCGCGCCGCGGTGACCAGGCCGAGCGTGCCCTCGCTCCCGCACAGCAGGGCGGCGAGGTCGTAGCCGGTGTTGTCCTTCTCCACCCGGGGCAGGTGGCGGATCACCGCGCCGCTGCCGAGGACCGCCTCCACGCCGAGCAACTGCCGGCGGGTGCTGCCGTGGCGCACGAACCGCAGCCCGCCGGCGTCGGTGGCGACCGACCCGCCGATGGTGGCCGTGTCGCGCGCCGCCCAGTCGACGCCGTAGGCCCACCCCGCCGTGGCGGCCGCGGCCTGGACGTCGGCCACGGTGGCGCCGGCCCCGGCCGTGAGCTGACCGCCCACCGGGTCGACGTCGACCACGCCCGCCAGGCGCCGGAGGTCGACCACGACCTCGCCGTCGACCGGGGTGGCGCCGCCCACGAGCCCGGTGTTGCCGCCCTGGGCCACCAGGGCCACCCCGTGGCGACGGGCCGAGGCGACCACCTCAGCGACCTCCTCGGCGGAGCCGGGCCGGGCGACGGCGGCAGGCGAGCCGGTGAAGCGGCCGGTCCAGTCGGTGCCGTGGGCAGCCGCCACGTCGACATCGGTGACCAGGTGGGCGCCGAGCACCGCCTGCACCTCCGAGAGGAACCCGCTCGGGGCCCGCGGGGTCGGCGGCGCCACCGTCAGGCCGGGTCGGTGAAGACCGGCGGTCGCTGCTCGAAGTAGGCGGTGACCGCCTCCAGCTGGTTCGGCGACCCGATCAGCTCGGCCATGAGGCGGGTCTCCTCCCGGAACGACTCGGCGAGCGGCCGGGTGCCGGCCGCGTTGAGCAGCGCCTTCATCCCCCGGATGGCGGCCGGGTTCTTGCCGGCGATCTCGGTGGCCAGCTCCAGCGCCGCGGCGCGGGGATCGTCGGCGACCCGGGTGGCCAGACCCAGCTCGACCGCCTCGGTGCCCGACACCATGCGGCCGGTGAAGGCCAGCTCCTTGGCCACGTCGAGCCCCACCAGCCGCGGCAGCATCTGCAGCCCGGTCATGTCGGGCAACAGGCCCCACCGGATCTCGAGGACGGACAGCTTGGCGTCGGGCGCCACGATGCGGAGGTCGGCGCCGAGGGCGATCTGGATGCCGCCGCCGAGCGCCACGCCGTGCACGGCGGCGATCACCGGCACGGCCAGCTCGGTCCAGGTGTAGGCCACCTGCTGGGCGACGTTGGCGATGCGCCCCTCGTCGCGACCCCCGAGCACCGCGAACGAGCTGCCGGCGCCGTCGCCGCCATCGGCCTGGTCGCCGCCGCCTCCCATGAAGGCCCCGATGTCGAGGCCGGCGCAGAAGCCCCGCCCCTCGCCGGACAGGACGACCACCCGCACCGACGGGTCCGCCGCCACCTGGTCACCGGCCGCCACCAGCGCGGCGAACATCGGCCCGTCGAGCGCGTTCATCTTGTCGGGCCGGTTGAGCCGCACGTCGGCGATCCCCTGGTTGACCTCGATGGTGACCCGATCGCTCATGCTCGCTCCTCGTGGGGTGTGCCGGGGGCCAGTCTGGCCGCCACCGCCGAGCGACGCACCCGAGCGCCGGAGGACCCGCACCCACGATGCCACCCGTCCCCGCGGACCCCGGACGGGCCGCGCGGCCACCCCACCCCCCGGACGGGTGACGGGTGGGCCATCCGCACCATCCTGGGCGTGGCATGGGCCGCAGGGCCTCAAGATCGGACAGGGGCCGCCGACAGGTTCGAGCGTTGGGACACGCAGGTCCGCGTGGCCCCTGGAGGAGCAGAGATGACCGCACACCGCCACCGCAGGACGGCACGCCGAGCCGGCGCGCTCGCCACCGCCATCGCCCTGGTGGCCGGAGGCTGCATGTTCGACGGCGACGACGACGAGAACGTCAGCGCCAGCGGCATCGGCCCGCGCCCGGTGGAGAGCGGCATGCCGGAGGACGCGAAGCCGACCCGTGGCGGTCAGCTGGTGTACGGCGTCGAGGCCGAGACCGACCTCGGCTTCTGCCTGCAGGAGTCGCAGCTCGCGGCCTCGGGCCTCGAGATCGTGCGGGCCATCTACGACCCGCTCACCATCCCCGATGGCAAGGGCGGCTACGCCCCGTACCTGGCCAAGTCGATCGAACCCGACAAGACCTACAAGGTCTGGACGATCACGCTGCGTTCGGGCATCACGTTCCACGACGGCACGGCGCTCGACGCCACGGTGGTGAAGAACAACCTCGACGCCTACCGCGGCCAGTACGAGGGCCGGTCTCCCCTCCTGTTCATCTTCAGCCTCATGGACATCGCCGAGGTGGACGTGGTGAACGAGCTCACGGTGCGGGTGACCACCCGCCAGCCGTGGGTGGCCTTCCCCGGCGCCCTGTACGGCTCCGGCCGGATCGCCATGCTCGCCCAGGCGCAGCTCGACGCCAATCCGAAGGACTGCGCCGAGAAGCCGATCGGCACCGGCCCGTTCAGCTTCGTGTCGTGGGAGCGTGACGTCAGCCTGAAGGTCCGGCGCAACGCCGAGTACTGGCAGGAGGCGCCCGACGGCAAGCCGTACCCCTACCTCGACGCCGTCGACTTCCGGCCCATCCCGAACACCGACGCCCGCCTGGCCGCCCTGCAATCGGGCGAGCTGAACATGCTCCACACGTCGAGCCCGACCGACATGGCCTCGAGCCTCACCCAGCTCAAGGACGACGACGCCATCAACCTGCTCGTCTCCAACGAGCGCACCGAGACCAGCCACATGTTGATGAACGTCGAGAACAAGGCCCTGGCCGACCGCGGTCTCCGGATCGCCATCGCCCAGGCGATCGACCGGGAGAAGCTGAACGAGCTCGCCAACGGCGGCTTCTCCACGCTGGCCGACGGGCCGTTCGCCCCCGAGGTCATGGGCTACCTGGAGGACCCGGGTGCGCCGGAGTTCGACCTGGCGGCGGCCAAGAAGGGCATCGCCGCCGCCAAGGCCAAGGGCCTGTCGACCGAGCTGGTCCTCCTCGCCTCCACCGACACCATCGCCGGCCGCTCGGCCATCATCGTGCGGGACATGCTCGAGGACGCCGGCCTGGAGATCACCGTCGAGACCGAGGCCCAGTCGGTGGTGATCGAGCGCACCATCGACGGCGACTACGACCTCGCCGTCTTCCGCCAGCAGCCCGGCGAAGACCCCGACAGCAACTACCACTGGTGGAGCGGCGGCGGCAACCCGCTGAACTTCGGCAACTTCGACGATCCGGTGATCAACGAGAACCTGAAGATCGGCCGCACCTCGCCCGACCCGGAGAAGCGCAAGGCCGCCTACGAGGCGATCAACAAGCAGTTCTCCAAGGAGGTGTGGAACTTCTACCTGTTCTACGCCCCCTGGGCGGTGGCCGAGGCCAGCAACGTCCACGGCATCCTCGGTCCGGACCTGCCCGACGACGGCGGCCCCCCGCCGGCTCGCCTGGTGACCGGCCACGCCCTCCACGGCATCTGGATCGACCAGGACTGACCCACTGGTCAGGGCCCGATTGACCCGCGGGTCAATTTCTGTCCGGAACGAGCCCCACCACCTGGAATCGGCCGCTATGGTCTGCGTCACCTCGCATGGCTGCGGTCACAGACCGTGGCCCCGGCGCAACGACCAGGACCACAAGGGGAACATTCCATGCCACACCGATCTCGAGCGAACTCACGGCGGAGCAGGGTCGGGATCAGTGCACTGTTGGCCTTCAGCCTCCTCGCGGCCGCCTGTGGCGGCGCCAGCGAGGAGGGCGACGGCGGCTCGGAGAAGGATGGTGAGGGCCTCGAGAGCGCAGGCCTGACCGCCGAAGACGGCGAGTCCGGCCTCGAGGAGGCCGGCGACCCCGTCCGGGGCGGCACCATCACCTACGGCCTGGAGGCCGACACCAACGGCGGCTACTGCCTGCCCGAGGGCCAGCTGGCCATCTCGGGCATCCAGGTGGCCCGCAGCATCTACGACACGCTCACGGCGCCGAACGCCGAGGGCGACTACATCCCCTACCTCGCCCAGTCGGTCGAGCCCAACGACGACTTCTCGGAGTGGACCATCACCCTGCGGGAGGGCATCGAGTTCCACGACGGCTCCCCCCTCACCGCCGAGGTCGTCAAGAACAACATCGACGCCTACCGCGGCGTGTACGAGGGCCGGAGCTCGCAGCTCTTCGCCTTCACGCTGCAGAACATCGCCGAGACCACCGTGGTCGACGAGACCACGCTCACCGTCACCACCACGGTCCCGTGGGTGGCGTTCCCGTCGTTCCTGTACAGCTCGGGCCGGATGGGCATCATGGCCCAGGCCCAGCTCGACGATCCCACCAACTGCGCCCGGCAGCCGATCGGCACCGGCCCGTTCACCTTCACCAGCTGGACGCCCAACCAGAAGTTCGTGGCCGAGCGGAACCCCGACTACTGGCAGATCGCTCCCGACGGTGAGCCGTACCCCTACGCCGACCGCATCGAGTTCGTGCCGATCCCCGACGGCCAGGCCCGGAACCAGGCCATCGAGAGCGGGTCGGTCAACGTGATCCACACCTCGAACGCCGACGACATCGGCAACCGGTTCAAGGACGGGCGCGACGACGGCAAGGTCAACCTGCTCGTGTCGGAGGACTTCGCCGAGGTGGCGTTCGTCCAGCTCAACCACACGAAGCCGCCGTTCGACGACCTCCGGATGCGCCAGGCCCTCGCCTACGGCGGGGACCGCAAGGAGATCAACCAGATCATCGGCGACGGGCTCCCCACCATCGCCGACGGCCCGTTCGCCGAGGACTCCATCGGCTACGTCGAGGAGCCCGGGTTCCCGCAGTACGACCCGGAGAAGGCCAAGGAGCTGGTGGCCGA
>JBBRFU010000123.1:0-11066 GCA_038241315.1 Acidimicrobiales bacterium | reverse complement strand
AGCGTGCCGATCGTCGTGAGCGGCGGGGTCCTGGTCAGCTGCCGCTGACGAAGTAGCCCTGGATGTCGATCACGTAGTCCGACGTCGCCGAGAAGTTCTGCACCGCGAGGTCGTAGGTGTTGGTGGTCGACACCTTGATGGCACCGGTGTTCGTGGTGCCCAGGCCCTTGGTGTAGTTCAGGAACGTGGCGTTCGGCATGGTCTCGCCCGCCGGCCAGGCCCGGAAGTAGCCGTTGGCGTTCTGCTGGAGCGCCGTCACCGAGGCCTCCACCGCCCCGGCGGTCTCCGGGATCCCGCAGCCACCGACCTTGCCGCCCTGGTTGGCGATGTTGGTGGAGGTGCCGGCGACCCGGTAGCTGCGGGTCTGGGTGGGCCGGAAGGGCCCGACCTTGGACCGGGTGTCCACCACCCGGCACGGCGTGATCGGCACGTACACCGAGCCGTTCACCGCGGCCAGGCTGGTGGCGTCGACGAAGTAGCCCTGCACGTCGATCACGTAGTGCGACGACGCCCCGAAGTTCCGGACCGTCAGGTCGGTGGTGTTGGTGGCCGACACCTTGATGGCACCGGTGTTCGTGGTGCCCTGGCCCTTCGTGTAGTTCAGGAAGGTGGCGTTCGGCATGGCCTCGCCGCTCGGCCAGGCCCGGAAGTAGCCGTTGCCCAGCTGGTCCACCGAGGTCACCGAGGCCTCGACGGCCGTGGCCTCGAGCGGGATCCCGCAGCCGCCGGACTTGCCGCCCTGGGCCGGGAAGGCGGTGCTGCCGGCCACCTGGTAGTTCCGGGTCGCCGTCGGCGTCAGCCGTCCGACGCCTCGGGTGTCGACCACCCGGCAGGGGGTGACCGGCACGTACACCGTGCCGCCGCCGACCGCGCCGGCCGTCGAGTCGAAGTAGTAGCCCTGCACGTCGATGACGTAGTGGGCCGTCGCTCCGGCGTTGACCACGTTCAGGTCCTCGATGCCCGTGGGGGCCAGCTTGATGGCACCGGTGTTCGTGGTGCCCTGGCCCTTCGTGAAGTTGAGGAACGTGGCGTTGGGCTGGGCCTCACCCGTGGGCCAGGCCCGGAAGTAGCCGTTGGCCGACTGGTCGACGGCGGTCACCGAGGCCTCCACGGCCGTGGCCCCGTCGGGGATCCCGCAGCCGCCGGCTTTGCCGCCCTGCTGCTGGAACTTCGAGCTGCTGCCGGCCACCTGGTAGGCCCGGATCTGGTTGGGACCGAACCGGCCGAAGCCGGCGGCGCCGCTCCGGGTGTCCACCACCCGGCACGGGGTGATCGGCACGTAGACGGAGCCGGGCGGCAGGCTCGGGCCCGTCGACGGGGTCACCGGGTTGGAGGGCGCCGACTGCGGGCCGGTGCCGCCCGAGTTCCGGGCTGCCACCCGGAACGTGTAGGTGGTGCCGTTCACCAGCTCGGTGATCACGCCCGAGGTCGGGGTGGCCGGGAGCACGCGGACGGGCTGGGCGATCCCGTTGACGTAGGGGGTCACCACGTAGGCGGTGATCGGCGTGCCCGGGGTCGCCGGCGCGGGCGGCGGGGCCGGAGCGGTCCACAGCAGGTTGGCCCGCCGGTCACCGCGGGAGGCACTCAGCCCGGTGGGCACGCCCCAGAGGACGTTCTTGTCGATGCGTCGGTACCCCGACGTGCCCATCACCTGGTCGGAGCTGTCGAGGGCCTGCACCCGCCAGTAGTAGGTGCCGAGCGCCCACTGGTCGGGCGGGGCGTACGACGTCATGACGGTGGTGGTGTTCTGGACGCTCGCGGTGAACGACGTGTTGGCCGACCGCTGGAAGCGGTAGCTGGCCGCGCCGTTCACGGTGCTCCAGGCGAAGCTGAGGTCGTTGCTGCCGGTGAGCGCGTTGTCGGCCGGGGAGAGCAGCGCGGGCGCCGCCTGCGGCACGGTGAACGAGGGACCGCCGACGGTCGGCGCGTAGACGTCGTTGGACCACGCCCCCCAGCGGTTGTCGGCGTCACTGCGCCGGACCCGCCACTTGTAGGTGCCGGGCGGGAGCGTCTGGACGACGCTGGCGGCGCGCTGCTGGGTGACGGCGCGGAACACCCGGTTGGCGGCCGAGAACGACGGCTGACCCGAGACCTCCCGGTACACCTCGACCTCGTAGCCGTTGGCGAAGTGGATGGGGGCCCACGAGACCGTCGCCGAACCGGGGGCGTTCGCCCCGTTGGCCGGCGCGGAGGGGATGGGCACCGGCGAGTCCTTGGTGAACGTGCGAGGCTCGCTCGGAAGGCTGTCCACGGTGGCCTGGCTCCAGGCCAGGCGGTTCTCCGACCCGTCGATGGCCCGGACCCGCCAGTAGACCGGGCCCTCGTCGTAGGTGCGATCCCAGGTGGTGAAGAACGGCTGGTCCACGATCTTGTCGTCGATCAGCGTCTCGAACGTCGGCACCCGCGACATCTGGATCTGGTACGACCGGGCCTCGAGCTTCGTGGTGCCCGGGGCCGGGTCGGCGTTCGCCGCCGCCGTGGTCTCGCCGTAGGGCTCCCACTCGAACCGCGCGAAGTTCGCGACGGTGGCGCCCTGGGCCGGGCTGGTCAGCAGGACGCGGATCGAGGTCTTCCGGAACCGCGACGAGGGCAGCGGCGGGAGGGAGGCCGCGGGGCTCGGCCCGCAGTTCGACGGGGTGGCGCAGGGCTGGACGTACCAGTAGTACGACGCCCCGGCGTCGCTGTCGGGCAGCTCCTCGACGGGGGTGTAGGTCGTCTGGTTGCCCAGGTTGTAGGTCCGGACCACCGTGGTGAAGTTCGCGTCCAGCGCGAGGAACAGGCGGTACGAGGTCGCCCCGGGGGTGCCGGACCAGCTGAAGGTCGGCGTCGCCACCAGGGGATCGCAGCCAGAGGCGCAGTCGGCCGGGAGGTTGCGGGCCGGGGTGGCGGTGGGCACGAAGGCGCCCGGCACGACCGGGCGGGAGGTGTGACCCTCGTGCGAGCGGGTGGGGGACCACACCCCGAGGATGGTGGTCTCGGCACCCTCGTCGAGGGCACGGACCCGCCAGAAGAAGTCCTCGCCGCTCGCGAAGCCGGGGTTGCAGCTGGTGCCGGCGTAGATCCTGGTGGCGGTCGTGAGGCAGCGGGAGAAGGTCGAGAAGAACTCGTTGCTGCTCGTGTGGATCTCGTAGCGGGAGGCGTGGTCCACCTCCGTCCACTCGAACCGGAGGTCGGTGCCCGACGTCGGCGCCGCGGCGTCCGCGGGGAAGACCTGGGTCGGGGCGGCGAGCCAGCTCCGGGTGAACTTCTGGGGCTGGCTCCACGGGCTGAGGTTGCCCTCCGGGTCCACGGCCTGGACCCGCCACCAGTACGTGGTGTTGTAGAGGGAGTCGCGGTAGCTGTAGCGGCTGCTGTGCACGTTGGTGGCTCGCAGCAAGGGGTCACTGAACCCGATGCTTGGGTCGGCCTCGAGGTTGTAGGCCGTGGCGCCGGGGACCGGCTTCCACTCGAAGGCCACGTCGGTGACGATCTGGTCGACGGTGGGGAACATCGGCACGGGAGCCTGGCGTCGGATGCCGTCCTGCCACGCCCACTCGAGGTCGAAGCTGCGGACGTCGGACCAATCGGAGTTGATGCCCAGGCCGTTGGTGAGCGAGGAGCTCCGCACGCGCCAGTAGTAGGTCTGGCCGGGCGCCTCGAGCTGCAACGGCGTGTGCGAGGTGGTCCGCGTCACGATCCGCGTCGGGGTGGGGAAGTTCGGCGCGTCGTCGACCTCGAGCACGTAGCTCTTGGTGGCGGGCGTCGGTGTCCAGGAGAAGGTCGGCGAGGTCCCGGGGTAGTCGATCGCTGCGCCGTTGGCCGGGGCCAGCGCCACGGGGGCGTCCATGAAGCGGGTGAAGGTCGCCACGGTGGACCAGGGTCCCTGGCCGCTGCCGGTGTCGAGGCCGGCCACGCGCCAGTACAGCGTGCCCACCGGCAGCAGCGCCGGCGGCGAGTAGCTCGAGTTGTAGGTGATGGTGTCGGTGATGGGGCTCGCGAAGCTGTCGTCGTTGTCGATCACGAGCCGGTAGCGGGCCGCGCCGGCCACCCGGTCCCAGCTGAGCTGCGGGTTGCCGCCGACGTTCTCGCCGTTGGGCGTCAGGCCGCTCGGGGCGTCGGCCGGCGCGACCGCGCCGGCGACGTCGGTGCCGACGGGCAGCAGGGTGAACAGCGTGGCGGCGGCAGCGAGCACGCTCACCAGCAGTCGGCTTCGGGTCTTCGGCATCCGCCGCACCTCTTTCCGCGCCCCCGGCGCTCATCGGACTGTCGAGGAACCCGAGCACCCGGGCCCCTCGGGGGGACGGACGGGCGCTCGCCTCGCGATCGGCTCCACCCGCGAGGGCGGAGCGTCACGACGAGGCCATCGGCCGCGACGGCGCCGATGTGAGGAACCGGGGCGCTCGGTCCTCGCCGCGCCATCCCGGGCACGTGCGTGGTCGACTCCCTACACTTCGCCGCCATGGCCTCCCGCACCAAGCACCTCGAACACCTGAGCGAGATCTCGCTCTTCTCCGCGCTCAACAAGCGGGACCTCCAGCGCATCGCCAAGGCGTCCAACGAGATCACCCGCGACGCGGGCACCGTCCTGGTGGACCAGGGCGACGCCGGCCGGGAGGCGTTCTTCGTCATCGACGGCACCGCCACGGTGAAGCGCAACGGCCGCAAGGTCGGCACCCTCGGCCCCGGCGACGCCGTCGGCGAGCTGTCCCTGCTGGACCACGGCCCCCGCACCGCCACCGTCACCGCCGACACGCCGATCACCCTGCTGGTGCTCAGCGCTCGCGAGTTCAGCGGCGTCCTCGAAGAGGTGCCCGGGCTCTCGCACAAGCTCCTCAACCAGCTCGCCGCACGGGTGCGCGAGCTGGACCGCCAGATCTACGGCTGACCTGGCATCGGGTCCCGTCCGACGCCCCCCGGGGGTTTCGGTGGCGCCCGACCCGCGCGAGTAGGTTTCGCGCTGCTATGGCTACCGAAGAGACCCCCGACGCTGCGAAGCGGATCAAGCCTCATCACCTGGTCATCGGGCTGGGGGTGGCCATCGCCACCTTCATGGCCGGTTCGGGTGTCGCCCCGCTGCTCCTCGACTGGCACGACGACGCCGAGGTGCAGCGCGAGGTCTTCGTCAACATCCCGAGCGGGATCAAGCTGGCGTTCTACATCGTGGTGCCGCTGCTGATCGTCTACGGCGCCGTGATGTTCTCCCACCGGGTGAAGAACTGGGAGCGGGGCGCCCCCGACAACCGCAAGACCACGCCGGAGAACGCCAAGCGCCGCTTCGGCGACTTCCGCTCCGGCGTCTACATGCAGACGCTGCTGCGAGACCCCGCCGCCGGGATCATGCACAGCCTCCTGTACTTCTCGTTCCTGATCCTGCTGGCCGTCACCACCATCCTCGAGATCAACCACCAGGTCCCCGAGAGCTGGAAGTTCCTCAACGGTCGCACCTACCAGGCGTACTCGGCGGTGGGCGACGCAGCCGGCCTGGCGCTCTTCGTGGGCGTCGTCTGGGCCCTGCTGCGCCGCTACGTGTTCCGCCCGTACCGGATCCGGATCAAGAGCAAGGCCGACCACGTCCTCGGCCTGGGCACGCTGCTGGCGCTCGCCGTCACCGGCTTCGGCGCCGAGGCCTGGCGCATCGCCCTCGAGGACACCCCCGACTACGAGCGCTGGTCGTTCGTGGCCTACCCCATCGCCACGGTGATCGACGGCAGCAGCACGCTCTCGGGCGGCCACCAGATCTGGTGGCTGGCCCACGTCTTCGCCTTCCTCACCTTCCTGGTGATCCTCCCGGTCACGATGATGCGGCACATGTTCACGTCGCCGCTGAACATGTACCTCCGCGACCGTGAGCGTCCCAAGGGCGCCATGCGGCCGATGCCCAACCTCATGGAGACCGAGCTCGAGAGCTTCGGCGCCTCCGTGGTGGAGGACTTCACCTGGAAGCAGCTGCTCGACACCGACGCCTGCACCATGTGCGGCCGCTGCACCAGCGTGTGCCCGGCCCACGCCACCGGCAAGTCGCTCGACCCCCGCGAGATCGTGCTCAAGACCGGCGAGGTCATGGCCGCCTCCGGCACCCCGGTGGTGTCGCCCCCCATCGGCACCGACCCCGAGATCACCATCAGCTCCAACTCGGTGTTCGACCGGATCACCCCCGACGAGGTCTGGGCCTGCACCTCGTGCAAGGCGTGCGACGAGATCTGCCCGGTCAACATCGAGATCCTCGACAAGATCCTCGACATGCGCCGCTACCTCACCTTGATGGAGAGCAGCTTCCCCACCGAGCTGGGCAGCGCCTTCCGGGGCATGGAGAACAGCGGCAACCCCTGGGGCATGAGCCAGAGCGACCGCGCCGCTTGGACCTCGAAGGTCGACGACGTGCCGATCCTCGACGGCAGCGAGACCTCGTTCGACCACGAGTACCTCTACTGGGTGGGCTGCGCCGGCAGCTTCGACGACAAGAACCAGAAGGTCACCCAGGCCATGGCCAAGCTGATGAAGCGGGCCGACATCGACTTCGCCATCCTCGGCCCCAACGAGAACTGCACCGGTGACTCCGCCCGCCGCTCGGGCAACGAGTACATCTTCCAGATGCTCGCCATGCAGAACATCGAGACCCTCGACGGCATGGGCGTGAAGAAGATCATCACGCAGTGCCCCCACTGCTTCAACACCCTGATGAACGAGTACCCCCAGCTCGGCGGGCACTACGAGGTGGTGCACCACAGCCAGTTCCTGGAGTGGCTCATCGACCAGGGCAAGCTCGACCTCTCCGAGGCCAAGCTCGAGGAGCGCGTGGTGTACCACGACTCCTGCTACCTCGGCCGCCACAACGACGTCTACCTCTCCCCCCGCAACGTCATCGGCAGCCTGGCCGGCATCGAGATCGTGGAGGCCAGCGCCAACGGCACCAAGGGCATGTGCTGCGGCGCCGGCGGCGCCCGCATGTGGATGGAGGA
Source organism: Acidimicrobiales bacterium (assembly GCA_038241315.1). Classification (GTDB taxonomy): domain Bacteria; phylum Actinomycetota; class Acidimicrobiia; order Acidimicrobiales; family Iamiaceae; genus Aquihabitans. The sequence goes on along the minus strand of JBBRFU010000123.1, from coordinate 4,128 downwards.
GACGGTGGGCACCAAGATCAACGACGCCCGCTCCGAGCAGCTGCTGGAGACCGGCGCCGGCCGCGTCGCCACCGCCTGCCCCTTCTGCTACATCATGATCGACGACGGCGTGAAGGGCCTGGGCAACGACGACGTCAAGGTGGCCGACATCGCCATGCACCTGCTCGAGGCCATCGAGGAGGGCGAGGCGCACCGGGTCGATGCCCTGCTCCCCAAGGCCGGCACCGGCGGGTCCGACCTGTTCGAGACCGTCGAGGACTGAGCCCGGGTGATCGACCAGCGGGCGGAGGCACCGGCCGACGCGCCGGTGCCCGAGGCGCCGGTCGAGGCCCGCAGCGTCGTCGTCGCCTGCGGTGACGACGACGGGCGCGAGGTGCTGGCGCGGGTGGCGGAGGCCGCCGGCCTCCGCGCCGTGCGGCTCGACGCCGAGCTCGACGTGGCCGAGGCCGTGGTGGCCGGCGGCGCCGATGCCGTCGTGCTCGACCTCGGCGCCGCCAACCTCGAGGTCCTGGCCCGCCTCCGAGCCCGGCCCGACGACGCGGCCCAGGCCGCCCGGGTGGTGGTGGTCGGCACCGGCCCGGCCGGCGGCCGGCTGGCCTGGCAGGCCGGCGCCGACGCCTTCCTGGCCCGCCCCTTCCACGCCCGCGACCTCCAGGCCGCGCTCCACGACGCCCTCGCCGTGCGTGACGGCGACGACCGCCTCGCCCGGCGATCCGCCGGCGCCGCGACCCCCTGAACCGTTCCGGGCGATCCCGCGCATCGGTCCCGGCAGGCCGCTGACCAGCCGTTTCGCAGCGGAGACCGACGGCTCGCACGTTGCGTGAACAGTCTGCTGCACATCGCGGTCGTCGGCTCCGTAGAGTGGGCAATAGGCCATACGGCCTAGACAAGTCGACATCACGATCCGTAGGATCGGCCGGGAACCGGTCGCTCAGCGCGGTCGAGACGGAGGGACACGCGTGGCCGATGACCGGGGGTCCTCCCCGAACCCCACCCCCGCCACGCTCGGCATCGACGAGTCGGTCGGCCCGATCGGCGGCCAGGCCCTGCTCGAGGGCGTGATGATGCGTCGGGGTGCGTCCTGGGGCGCGGCGGTGCGCCGCACCGACGGCACCATCGCCACCACCAGCCGCACCCTCCCCACCGCCCTGGCGCCCTGGCGTCGGCTGCCCCTGGTGCGCGGCGTCCTCGCCCTCGGCGAGACGGCCACGCTCGGCACCCGCGCCACCCTGTGGGCCGCGCAGGAGCGGGGCGACGAGTCCGGCGACGGCTACTCCAAGCGTGGCCTGGCCCTCACCGTCGCCATCGCCCTCCTGGCCGTCTTCGGCATCTTCGGCCTGCTCCCCGCCGTGGTCGTGAAGGCCGTCGGCATCACCGACCCGCTCGCCTTCTCCGTCGTGGAGGGGCTCATCCGCCTGGCCATCCTGGTGACCTACCTGGCGCTGCTCGGTCGCTCCGCCCAGATCGCCCGGGTGTTCGCCTACCACGGCGCCGAGCACATGACGATCCACGCCTTCGAGCACCGGGTGCCCCTCGAGGCCGAGCAGATCCGCCGGTTCGACCGCCGCCACCCCCGCTGCGGCACCGCCTTCCTGCTGGTGGTCGTCCTGGTCACCATCTTCGCCCACGCGCTGGTGGGCGAGCCGAGCTGGGGCGTCCTCGTGGCGTCCCGCATCCTCGGCCTGCCCCTCGTGGCGGGCGTGGCCTACGAGGCGATCAAGTTCGCCGGCCGCCACCAGCACCAGCTGGTGGGCAAGATCCTCATGGCCCCCGGCTCCTGGCTCCAGACCATCACCACCAACGAGCCCACCGACGACATGATCGAGGTGGCGGTCGCCGCCCTCGAGGCCACCGTCGCCGCCGAGCCGATCGCCGCCCCCGCCGAGCTCGCCCCGCTGGCTGCCACCTGATGACGTCGCTGCCCGTCCCCCGACGCACCTGGCCGCTGCCCGAGCTGCCCGGCGTGACCGGGACCGAGCCGCGCGCCCTGGCCGACGACGCGCCCGTGGGGTCGCGCCGGCGGCTCGTGCTGGCCATGGCCGCCTTCACCACCTTCGTCGAGGTCCTGTCGGTCGCCGGCCTCGTGCCCACGATCCCGATCGGCTCGCTGGACCTCCCGCTCTCCACCATCCCCGCCCTCGCCCTCGCCGTCGCCTGCGGTGAGCGCCTGCTCGGGCGCTCCACCCACCGCACGGCCGCCATCGGCTACTGGATCACCATCGCCATCCTCCTGCCGGTGCTCGGCGCCGTCTTCGCCCAGCGGGACCAGATCGGCCTGTGGGTCGGGCTGCTCGCCGCCTCGGCGGGCGAGGAGCTCGTCTACCGCCTGGCCATCCCGGCCGTGGTCGCCGCCGGCCTGCGCCTCGGCGGCGTGCGTGCCGACTGGGCTCGCATCGCCGGCCTGGCCCTGGCCGGCGTGTGGTTCGTCGTCCTCCCGGGCCACGTCGAGCAGATGGACTCGGTGGCCTCGGCCCTGCCGTTCATCTCCTTCGCCGCCCTGTCGGCCCTGCTGGTCTACCGGTCGGGCTCCATCGTGCCCATGGCCGTCGGCCACGCGGTGATCAACATGCTCACGGTGCTGATGTGGAGCGAGGCCGTGGCCGCCGACGAGCGAGGCATGGCCCTCACGTGCGTGCTCGGGCTGCTCGTGGTCGCCTACGGCCGGCCCCGCCGCCTCACGGTCTCCGACCACGGCGGGCTGCTCGACACCCGCACCGGCCTCGAGGTCTCGGTGATCGACCTGTGCGACGGCCGGGCCGCCTCGGTGACCCTGTCCGACGGCCAGACGATCCTGGTCGACGGGCCCCACGCCAAGGACCACCTGACGGTCGACGGCCCCCGCTGACCGGCCCGCCAGCGGGCTCACCCCGGCACCCGAACGGCCGGCTCTGCGGGATCAGCTGCCGATCAGCTCGGGCGATCAGCTGGGCTCGGAGAAGTTCTCCCAGTAGCGCGACGGCGTCGGCCCCCGCTGGCCCTGGTACTTCGAGCGCACCGCGGCCGAGCCGTAGGGCACGTCGGCCGGGGTGGTCATGGCGAGGAAGCTGATCTGGCCGATCTTCATGCCCGGGTAGAGCGTGATCGGCAGGGTGGCGATGTTCGACAGCTCGAGGGTGACGTGGCCGTTCCAGCCGGCGTCGATGAAGCCGGCGGTGGAGTGGATGAGCAGGCCCAGCCGGCCGAGGCTCGACTTGCCCTCCAGCCGGCCCACCAGGTCGGTGGGCAGCTTGATCCGCTCGGCCGTGGACCCGAGCACGAACTCGCCGGGGTGCAGCATGAAGGCCCGGTCGGGGTCGTCGGGGATCTCGATGAGCTCGGTGAGGTCCTCGAGGTTCTCCTTCACGTCGATGATCCCGGCGGTGTGGTTGCGGAACACCCGGAAGTAGCGGTCGATGGTGAGGTCGACCGACGACGGCTGCACGTTGGCCTCGTCGAGCGGGTCGATCTCGATGCGGCCCGACGCCAGGGCTTCGCGGATGCTGCGGTCGGAGAGGATCACGGACTGCGACGCTAGTTGGCGCCGCCGTCGCCGGTCTCCGGCGGGTCCGCAGGCGGCGGGGCCTGCCGCGCCGGTCCCGATCGGCGTCGCACGGCCTCCTCGTCGGCCCGCGCCGCCGGGGCCCGCAACGCGGTGCGCCGCAGGTCGGTGAGGCGGGCGGCGTCGCCGTCGGCCACCGTGGGGGTGCCGCCCCGACCGGCCACGTCGATCGACAGCGTGGCCAGCCCCAGGCGCCGCTGGAACGGTGACGTCTGCAGGCGGGTGCTCTGGGCCTTGGCCACCGGCACGAAGGCGGTCTCCCGGATGAACCCGCCCCCGCGGGCCAGCACCACCGTGGGGGTGGACGCGTGGCCGAGGTTCCGGAAGGCCAGCTCCGCCCACGCCGCCGCCGGCACCACCAGGCCGAGGACGAGGAGGGCCCACGGCGAGCGGCCGACGGCCAGCACCACCGCGGCGACGACCACCACCGGGCCCACGCGCCGCAGCCACGCCCGGCGCCGGGCCGCCGAGGGCGCGGGGATCACCGCGGGGTGGCCCGCCGCGGCGGGGAGCACCTCGGCCAGCAGCGCGTCGAGGTGGTCACGGCGCACCAGGGGAATGGTGAGGCGGCTGACCGCCCCCTCGGCCTC